>CAYQFV010000094.1:0-7555 GCA_964416845.1 uncultured Phycisphaeraceae bacterium | reverse complement strand
GTTGTACGGACTTGTCGAATTGAGTCTTGTCGGGGCGCCGCGTGGTCCACGACGATGTAGAATGCCGATATCCAAAAACACAGGAACCACAGTGGTCCAGCGATTCGATTTTTTCGGAGCCCACCCATGTCAAAACCCATCGTGCGTCATCTGACTGTTCCGGCGTTGATCTTGAGCGTTGTCGGCATTCTCGGTACCGGACCGGGGGTCGCGGCTGACACGTCTGGAAAGATCGCACACTTTCACCTCGCCGGCACGCTGACCGAGCGTCCGCAACCCGATCCGTTCGGACTTGCGGCGGGCAGGACTGAATCGCTCAAGGGCCTTCTGGAACGCCTTGCAAAAGCCCGCAAAGACCAGTCGGTCAAAGCGGTGGTTCTCACCATGGAGGGGATGCCGATCGGCACTGCTCAAATCGAAGAGTTGCGGGCCGCTTTGGCTAAGTTCAAAGCCGTCGACAAGCGCGTGTTCGTGCACATCGACGGCCTGAACATGGGAAGCTTGGCGTTGCTGTCGTCCGCGTCCGATCTCAGCCTAGTGCCGACGGCTGACGTCTGGCTGACCGGGCTGTATGCCGAATCGCCTTACCTCAAGGGCTTGCTCGACAAGCTAGGGCTGGCCGCGGACATGATTCACATGGGGGCGTACAAGGCGGCTTCGGAGATTACGACGCGTACCGGACCAAGCCCGGAAGCTGCGGAAAACATGAACTGGCTGCTGGACGGTCTGTATGACGGCTTCGTCGGAATGATCGCCGAATCGCGTGATCTCGGCGACGGGCAGGTGCGGCGGCTAATCGACCAAGGCCACTTTTCTGCGGAAGAGGCGAAAGCGGCAGGCTTGGTGGACAACGTGGAATACCGTGACGAGTTCCTCCGAAGGATCAAGAAAATCTACGGCCGCGACGTGACCTTTGACAACCGTTTCGGCGATGACCACGGGGTCGACGTTGATCTCTCGAATCCGTTCGCGTTCTTTTCGGTGTTCACCGAGTTGCTCAGCCCCACCAAGAAATCAACTCGCGACAGCATCGCCATCATCTACGTGGATGGGACGATTCAGACGGGTTTTGAGCAGCCTTCACCCTTCGGCGGATCGAGTGGAGCGTTCAGTGGTGATATCCGAAAAGCGCTGGAGAAAGCCGCCGACGACAGTTCCATCAAAGCGGTGGTGTTGCGTGTCAGTTCGCCGGGCGGGTCAGCCTTGGCGAGCGAGATCATCTGGCGAGCGACCCAGTTGGTTCGCGAGAAGAAGCCGCTGATCGTGTCGATGGGCAACGTGGCAGCCAGCGGCGGATATTATGTATCGTGCGGCGCGGACATGATTTTTGCCGATGCGACCACGATCACGTCCTCCATCGGCGTGGTCGGTGGCAAGATCATCACCACCGGGCTATGGGACAAGATCGGCGTGAACTGGGTGCCCTACAAGCGCGGCAAAAACGCCGACATCATGAGCACGTCCGGCCGATTCACCGACGAACAACGCCAACGCATCACCGACTGGATGCGCGACATCTATGAGGTGTTCAAGAGTCGCGTTGTGAAGGGTCGCGGCGGCAAGCTTCAAAAACCGATCGACGACATCGCCGCCGGAAGGGTGTTCACCGGCAAGCAGGGATTGGAGTTGGGGTTGGTCGACAAGATCGGTGGTCTGGCTGATGCGGTCGATTATGCAGCCCGCAGGGCGTCCATCAGCGACTACGAGCTTCGCGTCATTCCGGAGCCGAAAAACATACTCGACACACTTCTGGGTGAACTGACCGGCGAGGGCGGGAAATCTTCCGACATCAGCGTGCAAACCAAGCCGCGGCTGTTCGGTCGAAACGTCTCTGCGCTGGGAGTGATACTGCCGATCCTGGAGCGGCTGGACCCCAGCCGAACGAAGATCACGCTGCAGGCGATCGACCGGCTGGAACTGGTTCACAACGAAGGTGTCGTGACGATGATGCCCTTCGACTTCATTATTCGTTAGACTGTCGGTGACGTTGCCGACGGATCACGATCGAGACTCCTGACTTGCAGGGAGCGACGCGTCAGCATGAATCGCGTCGCCCCCTGTTTTCTTTTGACCGCCACCGGTGCGGTCTTACAATAGGCGTGGGACGGATAGGGTATTCCGAGCGATGAACAAGAGAATCTGCGGCGGCCTGATCATGGCGGGGCGAAAGCGCCGCGCGGGTGGGCGAGGGAGGTCGACGATGGCGTGTTGGCTGGCTCTGGTTCCGATGGCGGTGGCGTGCGCTCAGGTCGATGCACCAAACGAGGGGACCAACGTGTCACCCAAGACCGAATTCAAACACACGAACAATCTGATCCACGCGACCAGCCCTTACCTGCTTCAACATGCCCACAACCCGGTCAATTGGTATGAGTGGGGTGAGGCTGCCTTCTCGAAGGCCAAGAAGGAGGACAAGCCGATCTTCCTCAGCATCGGCTATTCCGCCTGCCATTGGTGTCACGTCATGGAACACGAGTCATTCGAGTCGGATGACATCGCCGACATCTTGAATCGCGATTTCGTGGCGATCAAAGTCGACCGTGAAGAACGCCCCGACATCGACGAGATCTACATGCAGGCAACGATCCGCATGACGCGTCGCGGTGGTTGGCCTATGTCGCTCTTCATCACGTCCTCCGGCGAGCCCTTCTTCGCGGGCACGTACTTCCCCAAGCCTCAGCTCGAGCAATTGCTGATCCAAGTGGCTGACCAGTGGTCCGGCAATCGTCAAGCTCTGCTCGACAAGGGTAGCGAGATCAACGCCTATCTCCGCCGCTGGGCCAGCCAGCCCCGCGAGGGCGGCACGACGATACCGGCGGATACACCATCGCAAACCGCCAACCTGCTGGTGCAACATTTCGACATGCACCGCGGCGGGTTCCGGACCGAGGGCAACAAGTTTCCGCCCAGTATGGCCATGGAACTGATGCTCCGAACGTACATTCGCGAATCCAATCCCGTTCTGCTCGACGCGGTGGACGTGACGCTGACCCACATGGCGAACGGCGGCATTTACGATCAGCTTGGCGGGGGAATCTGTCGCTACAGCACCGACCCGAACTGGCTGGTCCCGCATTTCGAAAAGATGCTCTACGACCAAGGCTTGGTCAGTTCGATCTTCCTCGACGCGTATCAAGTGGCCCGCAAGCCGCTGTTCGCCGACACCGCGAGGGGAATTCTTGACTATGTGATTGGCGATCTGCAATCTTCCGAAGGCGGGTTCTATTCCACGCGCGACGCCGACAGCGAGGGCATGGAGGGCAAGTTTTACATCTGGACCGTCGAGCAGGTCACCCACGTGCTCGGCCCGGACGACGGCAAGATCTTCTGCGACTACTACGACGTGACCGAAAAAGGCAATTGGTTTGAGTCACGCGGGCACGCACCGGCTGGCGCGAAGAACATTCTCAACGTTCAACGATCGATCGAACAGGTTGCCAAGGACCACGATACGGACCCTGCCGCCCTCGAGAAGCGACTCGCCGGCATGCGTCATCGGCTGCTCGAAGCCCGCGCCAAACGCGTGCCACCCGGCCTCGACGATAAGATCCTGACGGCGTGGAACGGCTTGATGATTGCCAGCCTCGCGAAGGGCGCCCGCGTCTTGGACGAACCGAGATACGCAGTTGCCGCGGAGAAGGCGGCTGATTTCGTGCTCTCCAAGATGACGCGCGACGGCAAGCTGTTGCGAAGCTATCGAAACGGTCGGGCAAGATTGACCGGTTACCTTTCGGATTACGCTTTTTTGACCGAGGGGCTCATCAACCTGTACGAGGCGACGTTTGACGTGCGTTGGCTTGACGAGGCGGTGACGCTGACGGACGACATGATTGCGCGGTATTTCGACCGTGAAGACGGGGCGTTTTTCTTCACCGCGTCGGACGGCGAAACCCTGGTCGCGAGAACCAAAGACGCCAACGACGGCGCGGTCCCGTCGGGCAATTCGGTGGCAGCCATGAACCTTCTGAGATTGGGACTGCTCGTGAACCGCAAGGACTATCGCGAGAAGGCTGAATCCATTTTTGGGGCATTCGCGCCGTTGGTCGCACGAACGCCCAACCAGTTCGAACGTCTCTTGTGCGCCGTGGATTTTTATTACGGCGAGCCACGCGAAATCGCCATCGTCGGCCAGCCCAACGCCCCCGATACGACAATCATGCTCAAGACGGTTTTCCGCGACTATCGCCCCAATAAAATCGTCACGTTTTCAGCAGACCCAACGCCCGATCCCAAACTCGTCAAGAAAATCCCGCTGCTGCGTGCCAAGCGACGCATCGACAACAAAGCCACCGCCTACGTCTGTCGAAACTACGTGTGCAAGAAGCCGACCACCAGCGTCGCGGAATTGGCCGCTACCCTCAAGAAACAGTAGTCACGCGTAACGGATGCCATGGCGGTCAGTTCAGCATGCGAAGCCGCCACAGCGCTTCGGCGACCGTCGCGGGGGTTGGCTTGCACGCCAAGACGTGTCACTCGGCTGACAGGCTACTATTTCGTGCGGACAGCGTGACCCATCGCTGGTAGAATCCTTCGCAGCCGCGTCACGCACGATCTGAATGAGATGACGAAACAGGAGGTGACGGTCTCATGCACGCACCAATGATGTTCCGAAACGCGTTGACGGTGATGTTGGTCTTGTCTTGCGGGGCTACTGTGTTGGCCCAGGAAGCACCCAAAAGCCCGGACGAGAAGGAGCAGACTCCGGCCGACAAAAACGCTCCTCCCAGTCAGCCTCCGCCGTCGCCGGGCACGCCCGATCGTGCGCTGCGCGCGCCGTCGCAGCCGTCGCCCGAAGAGATCATCAAAGCGTTCGAGAAAGACCGCCCTCGCAGTGCGCCGCTTCGTTCCAAGAACGCCGGGCGGCCGACCGGACGAAAGCCCGCTACCGCGTCCCTGGTGCGAGAGGGCGAGTACATCAACAACGCAGCCGGCCGATGCGTCCGCGACGGTGCCTGGTGGACGTTTGAATTCGAGTCCGATTCTCCCGAAGCGCCGCGTCCGCCGGTGCGACTGCTGCCCAACCAGCAGCTCGAGCGATTGGTGCGTGAGACGCAGGCATCGGGCGAGGAGATCGTCTTTGTCGTGTCGGGCGAAGTGACGATCTTTGAATCGCAGAACTATGTGCTGGTTCGAAAAGCCCTTCGTCGACGGAGCATGGGCAATCTGCACAAGTGAACGCGCGATGCCATGCCAAACAGCCCAACCAACACGACCACGCGGATAAGGCAGAATTGCCCTCCTGGAGGGAGGACGACGGATCAAACGGCATTCGTCGGTAGGTCGGGCGGCGGAAGGGCGAAAGTTGGCCGATTCGACCACAGTCGGCGGCGAACGTTGCCGACAGAATACGATGTCGTAGGATTCGGATGAACGCAAGGGATCTCGAGACTTCATCCCATGGACATTGACATCACAAGCGTTGACTCGATTCAGTTGGCTGCGGTTTCGGGAGAGTTCAATCTCGGCGAAGAAGAGCAGATCGCGAACGAGTTGCAACCACTGGTCGCGGACGCCGACTCCCGGTTGGCCATCGACCTCTCCGATCTCAAGCAAATCAACTCTCAAGGCCTGAGCGAGTTGATCAACGTGGTCATTCGGGCCCGAATGAGCCGATCACGCGTCGTTCTCGTCGCCCCGTCGCCCTTTGTGATGGGCGTCTTCGATGTCACGCACCTGAACGAGTGGTTTGAAATCGTCGACGATTTCGAGACCGCCCAAGAAACGTTGAGGGTGTGACGGGCGTTCACGAGTCCGGGTAGGCCCGGGCTCGGCTGATCCAGATGGCCGTCGCAACCAGAACCAACCCCAACGACGTCCCGGCGATCTGAAGGATGCCGAAGCCCTCGGCGCTGCCCAAGGCAAACCAGTCCGCCAGCACCGCCAGAACGCACGCGATCAACCCGATGATGAGCAACGCAGGCGCCCGCGTCGCAGCCCCCAGAATAAGCAGCGCAGCGCCAACGACCACACCCAGATTCTGCCACCAGCCGAATCCTACCGAACTGCCGAGTTTCAGACGATCAGCGAACACCGAAAGAAGAAGAGCAATCAGCCCGACAGCACCGATCATCCCCGCTGCACCGCGATGACGCTGCGATCGGGGCCTGTCCGCTTGGGCGTCATCAACACAATCCGGGCAAAAGTGGCGCATCGTCACCACCCCGGCGACAACGTTGGAAATGTGGATGTTTGCGTCGCCGCCGCACGCTTCGCAAACGGTAGGCTCGTTCGTCACGGTGAGGCCCCCGACACATCGACGGGCGACCGGGTTTCGACGCCCTCGCCATCGGGAATGACCAGTTTCGACATGACCCACAACTCACCCAACAGAAGGAAAATTGCCATCGGCATCATCGTCAAACCCGCGAAGTCGTGAAAGAATCGCTCGGCAAGGCTGCTTTCGAGGGTCAAGAAAAGCAGCGCCGTCAGAACCAATCGCATGACGTTGCACACGATCGCGACCGGAACGCTGGACAACACCAGCACGACCTTTTGCCACCGAGGGCGCGGGACGATGTAGGCGAGCACCGCCGCCACCACCACGAAGGCACTGAGCATTCGCAGGCCACTGCATGCCTCGGCGATGTTGATCGGCACACTGTCGTTCAACACGACCTGGTGCCCCCGTTGCCCCACGACGACGCCCAGCAACTCCAATCCGAAGACGGCTCCGTCGGTTGCGTAGTCCTGCAGTGTCCCCGAAATCATGAGGTGGACTCGACCGGGAAGCGGCATCATCAAGCCTAGGAACACCAAGACCCAAAACACCTTGCCGAACACCTCGCGACCGGCAATCAACAGCACTACACCCGCGATCGCCAAGACGAACGAATACCGCTCGGCTGACTCGAACAGCCAGATCAATCCGAATGATCGGGCTGCCATCGCCAACAGGAGCAACCCAACGCCCCACCAACACGCGGTCATCCGAGAACGCATCAGACTGCGTCGGTCACTCCACAACAAGTACAACGCCGCAAGCGGTACGATCTGACCCACCGAGTAGTTCGGATCGCTTCGCCAGTCCCGCATCAGCCCGACGAGCGTCGGCCAATAGGACCACACGAGCGCTGCAAGGGTAACAACCAGCAGCCCGAGATTCACCCGTCCAACGCCCAAGGCGGGCGAGGCGGCGGACTGCGGGTGCGCACTTGCCACGATGTTACTCTTGTCGGGCGTCAATACGGGTTCCTCCCTCGCGAGCACGCCGCTGGCAAACCGGCTGGTGAACGTGCTACTTTCTCGCAGGACACGGCGTTAGCTTTCCCCCGGCTCACTACGCGAAACAGCCGCCACCGAGTCGACGATCAAGTCATGAATCGCGGGAGCGGATTCAACGGCGAACGCCTTGGCGATCGCCTCAGCCTCTTCGAAGTCTCGCGGGGAACTGGCGTTGCACGTCACTTGCACCTGGGCGGAATAGTTCGCCTCAAGCGACAACCTCCACGCTTTGGAACGCAGAAGCGACACGTCGGGGCAGTACTTGCCGTCGACGATGTAGTAATTCAGCACGACAACCCTCTCCTCGGCGAGCCCACCACGCTTGAATCGATGA
>CAYQFV010000093.1:0-15748 GCA_964416845.1 uncultured Phycisphaeraceae bacterium | reverse complement strand
GCCAGACAGCAGTGTCAACCTCTTCGACCTGTTCGCCGTACTCGACTCGTTTTCAGGTATCGATCCATGCTGCTCCACACCGTAGCAATCCGGCCGCCGACAGGCTCCGCGTAACGCGCAGTGACATCGCCAAACGCCAGCCGTGCTGCGGCCGGCGAGAAACACCCACCTTCATCCTCGCTCCAAAACGACCGATAAAGTCGAAGGAGCAGCATGATGCCCGTGGTACGATCCAACCAGACCGACTTGCCTGATGCACGCAAACTCGTCGAGCCCGCTACACCGGCCGGTCGACGACTGCGGTGGTGCGCAGTCATCGCGCTGTGCGTGACGACATGGGCGGTCATGCGGGCGGTGTTCTTCGTCGGAATCATCGGTAGCGACGATCTGTACTACATGCGTTTCGCCGCCGGCGTAGACCGACCGCCGATGAATCACTGGGAAGCACGCCTCATCGGCAACGCTTTGATCGCACTCGCGATGTCGTTGACGAACCCGACGGAACTGGCAGCCGTCATGCCGTCGTTGTTCGCATCGCTCGTCATCCTCGCGTCGGTGATGTGGTGGACCGCACGGGCGGGCAGTGTCGCACAGACGTGCGTCGCCGGGCTGATGGTCGCGGTCTTACCCCTCGACGTCGACCTTGCCACCATGGTCTCGCCCTTTCCCATCATGACCGCGTTCATGATGGCCGGGACGGTAGCGTTCCTGCATCCGCGCCCTTCAACAACAACACGATGGACAGCCGCCGTGCTCTTTGCGTTGGGGGTGGTCGCGCACTATTCGGGAATCTTCTACCTTGGCGTGCTGGTAGCCGCATCGTTCATCGTCGATCGCAAGCGGTTCACAACCGGCGTGCTGTTCACGATCATCGCCATCGCGATGGCAGTCGCTGGCGAGATGCTCGTCCTTCAACTGCTCTACGGCGATCCCACGATCAGACTCCGCGTGTGTCAACAAGCCAACGCTGCCAGTTCACCGATCTCGCCCTTCGACCACACGGGCGGGGTCAACTGGTTCTTCTTCACCTGGCCGGCAGCCCACCTCCTGTTCAGCAAGGGCTTCGGGATCGCGCTGCTCGTCGCGATGGCCTACGGAGTTCGCAATTTGCGGCGTCTATCCGTTTCGCTTCGCGTGCTCGTCGTGACGTGTTTGCTGTATTGGTTTTGGATCAGCTATGGCACGCGCTCGCCATGGTCGTACGTTCCGTTCTGGAGAATGTCTCGGTTCCTGCACCCACTCATACTGCCCGTCGCGGTGTTGACCGCGCACGCGATCTGTACGCGCCGTCGGCCGAAGCAGGTCGCCGTCGCGGCGGCTACCGTACTGGGGATCTGTCTCGTCAATCTGCTCGGTAGCGGCTCGGGCGGGCAAAACGTGCAGGTTTCGCGAGAACTAAGCGCCTTCGCAGCCGCCCATCCTCAGCAACGTTTCGTCACAGACTACCACACGCTGAACGAAATGTGGGCGGTCAACGAACTCCGACTGCCGCCCAACGTCGTCGCGCTCGATTGCACACACTGGTCACAATTGCTCGATCGCAGCGCGGTCAGAATTTCACCCAACCAAGCCGATCAGTACGACGGAATTCTTGTCAACCCCATCAACGCGGCTCGCCTGCCAGCCTTCGCCCAATTCGTCCGCACCCACGCCGGGGCGATGACGTTTGAGACATCTCCGAGCTATCGTGATGTGTGTGCGATCATTCCATCGCTGCGACGCTACGCGTGGTCGCTGCGCAAACCGCCCGCCCAAGTCTACGAGAGCAAACCACTCGGCAACTACAACGTCGCGCTCAAGAACCGCTGACCCGCTTGCGAACGATCTCCCCACCCCCCAAGCACGTCACGCCCGCAGCCCGTCGCTTGACGCCGAAGTAGGTGCGTCCCCCAAGAGACGACTGAGGGTCCGAATCTGAACCGATTCCGGCGCTGACCAGACCAGAAAGAACATCCCCTCCCTCGCCAGCCGCTGAGCGGGATGCCCCCTCGTGTATCCTGTTCCCTTGGCGAACGTCACCATCGTGGCAGAGAGACGCACGATCAACTCATTGATCGCCGCACGGATGTCGCCCGACGCTGGTTCAGCCGCTGGATCGTTAAGCCGATCCGCCGCACGGTACAAATCGCTTCGGACACGTTGATAGCGAGCGTCCAATTCGTCTGCAAAGACACGCAACCCCTCGGCTCGCCGCGGAGCGAGATCCTGCACGATCGACAGCATCGCACCAGCCAACCCCAACCCGCACGAACTCACCACCAACGGTCTGACGGTCGATCGAATCGAGAGCGCTTTGCGAACCGGGCCTCGGATGATGTGTCGCCGAGGCATACGAACCCCGTCGCAGTGAATCAACGAGGTGTGGGCATGTCCCAGCGCCGCCAACGATGCCGGCGCATGAACGTCAACGCCCTCCGTATCCATTTCCAGATACCCGATCAACTGCTGCCCGTCCGGAAGCACCCCGCCGGTCACAACGCCGTGACAATGGCTGGTCGACGTCGCCCATGGCATGTCCCCCGTCAAAACCGCACCGTCGTCAGCCAGCGTTACCCTCATCGCCGGCTCGCCGCCCTGACGCGATGTTGTCAACTGGCTGATGCCCACGGTCAGCAACCGATCGCCGGTCGCCAAACTCGGGCAAAGGTCAGCCTTGAGGTCCTCGTTCTCGCCCGTCACGATCAAGTCAATCGCGGCGTCGTGTTGCGTCAGAATAAGCGCCGTCGTCATGCAACCCCGAGCGATCGCCTCGTAGCCTTCGATCGCCTCGGTGGGGGAAAGCTCGTCACCGCCAAAACGCTTCGGAACAGGCCATCGCCAGCATCCACCGTCAGCCAACACCCGCAGCGATTCCGCCGGCCACTCCCCGCGAACGTCGTACCGATCCGCAAACCCGGCAAGACGGGAGGTCAACGTCGTCAGATCACGATCGTCCATGGCACAGCGTCACGTTTGAAAGAGAGTCAACGACGAACCGACTTCGAGAAAACACGCATAGGGCGCGTCTCGGACGAACAAGCGCGAGAAATCTGTGCACGCCAAGGCACGCGCGGCAAGCACCGCGCGGCAAAAGCCACAAATCGCCAACGGAGACGGTGAGGCCGTTATGGCATGATCAACGTTTGGAGAACTGGAATCGACGACGAGCGCCACGCTGTCCGTACTTCTTGCGCTCCACACGCCGACTGTCACGGGTAAGGTAGTTGCCCTCCCGAAGACTGGGCTCGTGCTCCGCGCTGAGTTTGCAAAGCGCTCTCGCCAGCCCGAGCACGATTGCGCCCGACTGGCCGGTCGTGCCGCCGCCGCGAACGTTCACGAACACGTCAACGTTCTTGCCCGATTGAGTTGCCGCCAGCGGGGCGATGATGTCTTTACGATCCTTCGCAACACGGAAGTATTCGTCGATGGGTTTCTTGTTGATGATGAATTTGCCATCACCGGGTCGGATACGAACCCGCGCGACCGACGCTTTCCGACGCCCCGTTCCCCAGTAGTATCCGTATTGCATCCCGGCCGATTTTCTCTTCGGCGCCTCGTCCGCAATTGGCTCGCTCGTGACAGGCACGAGTGGCGTTGCTGCAATGGCGGGCTCGGGAGTCGGCGGTGTCGCCGGCGTGGCTTCCGGGGCGTTGGGTGTTTGTTCGTCGGTCAAAGGTCCGTCACTCCGATCAAGAGGGTCCGCTTAGAAGGTCCATTCCGCAGGGTTCTGCGCCGAATGCGGATGCGCGCCGCCGCTGTAACACTTGAGCTTAAGCAACATCCGTCGCCCGAGGGCATTCTTGGGCAACATTCGGCGAACCGCCGTTTGCAACATACGATCAGGCCGGGTTTCGTAGAGGTCTCGCATCTTGGTTTCGCGATACCCACCGGGATGATAGGTGTATCGACCGTAGGTCTTCTGGTCGAGCTTACTGCCCGTAACCTTGATTTTGTCGACGTGCGTGACCACCACAAAATCACCGGTGTCAACATGGGGCGTGTAAATCGGCTTATGCTTGCCCATGAGCACCGTAGCGATTTTCGCCGCCAACCGCCCCAGCACCTTGTCGCTTGCGTCGACGAGATACCACGCCTGGTCAACTCGGCCTGTCTTCGCCACCGTCGTAGGAATTCTTCCAATCGGCATAACTATAACTCATTGCACGAACAATTGTTTTGCCTACCGCCAACACACGCGAATCGCAAAGCATAGCGGCAAATCTCGCCGCGTCAAGCCGGGCGAGCAACGGATTCCCGCGCGAAAGCACAACGTCGGACTAGCCACCGGCCATGCATCGCAATACACTGCCCACCATGACTGACGACTCACAAATCACGGTTCGTACCAACGCCGGCGTGACGGTGGCCTCACTCCAAGGCTCGTCGATTCTCGACTCCCAATACATCGAGGCGATGCGCACCCAACTGTTCGATCTGGTCGAACAAACGGCACCTTGCAAGCTGATTCTCGACATCAGTAAGGTCGACCACCTGTCGTCCGCAGCCCTCGGCGTACTCATCACGCTTCAAGAAAACTGCCGCAAAACGAAGGGGAAGTTAGTTATTTGCGGTGCTACTGACGGAATAGCAAAGTTGTTTGAACTAACGAAGCTCAACAAGCTGTTAAAGTTCGCCGACAACGAAGATGATGCGATGACGATCCTGGGGACCTCATCGGCGTAGACTTCGCCAACCGGCACTTGAGGCGCTATCGCCGCTGCTCACGTCACGCTGGGCGCGGGTGTGTTCTAAAGCCGTTTGATGACGCCCAAGATGAAAATAGCCGCCGTCGTGCCAGCGATGATGCTCATCGAAAAACGCAACCAACTGAACGTCGACCGACCACCGCGTGACCGGCTCGGGCGGTGAATCTTCAGGGGCATTCTTAGGACAGGCTTGTTCGCCGGTGACGCGCTCGCGTCCTCGGATACAGTCGAACGATCCTCGCGATCTTCAGACCGGACCGGAACGCGTGGCGATCGCACTGTCAGATCAGCCTGCACCACCTGCGTAGGATCCCCAGCGGCCTTCGCGCTATCCTGCGCTGCCGTCGTGAGTGCCGCAACCGCTCGATCGGCGGACGTGGGGACGTGTTTCGCCAAGTCTTCGCCTGCGGGAAGCATCTCGTCAAACAGCGGCTCACGTCCACCTTGATACGCAACTTCGCTTAATCTGGGGGCATCGAAAACGATGCGGACCGGACGCCGAGGCGGCGGCTCGTCATTGCCGGAATCGAAATAATCGTCAATCAGACACTCGTCGAATCGACGACGAGCTGAAAACCGTTCTCGTACCTTGCGCGCTTTTCCGTAAGACATGGTGCAGCCTCCTCTCAAGCGACCTGAATGGTTGTCAACAATCCGTTGCGTAGCGGCCTGAAGATCACTGCTTCTATCCCTTGAGTCGGTCCATGAGCCTTCCGGCGCTCAAGAAAATGTTGACGAATAATGCGTCATGTGAATCTAGGGGACTTAGGGGTTACGCATAGAAGAGGGCGAGGCAGTAGCATCAACGGCGTGAGAGCGGTCCACGTCGAAGCCGCCGATGTGACGTCGCACCGCCAGGCAAAACCCGCTGGCCGTCGTTGAGACGCCGCCACGAACTGAGCGCACGGGTCACGTTGCAGGTGAGCAACAGCGGGCGTTTGTGTCGCTGAAGATTCGGTGGGGTTTGAAGGAACGCCGACCTCGCGTGATGTCACATGAGTGGGCTGCGGGAGGCAGTTTGGCCGCCAAGCCAGCCGTGGTGCATCGAGCGTCGCCCATCAGGCGACGCTCGCGTAGCACGAAATGGGTAGCGCGACAAACCGGTCCTATTCGTGGGCGTGCCGTCTCTTGAACCACGCGACAAACGGCATCGCGAGCATGGCGAGCGTCGACGCACCAGGGGAGGGGACAACGAATTGTCCGTTGCTAGCCCAGTCAGTGCCCCAGTTCGCTGCCGTCGTCGGAAATGCGGGATCGTTCCAGACCAGTTCATTGCCCCAAAGGCGAATCTGCAATTCACCATTGTTCACGGCGAACCCGTTGAAACCATTGCTCGATTGGCCGTAGTTCTTGTCGATGTACTCGACGCGACCCGTGGCGCTATTAGCCACCACACTGTCAAGCGTCGAGTCGCTTCCATTGGATGATACCGTGATGTCCATATAACCGAGCAGGTCGCTGTTGCCACCCTGATTGGGATCTTCAAGAAAGAAATCGTTAACGGTCAACGTTCCGATCGTGGTCGAGCCGCTCTTGATCGTTAAGTCCTGATCGGCACCGGACAGGCTGACGGACCCCAGTCCGAGTGTCCCACCGCTGGCGTCGTAGTCGACCAGGATGTCGCCTTCCACACGCCATGCACCGGCAGCGCCACCGCCCGACGCATTCGTGCCCGAGGTGAGCCAACTGTACGAAACACCCCCGGCGACACCGTCGGTGACGACCTGAACACTGAACATGTCAGCCCGGCTCGCACCCGCCATCGCCAGGCTACACGCAGCAGTCAATATCAACGTACGCACACTCATCGCTTCTTCCCTTCCCGTGCAGCTATCTGCTTAAACACCCCGTGGTCGCCCACACTCCACCTCGGATCATATTCAATCGCGCCCCCCAATAACAAGGGCCCTTCGCGATTTAGTGCAGTTTTCTTAGTGTCACGGTGTGACACTATCGTGAACGCGGCGACTATCGGCAGGCACATACGCTACAATCGTCACAATCGGAACGATCGCGCGACGCAGGACGTGGGATCATAACCAAAGACCGGTTCCGAGGCGGGCAGGGTTTACTTGCTGAGTGTGATGTTCTTGTTGTCCGATTCGTCTTTGTTGAGCATGGTGTAGTTGTTGTCCTGCCGTTGATGATTGACGTCGAGTTTTTTGAGATACAACTCGTACACATCGTCGGCATCCAACCCCACACACTGGGCCAAGCTGATCCAAAAGAAGAACAGGTCAATGACCTCCACCCGAGCGTTTTGCAGATCGTGAAGCTTGAATCGATCACCGCCTTTGGCCTCGGCGCACCAATGCTTCCAGAACGTGCAATCGCGAAGCTCTTCCAACTCATTGCCCGCAGCCATGATGTAGTCGTTCAGCCACACACCCGCCTTGCGCGGATCGAAGTTCTCTTTGAGCGAACGCGTGTCGGCTCCGATGCGTGCGTTCAACTCGGCTTGTAACTCAAACATCTTCTCCAGCACGAGCTAGCTCCTTCCGGACAAACGTGGCTGCCGACCCCGAACGCGGTCCGCAGCCTGGACACCGGTTTTGGTCACCGGACATCGTCAGTTTAGCATGGCGGCAGGATGGGCGAAACCCGCGCGGCGGCGATTCAACGGGCGACGGTAGCCTCGCGCGGTCCGATGTGGAACGGATGGATGGCTTGGGTGCGCTTGCTTGCAAGGCGGTCTTCAACGGTGATCTTGAGAACGTATTCTCCCGCAGCGAACGTGGCCGGCAACGCGATGCGTTGGGCGACGAAAAAGTCTCCGCGACGACTACGCGAAAGGTCTTCAATGGACGGCTCTTCCTGCTTCCAAAGCACGTCACCTTCAGGATTGAGAACCTCGAAGCTGTCGGCGATCAGCGAACGAAATCGCCCGTCGTCGGTGGGCTGCGAGGTAAAGTTCTTGATCTCAAAGTAGACGATCGCCTGATTCACCGCTTGAGGGACAAAAGCTGCGTCGCCAAGCTCATCGTACACGCCGAAGGCCTGCACCCGCGAGCACAACGCCACGGATGGAATCTCCAGGTCAGCGCGCTCTTTCAACACCGCGTGCAACGATTCGATCGCGTCCACGGCTCCTTCGACATCGTTATTGGGGTCTCCCAGAGCACGTCCCACAGCCTCCACCACCCGCATCGAGTGTTGGAGCAGCGTCGCCGAGCGTTCGGACATTTCCGCCACGTCGCTGACGTTGACCGATTGCGGCCGGCCTGTCGCCAGCGCGAGCAAGCCCAATCGCCATCGAGCGTCAACGTCGTTCGGCGCGTCGGTCACACGCTGTTCGAGATCGTGGAAGATTCGATCGACGTGACTTGGCTGGCGATCGACGTGGTCATCTCCCAGAGGCCGGTTCGCGACGTGGTCATCCGTGGTGCTCTCGTCAGCCTTCGCGCTGAGCGTCGCGCCAGTGTCGACCGGGTGTCGGATGGAAACGTCGACGATCCTTGGCGGTGACGGCGTCGTTTCATTGGCGACACTGTTGGAACTCGTCGCCACCATGCCCGCCGGCGCTCCCTCGTCGGCCGTGCGATCAGCGTCCTGCGAAACGGGCAAGGTGCTGATGGCCTGATTGGGGCGAACCGCCACCGGAACGTTGGCCGGTGCGGGTGTCGGGTGGCCGATCGCGGAACCGGTGGCCTGCACCGCCGGAACCGACTTGGCGGTTGTGTCAGCCGACTGATTCGTCTGTTGAATGCTTTCGACGCGGTTGATGAAGGCGAGCACCTGTTCGCGGGCTTGCTCGGACCGTTTTGTGCTCTCCGGCAGTTCAGCGGGGGTGATCGGTTCGGTCGTATCGCCGCCGGTAAACTGTTGAGCCTCGGGTGCGGACGGCGGCGACAGTTGTTTGCTCGCCGGTGAGAATCGGCCGCTCCGGAACAGGCTGCACCCCGGCATCGCCGTGGACACAACCAGCAGAGCGAGCAACGCTGCGTAACGCCCGACGCGATTTGCGCGCGTCACGAGGCGGAGCAGGTCGATCAATACGGAAGTTTTTTGAATTGGATGGTTCATTATGATTTCGCTGCAACGCTGTGTTTGACGATGAATTTTTCGACCGCCGATCCTACGTTTCCCAAACCGGTCTTGAATTCCAGATCGGCTGCCAGCAAGTCAACGAGTTGGTTCTCAAGCTTGGTGGTCGACGTGCGCTTCATGCGCCTGGCGAACACGTCAACGTCGGTCCGGGCTGCCCGGGCGAGTCCCGGCAGGGCGGCGCCGGCGTCAAGTTGCCGCCTTGCCCCGAGCAATTGTCGAACGCTCCATGCAAGCCCGCCGATGGCCCGACCGGGTGCTGCGCGGTCGGTCGCAAGCACCTGCTGCCACTCGGTCAGCGCGGTGTCGGCGTCACCGACGGCGATCGCGTCCATCACCGCAAAGACCGATTGCTCGCGATAGTTGCCGATCACGTCGTCGACGTCGTGAGGCGTGATCTCGCTGCGATTGCCGACGTACATCGCCAGCTTCGACAGCTCCGCGTCGAGCGCGTCCTGTGCGCCGCCGACGTGTTCGTAAAGTCGATTGGCGGCTTGGAAGCTCATGCTCTTGCCGTATTCGCTGCGTGCGACGGATGACAACCACGAGACAACCGCCTTGCCGAATAGCGGCTTGCATTCGATCGCCTCGCCGATTTTCTTGACGATTTTGGCCAAACGCGTGTTTCCCGGAAAACTCGCGCAGACGAGGATCAAACATCCCGATTCCGAGGGCTTTTCCGCGTACCGTTCGAGCGACTTGCGGCTCTTGGAAATGAACGCGTCAGCCTCGTCGACCACCACCACGCGACGATCACCAAGCATCGAGTACGTGCGGACTTCGTCGAGCACCGCCGCTGCGTTGTCGGTCTTGGCCCCATCGACGCGCACGAGGTTCAACCCCTGATCGCCGCCGCAAAGCTCACGCTTGATGACGTCGGCGACAGCCCGGCGGCGAAGATAGAGGTTCTTGCCGTAGACAGCGCAGATCGGTTGGACGTTTTGCCGGATGTTCATGTCAGAATGCTACTGCGTTCGATTCACCTGTCGAAAGTCGGCCGCCAATCGCCGCAACTCCGCCAGACGCAGATTCGCCTTGGCGACGACGTCAGCGTTGGACGGCGCTCGTGTGGCTGCCTTTTCGTAATGCTCGCGTGCGAGAAGCTCGTCGCCCTGATAGATGGCGATGTCTCCCAGATGAAGCCACGCCTCCACGTCGTTGGGGTCCATCCGCACAATGCGACTGAGCTGCTGCACCGCCTCGGGAAAGCGACGCTGCCCAACGTTCACCATCGCCATGCCTTCCAACGCGCTACGCAACTCGGGCTGCTGGGTCAATGCCAATTTGTACGCCTCCATCGCGCTGCTCGCGTCGCCCTGAGCGTACAAGACGCGGCCTAGCTCGACCAGCGCCTCGGTCAACTCCGGGTCCGCCTCAAGAGCGTCACGCAATCGCGAGGCGGCCAAACGATACTCGCCACGCAACGAGTGCAACACACCTTTTCGATAAAGTTCCGTGGCCCGCGGACGAGCAGGCCTTCCGCGTGGCGAGGTCGGCTGAGATTGCGACACGAGATTGGCAGAACGCTTGCCGTTCGCTACGGCCTGCGGGGCGGCGGGAGGGTCAGTGCCCAACGGATCGGAAACGACTTGCACGGAGTGGCCACCGAGGTCTCTCGCGGTGATGCGTACCGCGATCTCGCCAGTCGTCGAATCGTCAACCCGCCAGTCGTAGGACCCTGTGTTGGCGATCGGGCTTTCGATCGTTCTCCAAGCCCCGTCCGGCAGGCTACGGTACGCCAGCGAGATTGGTCTGGCTGGCAAGGCCTGATCGATGACGGACCAATGTATGTTGACGATGCGCGGAACAGCCAGCGGATCGCTCAGCACGAGCGAGTGGAGTTGAACGATCGGCGGCGTGTAGTCAACGAAGACCCATTCGTGCGGCTCGGTGGTGCGGCCCGGAGGCGGGCCCGAAACGCCGGCTGCGTTGGTCGCCACGAGGTAGAACCCGTACAATCCTTCGACGTTCGCGGTAAATCGGATCGGCAGTTCCGCCGCGGGCGTCGTGCCGTAATTGCGCCACGTACGCCCCTTGTCGACGGTGTACCAGAGCTGAACGCCCTCGACCGACAACCCGCCGTCGTCGACGCGGCTGACGATGTCGAAACGCTGGGTCGCCACCTTGTCGACCGCGTCGAGACTGGGCGGCGCGGCGGCGAGTGTCAGGTGGCAGAACGCGAGCGGTGTGATGGCGAGCAATCGGATCATCGCAGAATCCTCCTCAACGGCAGCGAGAACATCGAGAGACAACGAGATATCGGACCTTGGCGCAACATCGCTTGACCCTTTCCACCGATCCGCGCAGGGAACGCCACTCGCGAATCCGCGGTTTCGCGATCGGACTCTCGATCACGGTGGGTCGCGCCCGACCGACGCGTTCGACTGCCCATCTCGCTTGACCATTACAGAATTCGCTTGCAGCTTGAGCATCGTGGTGGCGGTACGCCGCTGAGGCTGACTCGTGGCGAAACGCTGACCATATTCACCGGATGCGATATGCGCGTAACATATTTCGGCAATGTATGTTACGAGCCATTCTGCGCGTATAGGGGTGGTTGCCAACCGTGCGCATTCGCGAGTTGCGGCGGCGAGATGCGGATCGCAAACGGCGTTGGTCGTCAGAAAACCGTGGTAATTCGCAAAAGATTCGCTTTACGGGCGATCCGATCGTCTGATAGACTTCCGCCCGGAACAGGGTCCAGCGTTACACGGATGGACATCGCCAGAAAAAGGGAGGACGTTCCAGATGATGGCGGCATATGAACGGCTAAAGCAACTGGTAGAGGCGACCAGCGAGGACGTGGCCAAGGCTGCGGGGGGCAACAAGGCTGCCGGGACTCGCGTTCGCAAAGCGATGCAGGCAATCAAAGCGGCTTCGCAAGAAGTACGCAAGAAGGTCTTGGAAAGCCGATCGGACGGTGAATCCACCTAGTCCAGTCGGCGGAACCGTAACGGCGTGTGGGCCAGCGCACCGCGAGGTGCGACACCCGGTGTGTGGTGTCGTTCGACAGCGGTGCCCGCTCGGGGTATAATGTGCCGTCAGTAAGCCACGGCTGCAGCGCTGTGCGTGCTGAAGCCGCGTTTTCACGCCAGTGGTTCGCCGTGTTTCTCTTGTAAAGTTGATCCGTTGATGGCCTCTGCGCTGATGCTCGACTTGCACCGGTTCGATCGCACGGATATCGCGTTTGACCGCGACGCAATCTACGCCCGGCTACCCCAGAAACACGAATTCATGCCGCTTGAGGGCATCGTCCATTTGGACCATGAGGCTGGTTTGGCGATCGCGTATTGCGACGTCCGTGCCGACGACTGGTGGTGCAAAGGGCACATCCCGGGGAATCCGGTTCTTCCGGGCGTCTTGATGCTGGAGGCAGCCGCCCAATTGGCGGCATTCATGGAACGCTATTGCCTGCCCGATTTTAAGGGTTTCGTCGGTTACGGCGGCGTGGATGCGTGCAAGTTTCGCAAGACGGTCAAACCCCCGTCCAAGCTGTGGATCTTGTGCGAACGCATCGAGTCGCGGAGTCGGCGCATCATCTGCTATGTTCAAGGCGTGGTCGACGATGTCCTTGTTTTCGAAGCCACCGTCACCGGCTTGGTCGTGCCGATCTAGCACACAGTCAAGTCACAGCTCACCACGTCTTCCGGGTTGTACCGGCGTCACGATGTCCCCCACCCCCGCTGGACAGGTTTTCCACCTTTCGAGATGTTTCGTTCGCATTGCGGACAGTCGTGGCTGTGGCCGGGTGGTCCGGGTTGTCGGACGCTTGGCATGAGTTTTGCAATGGTATAATGGAGTAACAGATAGACATATGGCCTTATGGCGGGCAATGAAGAGGTTCCTGAGATGATCGCCTCGATTGACCGAGAAACCAAACGCGACCTGAAAACGCTTGCCCGATTCATCAGCATTTATTGCCGGGGAAGGCACATCGGTCGTCCGAAAAACGACGTCTCGCTTAAAACGCACGATGTGACGGAAATTGCCGGCGAGCCTGTGCGTCTTTGCCCGTCGTGTGCGCGGCTTTTGACGCACGCGTTTGCCAAACGCTCACACTGTCCGATGCACCCCAAGCCCGCGTGCAAGGATTGCCCGTCCCATTGCTACCACCCCGCCTACCGAAGGAAAATCCAGGAGGTCATGAGGTATTCGGGCATCCGGCTGCTCCTTACCGGACGGCTGGATTACCTCTTGCACTTGGTGTTTTGAGCATCGGGAGTTTGGCATTTGGCCCATGCGGTGCGGCTGGTGCCCGCTACGACATACATTGGGGGGCGTCAGACGAACGGACCGCACAACGGCGGCGCCCGTCAGTCCCTTCCGAGGTTCTGCGTCAGATTGCCACGCCGATGCGATGCGTGCCGTCGTTATTGGTGCGCGGGGCAGGATTGGGCCTTCACGTCACCTCGCCCGTAGATCTCGTGCTTGGGGCGGGCCGACAGAATCTGGGCTTTGCCCCAATCGACAACGCTCTTGAACTGCTCTGAGCTGATGAACGCGTCGAAAGCGGTCTCGTCGGACCATTCGGAAATGATGAGATAGGAACTCGGCGTGCCGACTTCCAGGAACAGATGAGATTCGCCGTGCCCCTCCATCTGCTTCATGATGTCATGGACTTTCGCGAAGACCTTCTCGAACTCGCCCTGCTTACCTTCGATGACGTCGTAGTTCATTCCAACGGTGATCATGGGTGCTCCCTCATTTCGTTTTGGTTCAATCCGGTCCTGTAGCGTTCGCCCGATCCACGCCGTCATGGCCAAGCGAATCCCTCCGATCGCAAGTTTATCGTCTTTCTGGGACCTAAAGTCCAGAGACCATTCGATGGCGTCACAAGCGATCACCCCGTGCGCCCTCGGTATGTATCGCGCAGCGAGGTCCTCGTTGAGGTTACAGACTTGTTACGCCGCCTCTTTGGGCGAATTCTCGCCTTCCATCGGGCGAAAAGGTATGATAGGAAGCTTGGCGGGCGTTACAGTCGCGCCGCGGCGGGCGACTCGGCGGCCCGGGGAATCACGTCATGATCGATCGACGAATCGTCGTTATTGAGGACGAAGACGCTATCCGGCAAGGCGTGGTGGATACGCTCTCTTATGCGGGCTTCAGGCCGGCGGAGGCGGGCGATGGTGAGACAGGCCTGCTCGCCGCCCGCGATGCCGAAACCGACCTCGTTCTGCTCGACCTCCAATTGCCCGGCATGGACGGATTTGACGTGCTCGTGGAGTTGCGAAAAACCCACCCGACGCTGCCGGTCATCATTCTGACCGCCCGAGGATCGGAGGACGACCGCGTCCGAGGCCTGAAATGCGGAGCGGACGATTACGTTGTCAAACCATTCTCCGCCCGGGAGCTTCTCGCCCGCGTTGAGGCGGTTCTACGACGATGTCCGGAGCGCCCGCACCCGGTACAGTCCATCACAGCCAACGGTCATACCATCGACCTTGATCGGAGCGAAGTGTGCTTCGACGGCGGCAGGATCAGCCAGCTCTCCGAAATGGAAACCGAGATCCTCCGTCATTTCGCCACGAATCCCGCTAGGGTGATCTCTCGCGACGAACTGCTGGCGCGCGTCTGGGGCATTGACAACCGCAAACTCGAAACGCGGGCGGTCGACATGCACATCACACGTCTGCGCAACAAACTCGGAGAATTGCACAGCGGCGATCAAGTCGAGTGGATCACCACCGTACGCGGCAAGGGGTACATGCTCGGTAGCGGTCTGACCGTCGTCAGGCGAGATTCTCCCGAGGAGCACGTCACATGAGCTACGCAAGTCAAAGCACTCGCCGGGCGTTGCTGGCCTATGCACTGCTTGCGGTGTTGATCCTAGCTGGTGTGACGTGGGGAACCATTACCACGCTGACACTCGAGCGCGAACGCGTTGCTCGCGACGCACTCGAGACCGCCAAGGAGAGCATCGACCGCGTGCTCTGGCCGGTCATCGCCATCGAGGACAACCGCGAGTTTTCTCAATACAACGCTTGCGGCATACCAACACGCGTGCACTCGCTCGAAGCGGATTCCGAACCCGACGCGCTCGTCGAAGTGTCGCCCCTCTACGGTGGGCCGTTCATTCCTTGGATCAAGCTCCATTTTCAGGTTTCGCCGGACGGACGTTGGCAGAGTCCGCAAGTGCCCGACAACTGCTTTTGGCCCCCAACGTTGTCCGCGCCCGATTCACCCACCATCACGCAGCACAAAGATGTTCTTCAATGGCTGAGCGCGACCTGCGTTTCGTACGACACGCTCGCCAGTCGAACGGCCAGCGCGAACGAGATCCTCTTTGCTTACGGAGACACGCCCCAGCAGGACTCGCACGGTAGAATCTGGACGCATGCTCGGCACGTCCGTCCCAAGAACGAGCGGTGCGACCCGGGATGTTGTTCGCCGAAGGACGCCGACGAATCAGCAGCAGGTTTCGATGACGATGAGTACGACGCCCCGCGCCCATCTGCATTGACACCGGTCTGGTTCAACTGCGCGTCTGAGGACTCTCCCCAACTGGCGTTCGTGCGATCGGCGGAAATTGCCGGAACGACCTACTACCAGGGGTTCCTCGTCGATTGGGCGAACCTCAAGAAAGAGCTTCTCGGTCGAATCGCCGACCTGCTTCCGTCGGCCGACCTCGAACCGGTCGTGGACGTGACCGCGTCGGCAGGACATCGAATGATCCCACTGCTCAACGCGTCACTCGTTGCGGACCCCGTTGCCTCGGTGACACTGCCGTGGAGTTCCACCCACCTGGCGATCGTCGTTGCTTGGGCGGCGGCGCTCGCGGTTCTTGGCGGCATTGGTGTGGGGATTCACAGTCTGCTTTCGCTGACCGAGCGGCGAACGCAATTCGCCTACGCCGTGACGCACGAGTTGAGGACACCGCTCACGACGCTTCGCCTGTACACCGACATGCTGGCCTCCGGACTCGTCAAAGACGCGGACAAGCAGGCCTACCTCCAAACGCTCGATAGCGAAACCGAACGCCTTTCCGATATCGTCGACGGCGTTCTCGAATACGCCCGCGT
>CAYQFV010000092.1:13258-15861 GCA_964416845.1 uncultured Phycisphaeraceae bacterium | reverse complement strand
CCACCACCGAGGACATCCACCCCTCAGCCTCACCACCCGGTCGATCCGCACCCAGGGCAGACGCAGCGCTGTAAGTCGTTCTGAAATCAGCGTTAAGCACAAAGCGATCAGAAAACGGTCGGATGTCGGAGCGACCAAACGCGGTAATACTCGCCCCATCGACCCCGGGGCGAGTCGAATCGCTAGCAACAAACCGCATAAGGGCATCGTCAAGCGAAGTTGTCGCGTCCGACCCGCTGTCCATCGGACCGCCGTCGAAAAGATTCGCCGACCCCGCACCGCTAGCCTGATGCGTAATCTGCCAAATAGTCCCCCCCCGCGCCGCCGCCGCGAACGTCAGCCACGCGCAAACAAGAACGCCAATGCTTGGTCGAGTCATAACGCAAACGCCTCCACGAACGGGGCTCACCGCAACATGGCCATCAGGGGCAGGAAAAGGTACCGCGAGATCGCTTCAGAACGCCCCCTCCGAACGGTACACCCATTGTCCACAATCCGTTAGGGCGGATCAATCATCAATGCGTCGACGTGTCAATTGATCGCGACTGCGGCGTGTCACGCGCCCGCTGGTTGAGCGGCGTTCGCTGGGTGTTTCCCAGACGCACCCTTTGTTCTCGTGGTGTTTAGCCAGCCTTTCGGGGGTCGGCTGGCGGTGGGGTTGGAATGGACGCGCGTTGCTCTTTGGGTTTTAGCAGAAAGTGATTGTCAGAGAGGTGTGGATTGTGGCAGCCGGTACAGTCCATGCTGGCGATCCCGCGATGGTACGTGTTTTTCGCCTTGTCATCGAAACTGGCTGCGTGGCAGCTCGTGCACAGGATCGCTTGCGGCTCTTTGAGCAAATGCGGCTGCGACGAGGTGTGCATCGCATGGCAGAACCGGCAGTCGTCGGCGATCGTCGGCGCGTGGCCAAAGCGGCTCGGCTTGAAGCGATCCGCATGACACGTCTGACAGGCAGCCATGAAGTCCTTGCGCGGCGCCTGACTCATCTTCCCGACGTGACATTGCTGACATTGCCGCTGAACGAACGGCGGGTGACGCGATCCTTCGACAGTCTCTGCCGGCTGAGATGACGGCTCGGATGTCGGTTGCGATGATGCTTCGGACGACGACGTCGCTTCGCGTTCCGGCGATGGCGAGGATGGTTCCGGGTACTCGAAGAAAAAGTGCATCAGCCGGCTACGCGTTTCGATCGAACAGCCTGCCATGACGACAGCCGCTCCGAAGAACGTACAAAAAGCAACCCGCCGACTAATAACGTTAGCAAAGCGAATGGTTAACCGGGACATGTCCAACCGCACCCTGACGACCGATGACTGGTTCCACCACGATCAGCGCCGACATCCTATCCGCGACCGACGCTTTGTCGCAAGCGGAGACTTTTTTTGCGTTGCCCACCCGTCGAGGCGTTGCTTGACCGATGGGACGCGTCGCTCCACAATGCTGCGCGGTCCTGTTCATGTGGAGATTGGAGGTCATCTTGACCATGAAACGCCTATCCCTCGCTGTTTCGACCATTTTTATCATGCTGGGTGCTTTCGGGTGCGGCTCGGGCGTTCGCGACGCGTTTTTGGTTGCCGTTGAGAGCGGCGCGCGGACCGCAGCCGACGTGTTTCTTTCCGACCTGCTGACCGACTTGCCCGATATCGCAACATTGCCGCCACCGCAAGGTGAATCGCCTGCCGACGATTCCGGCAACACCGGTCAGCCGCCCTCTGACACCAATCCGACCGATACCGGCGGTGGTAATGCTGGCGGCGACGTGGTGGGCACCGCCGTCGCGGGCGAGACTATTTTCACGGCAAACGCATGCGTGTCCTGCCACTGCGACGACGCGTCCGGCGGCTGCCTGGCTGGCGCGCCCAACATTCAGGGTATCGACGTTGCAACCGTTGGAGAAAAACTGCAGGGAGACACTCCGCACGTCGGCGGAAAGTTTCCCGACTTAACGGGGCAGGATCTCGCGGACGTGGTCGCCTTCTTGGCAGACTTGGCCGGTGCACCGAATGGCACGACCGGTGGAGATGCACCAAGCGCGGCGGTAGGCGACGCGACCACTGGTGAATCGCTCTTCGGAACGATGTCGTGCGCCGGGTGCCATTGCGACGACGGCAGCGGCGGCTGCCTGTCCACCGCGCCCGACATTCAAGGCGTGGATGTGGCCACGATTCGAGAACACCTGATCGGAGACACTCCGCACACCGGCGGAAAGTTCCCCGATTTGACCGATCAGCAGTTGGCGGACATCACGGCGTTCCTCGGCGGCTAGTGCGACGTCGCGTTCGGGTGTGCCACTGCTCTTGAGCAGTGCACGAACGCACCGACGCCCTCGTGTGCACTGCTTGAGCGCAATGAACAACCATTCAAAGGGAGTCCTCTCGTGTCAAAGCGCGCGATCATCATCCTGTGTTGCGTTACGGCGTCGTGGATCGCGTCGGCGCTGACCGTCGGCGTGCTGGCAGGCTGCTTCACGCTTCCGGGGTTCAGTCCGTCGACCGACGCCCGAACAGCCGATGACATCGACGGCGATGGCATTGTGAACGAATTAGATGACGATATGGACGGCGACGGACTGCCCAACGCAGTCGATCCCGACGCGGACTCGG
>CAYQFV010000092.1:0-13158 GCA_964416845.1 uncultured Phycisphaeraceae bacterium | reverse complement strand
TGGGAGCGAAAGATGCTCATCACCAGCGCGATGGCTGTCATGGTTTTTTCGCCACCGGACATGAGCGAAATGCGCTGAATCTCCTTACCCGGCGGCCGGGCGAGGACTTCGATTCCGCACCCCAGCGGATCGTTCGGATCTTCCAGGATCACATCCGCCTTTCCGCCACCGAACAGCTTGCGGAACAGCTCGCGGAAATTCGCGCGGATGGCGTCGAACGCCTTGGTGAATCGTTCCATCGACTCGGCGTCCAGCTTGGCGATCAGCGTTTCAAGCTGTTTGCGGGAATCCTCCAGATCGTCGCGCTGACTGGTCAGGAACTGCTCGCGCTGCTCCAGTTCCTCCAACTCGTTGATGGCGTCCAGATTCACGTTGCCCAGTCGCTGAATCTTCTCCCGCAACTCGGCGATCTCCTTCTCGACACCCTCAACATCGAGTTCGTCCGGATCGCGTTCCGCCGCCATGGCCGGCAAGTCCAGACCCAGCTCCTCGGTCACCCTTGCAACCAGTTCGTCACGATGCACGACAGCCGTCTGCATTTCCAAATCAATCGCATGCACACGGGACTCGACCTCCTCCAGCAGGCTGCGAAGCTTCTTCGTACCCACGTTCAGCTCTTCGGACTCCAGACGCAACAGTTCACGCCGACGGCGAAGCTCCACGCTGACAGCCTCCAGCCGATCCGCCGACATGCCAAGCTCGTCCAACCGCGCCCGGGCCGTCAAGATCACGTCCTCGGAATCGCTGATACGCTTCTCCGCATCGAACAACTCCTGCTCCGCCGCTTCGATCGCCTCGACCGCCGCCCGCGCACTTCGCCGAAGCTCGTTGATGTTCTCCGCGGTGGCTGCTCGCTTTTCCGCCAACTTACCCACTGCGATGCGAGCCTCAGTCAGGGCAAACTGCACCCGCTCGCGCTCTTCGGTCAGCGTCTCAAGCTGTTCGGTGTGGGCAGCGACCGCCTGCTTTCGGGCTTCGCTCTCTCGGTCGAGAACTTTCACCGACTCGGAGCTTTCGCTTGCCCGCTGAGCAGCCTCGTGCATCTGCTGCTCGATCATCACCACCTCGCCCGCAATGAGCGGCTGCTCTTGAGACAGTCGGCGAACCGCCTCGTTGACGCGCTCGAGACTTGCGTTGGCGTCCACCTTGGCTGTGTCTGCTTCACGAATCGCCGTTCGCAACTCGCCCTGCACCTTGTCCAGATGGGCGGAATCACTCGCGGTCCGCTCAAGCTCCTGCTCCAGAGATCCGATCCGCGACTCCACGTCAGCCATCTCAGACTCGACGTTCCGCCGTTCGCTCTTTCGCGCGATCAGCCCCGCCCGGCTCGACGGAGGGCCGACCGACACGCAGCCGTTCGGTTCGACCACCTCCCCCGCCAACGTCACGAACCGCCGTTCCGACGGATCAGTCCGCGCGAGCGTCAGGGCGTTCTCCAACCGATCCACCACGACCGTCTTGCCCAGCAGGTGTCGCACCAGCCGGGCGTACTCACCGTCATACCGAACCAGATCCACGGCGCTCGACACCACCCCGGGGTGATCCGGCAGAGATTGCTCGGTGATCACCGGCGGCAGACGATCCATGCAGACCGCCGACAAGCGTCCCGGCAGCGCATCGAAGAGATCTTGATGCGACAAAAACGCGTCGCTGCTACCGAGCACGACATATTGATCGAGGTCCCCGATCGCCGCCTCGATGATCTTCGCGTGAACAACGTCCGCATCAAACACATCGCCGACCAGCCCGCGAATGTTCTTGAACACCTCATCGTCGGGCGCGGCAGCCTTCTTCTCGAGGATCGCCCGAACACCCGCCCCAATGCCCTCCATCTTTCGTTCGAGTTCGTCCAATAGCTTCAGGTGCGATCGCAAACCACTGCGGGCTTCCTTCGCTTCAGCCAGCGACGACGTCAACGACGCTCGGTGGGCGTCCAGACGCTCCGCCTCCGCACGCTTCTCTTCCAGGCATTTCGACTCCGCGGCGATCAATTCGGTGATCTCAGCCACGCGCGATTCCAACGCCCGTTTCTGCTCCAGGTAGTCCGCCAACTCCGCACGGATCGCCGCGTTTCGTTCACCCAGCCGTCCATGCTCGGATTCGAGCTTCTCGCGATGCGTGTTCAAGCTTGTGATTTCATTGCGCAACTGCGTCGTGCGACGCATCAGGTCGATCAGGCCGTCCTTTTCGTCCTCCAGTCTCGCCCGAGTTTCGATGATCGTCTCGGACATCGCGCGGTCCTGCGCGCCCAACTCGCGAATGCGGGCTTCGTGCTCGTGGGTCTCCTTCTGCAACGAGACCGCCACTTCCTGCACCTCGACCAGACGGGCCTCCTGTTCGGCTTGCTGGTCGCGAGAGTGCTCCAAACGACCTTGGGCACGCTCCAGATTCGACCGTTGCTCACCGATGTGTTTCTGTGATGCGTCGATCCGCTCCTCGTGCGTCGCAATGTCCGACCGCGTACGCATGACCTCCTGCTCAGTCGTCGACAGCTCTTCGGTCACCCCGTCGACCTGTTCCGCCAGTTTCGCCAACACCGCCTCATTGCGGTCGATGCTGGTACGCGCCTCAGTGGACTCGTCGCTCGCCGCTTCAAGCCGTTGCTCCAAACCGCTGATCGATTCACTGAGACGCCGATACTCCGCGAGCGAAAAGCTCGCCCGAAGCTCCCGCAAGCGGGCGTCGTGCTCTTGGAACCGACGGGCCTTGCCAGCCGCCAACTTCACGCTGCGCAACCGCCGTTGCACTTCCTCGACGATGTCGTTGACCCGCAACAGATTCTGCTGCGTCCGATCCAGCTTGCGCTCCGCCTCGCGCTTGCGCGTCTTGTAGCGGCCGATCCCCGCCGCCTCTTCAAAAATCGCACGACGCTCGACCGGCGAGGAGTCCAACAGCCTGCCCACACGACCCTGCTCGATCACCGAGTAACTGTCAGCCCCAATCCCCGTATCCATGAACAGATCGCGCACGTCCTTAAGCCGTGCGGTCTCTTTGTTGATCTGATATTCGCTCTCGCCCGAACGGTAGAGCTTCCGCGTGATGACCACCTCGTCTCGGTCCACGCCCAATACGCGATCGCTGTTCTCGAACGAGAGGTCGACCTGCGCAACGCCGCTGCTCTTGCGCGAACTCGATCCGTTGAAGATCATGTCGACCATCTGCCGGCCGCGAAGTGACTTGGCCGACTGCTCCCCCAGCACCCATTTGAACGCGTCGACCAGGTTGCTCTTACCGCAACCATTTGGCCCGACGACGCACGTTACCCCCGGCGGGAAGTCGAAGACCACCCGATCGGGGAAACTCTTGAAACCTGCCAACGCAATTCGTTTAAGGTACATAGCCCCGTAACCTCCCTGCATCATCAGCCATGCGCCCGTCCGTGGCGCGCGGGACCAGATGTCAAAAGCGGTGCCCGTAGAACCGCCAGTTTAGCGAGCGGCGGAGGGAAACACAAAGGCAAAAATCCGCGCGCAAACGTTGACCTGCACCTGTCGTGCGCCGACCCACGCTCAGCTCCGAACCAATGGGATACTCGCCGGGAGCGGGTCGATTGGGAGGCCATCAAAACGTTAAGAAAAACGAAGGTCAGATGGATCAGGAGGGGGGATCAATGCTCAACAATGACTTGGCATGCTCGAAGCACTCGCCGGCCATCTCTTCGAGGAATTCGCCCAACTCGCCGTCCGGCATCAACTGATGCAGCGCTTGGTAAAACTGGCCGGTCTTGCGCTCGGTGTCGTGTAGAAAACTCATCGCCTTGCGAAACGAGTCAGCCCCGGTGACCTGAAGCAACCGCGCCCCGACGATCACAAACTCCTTGTCCTCATCGCTCAACACGAAGTCGCCGTCGGGAAACATCTTGGCTGCCAGCCGCTCCAGGGCACGCTGGTGACGATGCTCCTCCTCCTTCATCTCCGTGAAGATCTTGCGATGCTCTTCCGACAGCGCCTTTTCCGCGATCACCGAATAGCGATACGACGCCACCGACTCACCGTAAATGGCAATCGCGAGCTTCTTTGCGTCCGGCATTCGGCGCAACCGTGCGAGTAACTCGTCACTCATCGCCGGTAGTTCTAGCATCACGATACCGTTCCGACAACCGTCGGACCGTGAATCGTCGCCCGCCGGATCGCACGAGATCGTTGACGTTGCACGTTCCCAACCGTTAGGGTAACAGCAGTCGCGGCGGCGTTCGCTGTGCAATTGGGGGGTCGGTGTGCATACGCTCCAGACTGTTTCCAAAGAAGCTCTCCCGATTTCGCGCGCCGCGCCCAAGCTACGCAGTCATCCACACTCCCGCTCTCGTCGGAGCGCCTGATGCTTCGAATCGGCTCGGTCAACATCGAAACCCCCTTCGTGCAGGCTGCCCTCGCAGGGTACAGCGATCTGCCCATGCGCCGAATCACCCGGCGACACGGAGGCGTCTACGCACTCGCCGGCGTGGTGCTCGATCAGACGGTTCTTCACGGCGGGAAGAAACGCAGGCAAATCCTCAACGTGGCGCCAGACGACCATCCCGTCGGCGGACAGCTCATGGGGGCCGTTCCCGATATGTTCGCCCCCGCGGCCAACGATCTGGCCGACGCAGGTTACGACATCATCGATATCAACTTCGGCTGCCCCGTCAGAAAAGTGCTCGGACGGTGCAGGGGCGGGTTTCATCTTTCCCAGCCGCCGGTCGCGTTGGACATCGTTCGTCGCGTCTGTGACGCTGTCTCAGACCGCCGGCCCGTGACCGTTAAGATGCGACGAGGGTTGGATGATTCTCCGGAAAGCGAACGCCATTTCTTCACCATTCTAGACGGCGTGTTCGATCTCGGCGTCGCAGCCGTCACGGTTCATGGCCGGTCCGTCCAACAACGCTACTCCGGCCCTTCCGACTGGACGTTCCTCGAACGGGTCAAGAAACACGTTGGCGACCGCACCATCCTGGGTAGCGGAGACCTGTTCACCGCCCCGGATTGCGTCAGGATGATTTGGCAAACGGGCGTCGACGGGGTCACCATTGCCCGCGGTGCAATTGGAAACCCCTGGATATTCAATGAATGCCGCGCCCTCTGGGCAGGCAGATCACTGCCCGATCCGCCGTCCGTGCCGGATCAAGGCCGTGTGATCTACGACCATTATCTCGAATGCGCCCAATTGTATGGCCCGGAGCACGCGGTGCGATTCATGCGCAAATTCGGCATCAAGTACGCCGAACGCCATCCCCACCGAAAAGCCGTGCGAAACGCATTCATCGAAGCCAAGATACAACCGGATATCGAACGAATCGCCCGAGAATGGTACTGCCCCGAAGTGGATTGGCCGCCGGGCCGACGCAGAAACGACCCCGGTCACCTTGTCGCCGCAGGAGCAAGGCAACACACATAGACGCCTCCAGACCACTCCGGCGAACCGTTCAAAAGGGGTTCCACCGCGGAACATGTCATTGAAAGCATTCTTCCTCGAAAGTCCGTGGCTACTTCTTGCGTCGACAGTCAGCCTCGAAATCGTCCTGGTGCATCTGTGGCTGCGACGACGCACGCGATGGCTGGGTCGCGCGGCGATCGGCGGACTGATCGCGATCCCCCTGCTTGCGACGCTCCAGGCGGTGGTCGTTACCGATCGGGAATCGGTCATCAATCAGTGTTGGTTGCTCGCCCACGCCGTCCGAGACGGAGATCTCGACATCATTGGCAATCACCTCAGTGATGAACTCGTCGTCGGTAGTAAAGGGCGACGTTGGACCAGAGACTCGTTTCTTAAAGAAGTGGAGCAGGTTCTAAGCGAATGGGACGTTCAGGAAGAACGATTGGGGCGCTTCACAGTCATCGTCACCGGCGACCGCGCGTCCATCGACTTGCAAGCGTCCTGCCGTCTGATCTCCAGCAATTGGACCGTTCCGATGCACATTTCCCGATGGCATCTGGGGTTGCTTCGGAGTGGCGATCAGTGGCTGGTTGCTGAAATCCGGCCGCAAAAAACGCGCACGGGGCTCTTGCTTCCGGATTGGCTGCGCTGAGACACGCACCATCATGTCATTGTGACGCGTTTTCGGTATTCCCGGTAACGACGGGTAGAATGTGGACACATCGAACGGTCGCGGACAGGGGTGATGACACCACGCTGTCGGAATGTCCCCACGCACACGACAGGAGAGATGTCGCAGTCACGTCAACACACAAGCCAATCAGACGGCATCGCCGCATGGGACACGGAATGGAACGGGCCGCCAAAATGGGCGGCCCGGTTCCGGAACGGCTCGAATTTGATATGAGTGGATCGACTACGCCGGCAAAACGCCGGCGCGAGCACTCAAAAAGCCTGCGCCAACTCTTGAATGCGCAACCGGCCTTCGGATCGCGCAGCCTCAATAACGGCACTAAGCTGCTCAAGGTTCATGTCGCGCAAACCCAGTCTGGTCGCCAGCGAAGACGGACGACCGCGACGTCCCATGCTGGGGGCGGAAACATTGCCGCTTCCAACTGGTCTTCCTTTCTTACGGCCACGAGTCGACGACGTTGCTGCTGCCGCTTTCTGTGCCGCCGTCGCGTGAATCGTGTTCATGTGACGGGCGAGATGCGCTGGCATCGAAAACGCACGATCACACTTGGTACATTTGAATTTCTTGGCCATGTTTCTTCTCCTTGTTTATGGGCACGATGGGCAACGAACCGATCACCCATTGGCTCGACCCACAGTCAACCTTCGACGGGAGTTTTACGCACATGTGCGACAAAAGACAACAGTTGTTTGGCATTTTCGTCCAAAAAAATGAAAACTGTAAATCGCCGGATCAGCCCCGACTATTCGCAATCCATCAACCCAACCACCCCTCAACTGTCAGGAGGTGACGTATGGAGCCCACCTGCCATCCATCGCCTGCCATCCATCGCTCGACCGCGTCGACACCAACGCATACAACCGTCGTCCTTCACCATTGGTATGCACGCGCGCAGACAATCGGAATGACAACTGCCTGACAACGGCTATTGGGGCATGAAGAAGACCACATCGCGACCGGCGTGGCCCGAGAGCAAGTCACGGACGCCGGCTGCCCCAAGGATCGAGAAACTGCGACAAAATAACATCAAAGCTGTGATTCCAAAAAGCCGTTCTCAACTGGCAGCGATGGCGTCCGATCACACATGTTTTCAGAGACGCACAAGCGGTTCTCCCCGTATGGAGTCGGCAGCCGATCTCCCGCGGAATCCGGAATGGTCGGCGGACAAGCCGTCGTCGCCATCGCACGGGTAAGCCCCAAAAAAAACCGCCGTTGTGGCGCTTGCACCACACGGCGGGTCGGAGGTTGATTCGGAATGGCGAATATCAGCGAATGGTAATGCTTGTCTCGGCCTGAATCTTCACCGGCAGGGATTCACTGTTTTGACCCAGGAAGAGAGTCTCGCCGTTTTCCCGCACCTTGATGCGAAACGTGCCTTTGGCATCGGGTGTTGCGCGGAAGGCAAACGTCACCAGATAGGTCTTCGAGTTCCTGTCGACCGTACCGGCAGGTAATGCGTTGACCGCTCGAGAATTGGATGTATTCACCGCGTTGAAACTCTGAATACCCTCGAAAACGTATCCGTCATGCCCCTCATCAATGATTATATCGTCCAGCGCGAGCTTGCCCGAGTCACCGCCTGTGGCATCCAAAGACACCTGATAGCCGCGAAGCTTGTCAACGTTGCCCATGTACACTTCCACCAGGAACAGATCGCCGGCAGCACCCGTTCGCTGGTCCGGGATGAGCGTGACGCCATTCAAGACCGGTTCAACCGACCGGCCAACAAGTCGGGCGACACGCTCAGCATTCGCCGAACTCATCCCCGAGAGCATCATCACACGTGGGTCCGGCGTGGAGACGATGGTCGGCGCTGACAAGAGGACACCATTGACGAAAACCGCCATTCGATTCGCGCGACGACCGGATCCTACCTTCGCAATCCGTCCGGCAACGTCACCCGAAATTCGCAACTCAAGCGAGGCGCCATTGCGGTCGCCGACGACCCGGACGTTGTTCAAGTCCGCCGAGCGCATCTCCGGCTTGCGGGATACATAAACCTCGACCCCGGCGGGCGTTTTCATGCGATCGAATCCACTTTGCGACTGATCGCTCGCCACGCGAAACGTCACTTCTCCCCGTGACGCACTGCGCGATCCGCGCAACCCACGTTCCTGGGCTGCTGCTCCCGTACAAAACACAGCCAACGTCAGCATTGCTAATGCCCTGCTCATCACTCAACCCTTTCAGCGCAATACAACGACCGCTCAAAACCAGATCGGCCCAATCCAAGGCCAAACCCTGTGGAATTGTAACCGCAACCACCCGTGTTCCGCCACTAGAATGTCGGCATCAGCAACCAGGATACCACAATAACGCTCTTCTATTTCGCCCGTCAGCCCCCAAAAAAGAGTCTTCAACACCCTCCCCCGAAGAACGGCAATCCGCGACCGACGAGCCAAAACGCAACGACCCCATCGCAACATCGGTCTCTGCAAACCAAGCAACCTGCCCCGACGTCCGTTTTCGTCCGGTTATCGCGAGCGACCCGACGCGTCGCGATGCAGATACATACGAACTGCAAAATAAGAATCTTCACGCATGCCGACGGTGCGTCTAGGCGATCGTCCTCGGCGGAAGCTCCCCTTTGGGTCGATCTCCTCTGCCCGATGTGTTATGCGAGCCCCCCATGCGGGTGGATTTGCCCAACCGGTAAGTGCGTCGTTGGTGCTCACATCCCTGACCTGCTCGACAATGAGAGTCGCGGCGATTCGTGAAGTCACTGCTACGATCGCCGCGAGCACCATTCGTCAGACGAGTCGAAAACCAATGTCATATGTCAAACCGAAAACCCCCTGACGCAGTGGAATTGGCGGTTTTGCCGTCGCTCTTGATAATCGGACCACGTATCGGCTATTCTATTCTATTGGCGAGCGATATGGGCCGGACAAACCACATTCGCATCCCGCCGCGCTCTCGGTGAGGCTTTGCTTGGACAGCCCCTCCCCGCATTGTCGCGTGACGGGCGGACCGTCGTAACGAGTGTGCAATCACCGTCGGGAGGAGCGCTTTATGTCAAAGCAAGCGTCGATCGTTCGTCTGTTCGCCGGATTCGCCATCATTGCCACGTCCTCGTTCGCCTCCGTGGTGGACATCGGACCTACCAAAGATAACACTCTCTATGAATCGAATACCGGAGCGCTTAGCAACGGAAGCGGCGTCTACTTGTTTTCCGGGCGGACAGCTGCAATCGGTGGACAGTTGGTGCGACGGGCGCTGTTGGCGTTCGACGTAGCCGCAAACGTACCTGCCAACGCAACGATTCAGAGCGTCACCCTGACGCTTCATCTCTCGAAGACCCACGTACTAGCCCCTTCGACGGCGACAGGCTTGCACCGCGCCGATGCCGATTGGGGTGAAGGCACATCAAACGCCTTCGCCGGCGAAGGACAAGGTGCCACCGCCACCATGAGTGACGCCACCTGGATCCACGCGATCAACCCATCCTCCAATTGGGCCACCCCAGGCGGAGACTTCAACGCTACCGCCAGTGCAACGCAAACCGTGGGCGCCGCCGGCCTGTTCTACACTTGGGGATCGACGCCCGGAATGGTGGCAGACGTCCAGAGCTGGCTCACGAGTCCCGCCACCAACTTCGGTTGGTTCGTCATCGGCGACGAGAGCGTCGGTCGAACAGCCAAGCGGTTCGACAGCCGAGAAAGCGCCACCGCATCCTTCCGCCCGGTCCTCTCGATCGAGTTCACCACGCCCTGTAATCAGGATTCCGACTGCGACGATTTACTGTTTTGCACCGGCGTCGAAACATGCGTCGCCAATGTCTGCACTCCAGGCAGCGATCCTTGCCCGGGGCAATTCTGCAACGAAAACCAGAACGCGTGCACCGACTGCGTCGACTCCGCCGATTGCAACGACAACATCGCTTGCACCAACGACGCGTGTGTCGCCGGCAATTGCGTGTTCACACCGGACAACGCCCTCTGCCCCGACAACGGCGCCTACTGCGACGGACCCGAAATCTGCGACGCGGCATTGGATTGCATCTCTGCCGGCGATCCGTGCGGCTTGACCGCGATTTGCAACGAAACCACCGACGTCTGCGACGATCTCCCGATTCGCATCGAGCTCCAGGTCGTCGCCGGCGGCGGAGCAGCGCCCAACACGCTCGTCTCGCCGGTGTCCCTCACCCATGCGGGAGACGGCTCGGGGCGACTGTTCGTCGTCGATCAGATCGGGCAAATCCGCATCATCGAAAACGGCGTTCTGCTGGCCACACCTTTCCTGGACGTGTCCGCCAAGCTCCCCCCGCCCAATGCGTTCTTCGACGAACGGGGCTTGCTCGGCTTGACCTTCCACCCCAACTACGCGACCAACGGGCGATTTTTCATCCGATACAGCGCCCCACGAGCGGGCGACCCGCTCGAGCCCTGCAACGATCCCGGCGGATTCGTCGTCGGTTGCCATTCCGAAATACTGGCGGAATACAGCGTCTCCGCATCCGACCCCAACCTCGCGGACCCCGCCTCGGAAACCATCCTCTTCTCGGTCGATGAACCGCAATTCAACCATGATGCCGGTGCGATCGCGTTTGGCCCTGGCGGCCTGCTCTACTGGACGCTCGGTGACGGCGGAGGAGCGAACGACGGTCTCGCCGACGTGCCGCCATCCCACGGCGCTACCGGCAACGGGCAAAACACCCAGACCCCGCTCGGCTCCATCCTTCGGATCGATGTCGACAGCCCGCCGCAACCGCCTCTTCCGTACGCCATTCCGCCGGGCAACCCATTCGCAGATGGCGTCAACGGCTTGCCCGAGATCTACGCTTACGGCCTGAGGAATCCCTACCAATTCTCCTTCGACGACGGCCCCGGTGGCAACTACGCACTCTACGTTGCCGACGTCGGACAGAATCTGTACGAGGAAATCGACCTCGTCACCAACGGCGGCAACTACGGCTGGGTCGTGCGCGAGGGGCGACACTGCTTCGACCCGTTCGCACCAGCCATCCCGCCGGACATTTGCGCTTCCACCGGCCCGTTCGGCGAGCCTTTGATCGACCCGATCGTCGAGTACATCCACCCGATTCCGTGTGCCGGCGACCCGGAGTGCGCCCCCCTGGGAGTTACCTGCGGCACGAACGGCATGTGCGGAGATGAAGGCGGCATTTCCGTCATTGGCGGCTACGTCTACCGCGGCGCCGCATCTCCCCTGCTTCAAGGCCGCTACCTATTCGGCGACTTCAGCGACTCGTTCGGAACGCCCGGAGGAAGACTTTTCTACTTCGATACCACCGGCCCGAACCAGTACCAACGAACCGAATTCTTCATCATTCCGAGCGGTACGCCCTTCATCGGCCATTTCCTGAAGGGAATGGGCGAAGGGGAAGACGGCGAAATCTACGCCCTCGCCTCCGACGTCCTCGGTCCAACGGGTACCAGCGGCCTGGTGTTACACATTGTTCCGGCACCGTGTATCTCGAACAGCGAATGCACCGATCGCGATGTCTGCACGTTCGATCAGTGCGTGAGTGAAACATGCGTTCACTCGCCCAACACGTACGGCGATGTGGATCACAACACGACCGTCAATCTGTTCGATCTGTTCTGCATTCTGGACGGATTCTCCGGATCGTTCACGAATTGCACATTCGAAGATTCAGACGTCGAGCCGTGTGCCGGCAACGGAACACTCAACCTCTTCGATCTCTTCGCGGTCCTCGACTCGTTTTCGGGAATAGACCCCTGTTGCAGCACCATGCCGTAGCGATCACCCGAGCAATCGAGCAATCGACTCGGTTGCGACGCAGGCTGGTTCAGAATGAAAGCGCGGTAACGTTCGACTCAATCAGATCCGGAAGATCGAGCAAGAACGCAGGAAAATCGGCACGGTTGTCCAGGCCCAAGTCGATGACGGGGCGAGTTTCGAGCAGCCGATACGGGGCATCCACGCCGAAACCGATCATCGCATTAATCATATGCGACAATTGGATCGTCAAGCGTTCCGTGCGCAGGGGGTCGTCGCGATCAGGGTAGTCGTGATGATCGCGAATCAACGCCTTAAGCTTCGCCGGCAAGTTCCACGCGTCGGCGATCAGTTCGCCCAACTCCTGATGACATTCGTCACAAAAATACTCGAACGTGTCCACGTCGACCTTGTAGTGCAATACAGACTGCTGCTTCTGCACCTCCCGCAACACGATCACACCACCAATGTCGTGCAGCAACCCGATCAAGAACGCTTCTTCACCATCCATGCCCGTGAACCGGGACAGCCCCCGCATGATGCACGCACTCGCCAGCGAGCGCTGCCACAAAATGTTCGCAAGCTCCACGTCGCAGCCTTTTCGCTGGATCGCCACCGCCCGCAACGACTGATGCATCATCAGCGTGCGCAAAGCATTGGCACCCAAACGATTGACCGCCGGTCGCAACGACGTGATCTTCTCAACCCCGGCGTACAACACTGAATTCGCCATGCGAACCACCGAGGCGGCAATCACCTGATCCTCAGCAAGATCCCGCGACAATTCCGCCACGTCGTAGTTCGCGTTTCCCAATGCGCGAATCACCCGCTCCGCCACCAGCGGCATGGGCGGAAGGTCCAACTCGTGGCCGTCGAACTGGGCAATCAAGATATTCTCAAGAGCCCGCGCTTCAGGAGACAATTCCGGTGCTGCGACCGCCGCAGGTTCGGTCAACACCTCGCCGACAGGCTCCCACCAACGTGCCGCCTCGTCTTCTCCATCCGATTCCGACGACCCGACGTCGGCCTCTTCAAGCACTGCCACCGCCCCGTCCGACGCAGGGAACTTCTCACCACCAGCCACACCCGTCGGGACGGGCGGTCCGCCCCCACGACCTACCAGCGCGTCGATGACCCAATCCCACAGCCCCAAGGCACTATCTCCCTGCCAACCGGGCAGCAAACCACAACAACTTCGACGTCAGCCACACACCCACCACGCGGCTTGGCGATATCGTGCCTATCGACCAACGCGACCCCCTCGCTTACCTGCGACCAACGGCGCCGCCTCTCAACCCTTTTCATTGCTCTCACATCACGCCATAATCTCGGACCTGGCGCCGTTTCAAATAAGGTTCGTCGATATCTGGGTGCCATGCCCAAGCCGAAGGCGCGGGCATGCCTCCTTGTGT
>CAYQFV010000091.1:14767-16034 GCA_964416845.1 uncultured Phycisphaeraceae bacterium | reverse complement strand
ATGACAAGGTCGTGGCACCGCCGCCGTCTCCCGCGCAAGTTGTGGACTATTTTGCGTGGTTGAAATCACAAGTCCCGCCGCCGTCTGAAGACAACGCGGGAACTAGATACCTGTCGGCGTTTGCGTACTTAAAGCCGATCGCGGACCGCAGGGCGTTGGAGAGTGCGTCTGCTGGACCGTGGGGAGATTTGCCGATGGTCGCCGCATGGATGAAGGAGAACGCGCGCGGGCTACGCATGTTCCAGCGGGCAGCAGAGCGTCCGAAGTGCGTGTTGGAGCTGCGCGCGGATGGACCGCCGTCGGGCGATCTGCAGTGGCAGCACGCACTGTTGTTTGTTTCCGTCCCCGGTTTGGGGGCGTTTGACGTGGCTGTGCAGGGTGTGCTGGCTGAGGGATGGCGCCAGTGGGCGATCGGCGACGAATCGGTGCTGGTCGACCGGGCGATGACGAGTCTTTCGGTGGCGCATCACCTGGATGCTCAGCGCCCACTGGTTGTGCGTCGGGTCGCCATGGCTGTCGCGGAGCGCGGGTACGGGGCGATTCAGCGGTCGATGTTCCTCTCCAAGGACCGGGCGGCCATTGCGTCAGAATTCTCCGAGCGACTGACGCAATGGGATCCGCCGCATGCCCCGCTGACGGACGCGTACGAGTTTCAAAAGCTTGTGATTCTGGACACGTTGCAGCGGGTCTATCGTCCGGGGATGTTGGAAGTTGTTGAGTCCGCCGGATTGATCTACAACCGCGTGCTCGCTCAGCGCAAGCGGCACGGGCGTCCGTGGGCGAAGGTGCAGCGTGCCGTCGCGGGCGTCGGTTTCGATCGAAGCGTTTTGGAGGTCGAACGATATTTCGAGGGTTTGAACGCGTGGAATGAGCAACCGTTCGGCCCGGCGCTTGCCAGGATCGACGAGATCGTCGAGGCGGGTGAAGCGTTGACGAACCCTCTGACCAGGATTCAGGTGGCTGACCTGACGCAACCGCGTCAGTGGCTGGCACGGGTGGAGACGATGCGTCGGGGGACGCATCTTCTGGCGCGCATCTTGGCGTACCAGGGAAAGGAGGGGCGGTATCCACCGTCGCTCCGCACGCTGGGTTCGTCGCCGTTCATCCGGTCGATCAGCGTGGACCCGTACAGTGGCCACGATTTCGTGTATTCCCTGACGCGGAATGGCTTTGTGCTGTACAGCATCGGTGCCGATCGCAAAGACGATGCGGGGCGCCCGTATCGCCCCGGTGGCGAGGTGGGCGATCTGGTCATTTGGCCGCCGCG
>CAYQFV010000091.1:0-14667 GCA_964416845.1 uncultured Phycisphaeraceae bacterium | reverse complement strand
GCGCTACGTAGCTGCCACGAACTCGGCGTTGGTTTCGTAGCGTCCCATGGCGTTGAGAAGGTTTTCCATTTCCATCTCGGGCGATCGCCCCAGCGCGGTTCGACGGATCTTGTAGGCTTTGTCGAGTTCTTCCGGAGTGAGAAGGAGTTCTTCTTTTCGCGTGCCGGATTGCTGCACGTCCATCGCCGGCCAAATGCGTTTGTTGGCCAGTTCCCGTGACAGCATGATCTCCATGTTTCCGGTTCCTTTGAACTCGTTGAAGATGACGTCGTCCATACGGCTTCCTGTCTCGATTAGGATGGACGCGACGATGGTGAGCGAGCCACCGTTTTCGATCGTCCGGGCTGCGCCGAAAATCGACTTGGGTTCTGTCAGGGCGCGTATGTCCAGCCCTCCGGACATGATGCGCCCGCTGCCTCGGATGTGAGCATTGAACGCTCTCCCGAGCCGAGTGAGGGAATCAAGAAGAACGAAGACGTGCTGCCCCGCTTCGACGCGTCGCTTGGCGTTGGCGATCATGAGCTTGGCGATGCGGACGTGGCTGGCGACGTCGTGATCGTTGCTGCTGGCGACGACCTCGCCGTGGACGTTGCGTCGCATGTCGGTTACTTCCTCGGGGCGTTCGTCGATGAGGAGTACGATCATGTAGACTTCTGGATGGTTGGCCGCAACGCCGGCAGCCATTTGCTGCAAGAGGATGGTCTTTCCGGTTCGCGGTGCGGCGACGATGAGCGCTCGCTGTCCGAATCCGATCGGTGTGAGGAGATCGACGATGCGCATCGGCATGGGGCCGCCGGGGGTTTCGAACCTGATACGCCGCGTGGGTGAGATGACGGTGAGATCGTTGAACGGTGTGGTGTCGAGGTATTTGTCGGGCGGTTGTTCGTTGATCGTGATGATCTCCTGCACGGTACATCGATCGCGCTTCCGCCGGTCGCGTTGCGTCACGGCGCGGAGTCGTTCTCCACCGCGAAGCCCGAATTTCGCCATGATATCTGCGTTGATTTGTGGGTCGCCGGGGCGGACCGCGTAGTTGCTCTTGGCTGCTCGTAACCAGCCGCTGCCTCGCTGTGCGGGCTCGAAAATACCGTCGAACTCTTGATTTGCCATTTCCTGCCTTGATCTAATTCGAGATCTATTGCGGGTCTCAATCGTCCCGTATCACCCCTCCACGGCCTGTTCAGGTTCGTAGGCATGTGACGGCGATGGTGTCGGGCGCGCTCGATCCCCTCGTGAACGATTCTTCGTAGTATTATTTATTACAATTGGTTACGTCAGTTTCCGGCCTGTGCAACGCGGTGCGAACTGTACGGCAGTGCGGACGTCGCCGGGGCGGATCGGAATCGCCAGCATCTGTGATGATATTCGATGTGGTGAAATTGGCCATGGGGCGGGGCAAGATTTTGTCGAATTTGCAAAAGTCAATGCTTGACAAAGGCCCTCGGCTATGCGAGCCTCCCCCCCCAATTGGCGTTGGCGGTGTGAGTGACGTCGCCCGCCAGCGACTGAAACTGCTCGACACGAAACGCAGTATCGTGTGTGCGACAGTAGGGTGGCGAACGGTGCAGGATTTGCTAATGCTGAAACGGTCGGCCGCCCGATAAGGGCGAACATGTTCCCTGGGCTGTCTCGCGTTGGCGCGTGCGAGGGTTCGAGGGGAATGGGAGTTCTGGCCGTAGGCCGCTTGACGCGGACCACATGGTCGCGGGACAATAGGATCGAGTCGTCGTCGTCGCGGTAATAGGAAGCCAGGATTCAAGAAGGCGTGTCAAAGGACGGGAGACCACAAGCGGACTGCGTAGCGTAGATGGCGAGCCTCGGTGATTCGCCGAGGCGGCGCGTTCGGCCTCGCCTGGTGGCGCGGGAGTTGTTGAGGCTGGACCTGCGTAAGTTTCTTGAATGGTCAGGATTCGAATCAGAGACGGCGACCAAATCGACATAGTGGTGCACGGGCGGAGGCTTTCGGCTGAGGAGGCAGGGTTTTTCCCCGCTCGTTTTCAGATTCGTAGGCGAAAGCTGGCTACTTCGTCGGGATGCGGCTGTTACGCGACGAGTCGTTTGGAGTCGTTTGGAGGCGATGGACGATGATCGGTAATCGGTTGAAGAAAGCGGTTGCGGTAGTTCTCCTCGGGTCGACATTGATGGGATTCGGTAGTTGTTTGAACTTGAATCTGGATCGCGTGATTCGTTTTGGTGCGTTTTATGGTGCGGCGGAGTTTTTGTTCGACAACCCCGCCGTGTTTGATGTGTTTCCGGACACCGTCGGCAACGCCAACTGAGTGGCGCAACGGTTTTGGCGTTTGCCGTGTTGAGTGCTGAGTCTTGCAGCCGTGTGTTGGCCTCGCGACGCGACCGCGGTGCGTTGAGGTTGGAAGCGGCGGCTACTTCGGTGACCAAGAGTATTCGGATTATTGTGTGTAGCGTGTACGTCTCGTACGGAACTTGTGAACGGTAGCAGTTTGGTAGTCGACTTCCGTAGCTAGGGCAAAGACGCTCTGGTGCGGGAGGGCGTGATTGATCAGCATGGCTGCTGGCTTGCTTTAGGAGAATGGACTGATGAGCAAGAGCAAAATGACGATGAAGTTGGTGGCGCTTTGTGTCGCCGGTGGTTGGGTAATGCAGTTCGGCGGTTGCTTCGGCGGATTCTTCCGCACTGCACTCCGCAGCATTCCCCTCGGGTTCGGCATTGGAATCGGCCAGATTCCGGCGTCGTTGTTCACGGGAACGATCAACGGCCTGCTGGGCGGGTTGGTTCCGGGCGCGACCGGTTAAGCCCGTTCGTCCACGTGTCGCCGCGGTGGTTCGATTTCGGACTTGCTCGCGTCGGTAGGTGGTCCGGGTCGTGCCGGATTCGGCACGAAACCTGAAGCGAGCAGCCCTCTCGTAGCGCCAAGCTGGCGCTGTTGGGTTGTGATCTTTGTGTCGTCGGAGTACAGGGCGGCGCGTGGGTTACTGGCTGCTTGGCGCTGTCGTCTGGCGGGATGTCGCTGCGCTGTGGCAAACCGGTGGCGACGAACAATTGGTTTACAAAGCGAGGCCAGCGCCGCGGCGCCGGCCTCGCTGGCTTTTTACTACTCGGGCCTCACGGGCGGTTCGAGGTGTGACGATCGGTCGGCATGACCGGTGATCTACGACGCAACCGGCCGACGTCATTCCACTCTGACTCTTGGCATCAACTCGCACCAAACGGGCGCGCACGATCTGCCACGGTCGTTCTCGCGGTCTACGTCATTCGGACTTGGTTTTTGGCGTCTACAGGTCCAGAGTTTCGCCGACGACAGGGTGGCCGTTGCTGAAATCAACGGTTGCACCGGCGATTCTGTGGTCGTGGGGGAAAGCGAGCCAAGCGTTCTTGTCTCTGCAGCGCGACAGCATCTGGTCTTTCTCGGCCATGGTCTTGAGCGGCTGTAAATCGTAGGCCATCACCCATGGGAGACGTAGGTGGCTGCCGGTGGGAATCACGTCGCCGGTGAAGATGAGTTGGTGGGCGTCGTCGTGGAAGATCGGGAGTAGCTGGCTGGGCGTGTGTCCGCAACTGACGAAAAACCGGACGCCACGCCACGGGGCGGCGGGATTGTCTCCGTGGACGGTGTGCAGGACGTCGCCGGACGCGAGGGCGCGAGTGTCTCTTGATAAGAACGATGCTCTGTCTCGGTCGTTTGGGCTTCGCGCGTGGTCCCAATGATCTTGGTGCATCCAATGTTTCGCATTGGGGAAGCACAGCCGCGTATCGCCGGTTTCCTCGTTGACCCATTCGGTGAGTCCGCCGTTGTGGTCGAAGTGCAGGTGCGTGACGATCACGTCGGTGACGTCGTCGGCGGTTCGCGAAAAATGGCGGTTCAGGGCGTTGGGGATGGCGTCACGATCATACCGCACGTCGAATCGCGACGCTTCTTTGGCAGACCACTTCGCCCCCGCCCCCGTGTCAACCAACATGATGGTTTTGCGATCGCGTGAGGCGGCGATGAGTGTTCGAGTCGCGAGCAGGATTCGGTTCAGTTCGTCCACGTCCTCGTGACGTTCCCAGACGACCTTGGGCACCACGCCGAACATTGCCCCGCCGTCCAGACGAACCGTGCCGGTCTGCACGCTGATGATGTCGAAGTCGCCGATCGTGATCATAGTTCATGCAGCGTCGTCAAGGCGTGGTCGTTCGTCAAGAGTTGGGGTGCGGCTGGCCACGCTTCGCGTGGTCGGCGACCGGGCGTGATGCCGCGCGAGTGTCTGCCTCGTTCAGTCGAAGTAGGCCTGCTGATGGGGGGCTATGGTATCTGGCAGGCCCGGTCGGGATCGCAGATCGTTTGCATCAAGTGCGAACGAAGGTGCCAGCTCGATGATGGCGGCGGGTTCTCCGTCGGATGTCTTGGGAACGGTCACACCGGCTGATTCCAGCCACCGGGCTGCGCGACGGATTTGGTCTCGCGTGGCGGATTCCAACGAATCGGGTCCGGATGCGTTTTTCACGGGTGAAAACTCGTCAGCCCGGTCGACCTGGAGCAGGAGCGGATTGCGGGCGAGGGGCAGTGCGTCGAAAACGAACGTTTCCAGCTTGACGGCGTTGGGTGCGTTGGGAGTCTGGCGCTGGCCATCGTCGGCGATGTAGGCGACGGTTTTTTCCGCCCGACGGTAGGGCAGGTCGAAGCGTTGCGCGATGACGCGGTCGACGAACGCGACGTCGATCAGGTGAATCGCGAGATTGCCGCAGTCGAACGTGCGTGAACCGTCCGGGTTTTTGACGTGTGCGAGTGATTCGGGGAAGTTGGAGTATTCGACGACGGCGAGCTTGCCGTCGATGAGGCAGAGGTTGCCGACGCGTTCGAGGTCGTCGACTTTTGTGGTGACTTTGGTGGACATGTCCGACCGCGCTTGTGCGTGTAGGCCGATGAAGAGCGGGTCGAACGGTTGGACCAGCGGGTTGTCGATTTGGAAATAGGAGATGATGTCGACGCCGCGGTCTTGCATCTGCTCGAGCGCACCGCTGGCGACGAGTGCTTTGAGCGAGCCGCCGTGGCCGTCCGGTGCGAGGGCGATGTGGTGTTTGTCCGCCATGATGATTCTGCCGTCGAACGTGAATGCGGGAAGCATGGCCTGCGTGAAGACGGAGACATCGGATTCATCGAGGCCGAAGTAGTCGTTGCGTTGGAGGAAGCCAACGGTTTGATCGTGATTGACGGGGTTGGTCATGATGTACCACGGGATGGCCGTTTGGTAACGATTGCGCGCCGCGAGGATGGTCTCTGCGAAGAGTTGGAAGAGTGATTTGTGTTTGATGGGCGTTACTGCCACCAAGCCTTTCGGGCCGTCAACGCCGAGACGCGTTCCCTGCCCGCCCGCGACGGTGAACGCGGCGACCTTGCCCGCGCGAAGGAGTTCGGTACCGCGGTCGATGGTGACCTGATCTGCGTCGGTTGGATTCGGACTCCGCGTGTGAAACGGGGCCGGCTCGATGGTTGCGGGGACGGTGTCTTGGGGTTTTTGGCGTACGTGGCTTTCGATGAGCGGGGTGATGTGATCCCAGGGAATGGCTTCGATCTCGCCGAGTAGTTGTTCCCGTTGGGGCCGGTCGAGATCATGCCACCATCGCAGCACGTGTTGTTGGCCTCGGTCGGTGAGTCGTTTGAGGCAGTTGGCATAGCGGGTATCGATGTCTTGCGATGTCGGCAGGGCGTTCATTGTCGATGGATACTCCCGGGGGTTGGTTGGTGTCGCGTCACGATTGACCCTGCATCATTATCGGGCATGCGTCGGGCCGTCTTCAAGTGCGAGGGCGATGGATCGTTCGGGATCAGGCCGAAAAAAGTCGACTTGGTCAACGAATTGTCCTAGAGTTACCGGGGTTAACGCCGATTAGGATGGGTTCTGTCATGCTGTCGCGTTTCGGGGTCGAGACTCGTCCGGACCGCGCGCGACACATGATCGAGAGGTCTCTAGCTCAATTCACGCGTAGAAATGGAGTGCTACGATGATACGACCATCGAAGTACGTTGTGGTGATGTTGGGAGTGATGCTCTGCGCTGCGGGGTCGGCGAGGGCGGTGGTGGTGGATCTTTCCGCCCGGGCGATGAGCCGGGTGGTGTTGTTTGAGGATCAAGTCGAGGATTCGTCGGACGAATCGCTTGAGGCGTTCGGTCCCGACGTTGGCGTTTTGCCCATCACGACGCGTGCGGTGCTTGACGGGTTTGACACGGCAGACGGCGCTGCCCGCGGTGTGGCGGTTGCGGACGTGGCGGACCCGACTCGGACGACGTCGGGTCGCAACCCCGAAGAGTTGTCATTGGAGGCGAATTGTTTTTCCAACAGTGCGACCACGTCGTACGTGTTGGCCAGTGAGGTCGTAGAGCGGCGGCGGGTTCGATTGGGCGCGGATGAGTTGAACAGTTTTGCCGGCGAACGTGCGACGGTGGAGAGCGCATTTTTTCCATCGGGGGCATTGTTCGTATGGTCGTTGGATGGCAATCGTGATCTGACGGGCCTGTCGGCGGAGGTGACGTTTTCGGTGCGGCGCATCGCGTTGGCGGAAGACGGCAGCGATGGCGAGAGTGTCGAGCTGTTGAACGAGCGCGTTGCGGTGATTGGCAACTCGGACGGAGCAATCGCGTCTGAGTCGTCCAATCGCATCGTGACGCTATCCGGCGACCTGTCGATCCTACCGGACATCCCCGGGTTGCCGTTGGGCGACCTGTCGAATCTGGAATCCGCCCTGGTCGTGATCATTCCCGAGACGCAGAGCTTGGCCTATCAGTATGAAGCCGTCGTGGATGAGGAATTCGTCCTGGAGGCGACGGTCTCGGTGTCGGTGTCGAACCTTTCCGGTGGGACGGGTGTGGCGACCGTTTTCGGTCGGCCGTTCGACGAGGCGGCTGGCATCATCGGGATGGCGATTCAGCAGGAATCCGCCCGGGCGATTCAGGCGCGGATCAACCTGGCGATGGCAACCTTCTCGGATGATACGGTGCTCGGTTCTGCAGCGCCGGCGGTGTCCAACCTGTGTGGCATGGTCGGATTTGAGATGTTGGCCATGCTCGCGGTACCGTTCTTTTGGACGTCGTCGCCCCGTCGCAGGGGCGTCCCGGGCGTTCGGTAGTGTCGCTCGACCCTGCAAACGCGTTGTTCGTCGATTTGCTTGACCGCTGTCGGGCCGACCATTAGAAACCATGCACCGGCGTGGCATCATTGGGCCGTCGGAGGATGGGAAGCGAAACGCCGAATTCGGATGTGACAAAAACCCATGATCGTTGATTGTTATACGTGTATCTGGGAGTCATCCGCGCAGCTCGGTTGCGGTGTGGCGGAGAGTGGTGCGCTGCCGGGACCGCCACGCACGCGGGCCGGTACCGATCCGCCGCAGCACGCCGGCGTCGAGCAGCATCAGGAAGCGAGCAAGCCGGTCGATGCGTCGATCGTGCTGGCATTCAAGAGCGATTACCTCGGTGCGGAAGTTCCCAACCGCCTGGTGTCGGACTACGTTCGGCGGTATCCGGATCGTCTGATCGGTTTCGCGGGGGTCGATCCCACCAAGCCTGCCGAAGCGGTGGAGGAGTTGCGTTTTGCCCATGCGGAGTTGGGCATGCGGGGCGTGAGCCTCTCGCCCGCCGCACAGAACTTCCACCCGTGTCACACCAACGCGAAGACGTGCTACGAGGCTGCGAACGAGCTTGACATGCCGGTGCTGTTTCACACCGGCTTTCACACCGGCCCGCAGGACGTGATGCAGTATGCCCAGCCATCGCTGCTCGACGAAGTAGCGCGTGAGTTTCCCTCCCTCAAGATCATCGTCGCACATCTTGGTTTTCCCTGGGTGAACGAAACGCTGGTGTTGCTTGCGAAGCATTCCAACGTTCACTCGGATGTCAGTTGGCTGCTGCATCAGCCGTGGCAGGCGTACCAAGCTCTGCTCAACGCCCATCAGTACGGCGTGATGGACAAGCTGCTGTTCGGCAGCGGGTTTCCATACGCCAGCGCCGCCCACGCGATTGAAGCGTTGTACGGCATCAATCAAATGGTCAGCGGAACGCATCTGCCGGCGATTCCGCGAGAGCAATTGCGAGGCATCGTCGAGCGTGACGCCCTCGGTTTGCTCGGCATCCAGAGTGTCGCCGCCGCTTCGAAAAGCGACGGCAACGGCGACCACCTCTCCGACGACGATCTCTGATTTGAGGCGACCATGAGTCACCTGACGGACCAACACCGCCAAGACGTTCGCGAACTGCTCGCATCGCTGGTCGCCATCGACAGCGTCAACGAGAACAACACTCAGGGTGATCGCGATCAATCCGAGCGGCGGATGAGCGCGTTCGTTTGCGAGTGGCTCGAGGGGTTGGGGATGGAGGTCCGGCGGTTTGAGATGATGCCGGGGCGGGACAATCTGGTCGCGCATTGGCCGGAGCAGACGGCGGCTACGTCGCTGGCGTTTCAATCGCACATGGACACGGTGAGCGTGAACAACATGACGATCGACCCGTTTGGCGCTGAGGTGCGTGACGGGCGGTTGTGGGGTCGGGGTTCATGTGACACGAAAGGCTCGATGGCTGCGTTCTTGACCGCGATGAAGATCGCACGCGAGGCGGGGTTTCAGCCGGTGGACAAGATGTATTTCGTCGCCACTGTGGCGGAGGAAACCGGGTGCAGAGGGTCGTCGTCGCTGGTCGAGGCAGGGTTTCACGTTGACGCCATCGTGGTCGGCGAGCCGACGGGCTGCAACGTGGTGACCGCGCACAAGGGCACGTATTGGGCGACGTTGGAAGTGACCGGCCAAAGTTGCCATGCGTCGCTTCCCGAGCTGGGTCACAACGCGGTGTACGCGATGGCCAAAGCGATCGCCTTCATCGAAAAGGAATACGTTCCCAATCTGGACGTCCATGCCCATCCGTTGCTCGGCGGGATGTCGTTGTCGGTGGGAACGATTCGCGGCGGCGTGGCGACCAACATTGTTCCTGCTCACTGCTCTGCCAATCTTGATTTTCGCATTCTTCCCGGACAAGACCCTTCCGAAGTGTGTGCGGCGTTTCTTGATTCGTTAAACGCGGCTGTGCCGGACGAGGATTTCACGCTCACCACGATCCACACCCAACCGGGCGTGGACACGCCTCGCGACACGCCGCTGGTCGAGAATCTTCTGGCGGTGTGCGAGCCGTTAACCGGGCAGAGCGATCCGGAGGGCGTGAATTACTACACGGACTCCGGTCCGTTCCATGCCGGGGGAATCTCGTGCGTGGTGTTCGGTCCCGGTGACATCGCGCAGGCACACACTGCGGCTGAGTATGTCGAGTTGGACCAGCTTTACCTCGCCACCGAGATCGCGCTCGGATGGCTGAACGCCGGGACCAATCGAAGCCTCGTCCGGTAATCCCATCCCATTCCGTTAGATCATTCTTTTCATTAGGTAACGATCGCTCCACGGTCCGATCACCCGCCCCTGCGGGCCGATCGTAATGTAGAATGACCTCGTCGGCGGTGTCGTGGTGAGTATCGCGCACATGGCGATTGCGTCCGGGCAACTGTTCGCAGATGAATGCCGCTTTTCACCGGCGGAGCGAGTGGCATGCGGTGTGCTGTGGAGGTCGACCGCGGGACACGTGGGGATAGGGTGGGATCGAAGACCGACACCCAACGATGAATCAAATCGGGTACACCAAGGAGGCGGAGACATGCTTACATCGGCACACAGTCGTCAAACACAAGACAGCGCAGTCACAATCGAGCGATGGATGAACGAGGCGGGTCGCACCGGCTACACGCATTCGGAGTTTGTCGGACGCCGGTCGGATCGCGTCACCTGGGACGCGCGGTTGACGGTTGAAGTATTCGGCGAAGACGGCGACGTCTCCTACGACCAGCCGGCCTGTCAGACGCTGTTCGTCACGGCGCTGGACATCAGTCCGTTCGGTATGGGGTTTCGCTGTCGCACGGAGCTGCCGGTCGGGGCCGCGATTTCGGTGATACTGGACGACACCGAAGAGCAGGTGCGCGCGACGGTTCGGAAGTGTACCGAAACCGTCGGCGCGTACCTGATCGGCGTGGAATTCCGGATCGCGCCGCCGAAGGAGGCTGTCACGCGTCAGCCGAGTCTACCGGTTCGCGGGTTACCGGTTCCTCGATCGATCCGTCGGCGTCCCAGCGCTGCATGATTCTCGCCGGCGGTTTATTGCTCTCGCACGTCGGTGACGACGACGATCTCGTTCCGCCGCGGGAGGGTTAGAAGGATTCTGCCGTCGGGCATCACCACCATTTCGTCGTCCTCGGATCGGTCGTCGACAGGGATGGTTAACCCTGGCACGACTGATTGGGTTGCCGCTGACCAAATCTGAACGCCGTTGACCAATTGCCCTTCGTCGGTCTTGAAGGACCCGCGAATCATCAGGTCGCCGTTGTCGAGCACGACGAAGGAGTCCGCCGCAAGGTTGGTCGAGCCGGCAAGGGCCGTCGGAGCGCCGTCGGGTCCGACCGTTTGGAGGCCGGAGATGGTGACGCCGCTAACACCTCGTGACGTATACATCACACCGTCCGGGCCAAACGTCATGTGGTGACCTTCGCGGTTGGTGTTGCTGGGGTTGTCGACCAGCGATACGGTCCGGTCGCCCGCTACGTCAATGGCGGCCAGTCGCGAGAATGTGGTTTCGTTGCTGACGAGCAAGAATCCGCTTGACACGCCCGGCAGTGCGACATCGGCGGGTGCAAGGGCCATTGTCTCAGCCGTGATGTTTGCTGGCGTGCTGCCTTGGAGAAGCCCCAGGAACGGCTGGGCATCGCCGCCCTCCGGCGGGACCACGGCGAGCGTGACGCAGCACGAAGATCCGATCCAGAATTCGCCGGAAGCGGTGATCCCGAGGACCAACTTCGTTGGCGAAGAGCGAAACAGATCATCGCTGTTCAGGTTGGTGGCTCCGATCGGAACCTGCATGTCCAGATCGCCACCCTCGACGATCGGCCCGTAGAGTCCTCCCGAATTGACGACGAAAACCGCTCCGTCCGACGGGCGAACAGCCATCCCGCTCGCGCCGCCGGTGTTGGTTGCGAAGGTTGTCAGTTCGACGTTTGCGAAAACGACCGATTCTGGCACATTCGAGTTGTCGTTGCCACTGCCATTGTCGTTGGCATTGCCGTTGTCGATGATGTCAATGATATCGCGAACGTCGCCAAGATTCAGGTCAACGCCGTCACAGCCCGTCAGCGAACCGAGTAGAAAGACCGGTGACAGGCACAGAATCGCGATGGCTTTCGATGTGTGCATAGAACAACTCCTCTTTTTTTCGATTTAACTTGAATGAACGGCCTACGACCAAAGTGGCGCACGATTTGCGAGCGCAGGGTACGGCTGAAAGGTTGTCGGGCGTAGAATCCGCCGCTCGCAGGTGCTTGGAAACCCTGCGTTGGACGGCGGAACGACACCCGGGCGGGAGTGTACACGCGGACCCCGCCTCACGACAAGCCCTATTCTCGTTGTTCGTGGATCGGTCGCTGGTCTTGAGATTCTCCGTTGTCGCTCGTTTCGCCGGGGGACGAATCGCTCAATTGCTTGACGGGCGGGGTCCGTCGGCGGAGAATCAGAAGGTACAATAGCACCTGCAATCTCCGGTTCGCAGGGCGACGTGGTTGTCGGCGAACCGTTGGTCCGGAACCAGGCCCGCCCACCGCGACCGCCCGGCAGTACCGCCGGTGGTTGCCAGCGTGTGACATCAACGGGAACAGAGCACGGAGTCGTAGAGGCATGGCACAGGCTAAATCACAAAGCCCGGGGGGATTTACGGCCGTTCACGTTTGGATGATCGGTTTTGTCTTCTTGTGGCTGACGTCGACGGTGTTGCTGGTCTGGCTGTACACCGATCAGGAAGACCTCAAGCAAACGGCGGACAAGCTCAAAACCGAAAACAAGCGACTTGCGCGCGGCGGCGACAAGGGGTTGCCGTGGTACGGCGAATCGAGCGCGAGTGGCCCGTCCATGGCGAGCTTGTTGAATGAAGCTCGAAAGGAAACCGCCAAGCTTGCCATCGGCGAGGAAGCCGAAGACGTGATGACGGTCCGTACGAAGGTGGGCGAGCTGTTCGATCAAATCATCAGTGACGGGCTGGTCGACGACAAGACGCCGTACGAATCACGGGAACTACTGCCGGCAATGACGGCGATGTATCAGCAGTTCAAGCGAGAGCGCAACCTTCGCACGCAAGCCGAGGATCGGGCTGGCGCTGCTGAACAACGTCTGAGCGAGCTGACCGAAACCGTTACGGCGATGAAGGCTTCTTTTGACGAGTCGACCGACGGCATCAAAGGCGAACTTTCGAGTTTGGAGAAGGATCGTGCCAAGCTGGCCAGCGTTCGCGATAAAGAGGTCGACGATCTTGGTCGGACGATGGACGATCTTCGCCAATCTCATTCTCGGGAAATCCAGGGCAAGACGAACGAAATTCGCGAAGTGAAGCAACGGTACAGCGAAGTTCAGAAGCTCTACGAAGAATTGCAGGCCAAGCTTGGCGAGCTTCAAATCAAGCCCGGTGAAAACCTGACCGCCCGGCGTGAAGACGGGCGCGTTGTGATGGCGATACCGGGGGACAAGGTCGTGTTCATCGATCTCGGGAAGCAGCAGAATCTGACCGCGGGATTGCAATTTGCGGTTTATCCTGCTTCGGGGATTCCGGTCGACGGTCGGGCGAAGGCCCGCATCGAGGTGGTTGTGATTCACGAATCGACGGCTCAGTGTCGCATCTTGGCAGTCGCGCCGAATGAGGTCGTCATCGACGGCGATCTGATCGCGAACCCGGTCTACGACCCTTCAAAGTCGCTTCGGTTTGTGGTTGTGGGTGATTTCGATTTGAACGGTGACGGCCTGCCGGATCCGGCAGGGGCGGACCAGATCAAGGCGATTGTCACCGGCTGGGGCGGGCAAGTGGCGGATTCTCTTTCCAGCCAGGTGGATTTTGTCGTGGCAGGTCACGTTCCATTCGTGGCGGCCAGCGCGTCATCCTCTTCCAAGAGCGACCGCGACGTTGACGAACGGGACCGGATCCTTCGGCGAAGATTGGATTCGTACGATCAGGTGATATCCTCCGCCAGAAACCTATCCATTCCGATCCTGAATCAGGATGTTTTCTTGCAGTTCCTCGGCTTGTGGCGCGATTAGACGTTTCGCGCTGGCTGCGTCGTTGGGCGTGAACGCGTAAACGTGGGGTGGGCCTTGCGCGCGTTGGCGTCTCGGTTGGTCGCAGAAAAACACGTCCGAATTTGACCGTTTTTCAAACGCGTGTTATACTGAGGTGAGTTCTTTCCTTCATCAGAGTAGCAGACCAGGAAAAGCGACCGGCGTCGAGCCAGCCATGTGAGAAACTGGGGCGCCGACTCCGCTGCCGCCCACGATACTTGTCGTAAACGGGTGCTTAGCTCCTTGCAAGATTCTGTCGCGATAAAAGAGCAAATCCGCGATCGCGTGGATTTGGTGGACTTCATATCCGAGCACACGGCTCTCAAGCGTCGGGGGCGCACGTTTCTGGGTTTGTGCCCGTTCCACAAGGAAAAGACGCCGTCGTTTTCAGTGAATCCCGATCGTCAGTTCTTCAAATGCTTCGGCTGTGGGGTGGGCGGTGATGTGTTCACATTCGTCCAACTCCGTGAATCGGTTGATTTTCGTGAGGCGATTCGCATTCTTGCCGACCGCGCCGGCGTGGAGTTGTCGCCAACCCATTCCGGGCGCGGGCCGACGACGCGGTCCTCCCGTTCCGACATCGCGCGGGCCAACGAATGGGCGTGCGAGTTTTTTAGCAAGCAGTTCGAGCACGACACAAGCGGCGAAACCGCCCGGGAATATGTCCGCAGCCGGGGGATTGATTCGGAGGCAGTCGAGCGATTTCGAATCGGTCTCGCGATCGGCGGGTCGACTGCGTTGCTCCAGGCGGGTGAATCTGCGGGGATGACGCGTGAGTTGCTCGTCGATGCGGGGCTTTGTCGGGTCAGCGAAGAGCGTGGCGGTTTGTACGATACGTTTCGCGACCGGCTGATCTTTCCGATTCGCGACTCGATGCGGCGGTGTGTGGGCTTCGGCGGCCGAACGTTGGTCGACGCGCGGGCGAAGTACCTTAATACACCTGAAACCGCCCTTTTTGACAAGAGCAAACTGCTTTATGGAATCGACGTCGCTCGCGATTCGATCGTTGAGCAGCAACAGGCCATCATCGTCGAAGGCTACACCGATTGCGTCGCGGCCCACCAGCACGGCTTCACCAACACGGTCGCAACGTTGGGAACCGCGGTGACTGACGCCCATATGTCTCTGCTGCGTCGATATTGCGACTCGGTGATCCTGCTATTCGATTCGGACCAAGCGGGCGATGCAGCGGCCGATCGGGCGTTGGCGGTGGGATTAAAGCATGGATTGACAGTGCGTCTGGCGCGCGTGCCGGGCGAAAAGGACCCTTGTGATTATCTGCAAGGTATTGGTCGCACTGGGTTTAGTGATTTGTTGAATTCTGCGACCGACGCGCTAGTATTCAAGTGGCGTCGCACGCAGGAGAAGTACCGTGGCGACGATTCGGTGTCTTCTCGAAGGGAAGCAGTGGCGGGTTTTGTCTCACTGGTGGCTGAGCTGTCGGAGTTCGGCGTGCTCGACGCCATTGCTCAGGGGGTGATTGTCGGGCAGTTGTCCAACTTGCTTGCGGTTCCGGTTGAGCGGGTGCAGCAGTT
>CAYQFV010000090.1:0-16694 GCA_964416845.1 uncultured Phycisphaeraceae bacterium | reverse complement strand
ATGTTGCCACCAGGCTCCTGTTGGAAGTATTGGTCTTGCGGAATCCGGCACGAGAAGTAGAACGCCGCTTCCGGTGGCACGGTTGGATCACGCGGGTCGAAGTCCCATCCGGCGAACTCCCAGGTGTAGTCGGTGCAATCGTATTCCCAGACAGCATTGTTCGGATGGCTGAATGCAGCGTCCGTCCCCGCCGGCGTATCCGTCCACACCGCCAGGTGGAAACTACCGGGACCGGGGTTGGGCGGCGTTTTCATATCCCAGCCGAGAAACGATCCCCACCAGTGCACGTCGGAAACCCTGTCGTTCGAATCGCAAAACCAATCGTCCGCGACGATCTGCGCGGCTCCGAAGACCGACACTTCGTTCCATCCTAGAATGGCATCGGGGGGTTGATAGGCGACCGGCGGCTGGGACCATTTCGTATACGCCGTCGTTGTTTCGGTGGTCAGGACGAAGGCCGCATCCCAAGAACCGGCATTCGTTGCGATGGGAGCTCCCCCGACCCAATCACTACCACCCGTCGGCCACATGCGAACGGCATCGTCCGGCGCGGGTGACGCGGTGTCCCGCAAACGCGTCTTCCAGCCCCATACATACGACGCGACATTCGGGCAACACGCTGCCGGCGGATTGCCCGCGAGCAGGCACTGGATGGCCACCAGATCCGGCGCGTTGATCATTCCGTCACAGTTGATGTCCGCCCGCTGACACGCCCCCGTCGGCGGCAGGCCAAGACACGCCTGCATGATCGCCAAATCGGCCGGTGTGAGCATCCCATTCCCATCTACGTCACCATCGCACGCGCACGGCGTGACCGAGTACGTCGCCGCGATGCTGATCCAATAGATGTTGCAGCCCCGTTCCTGCCAGAACCAGTCTACCTCGGGAATCTGAAACGAATAATAGAACGCCGTATCCCTCGTCGGGGGTGGACCTTCGTCGAAGTCGCAGCCGTCCACGGTTTCAAACGCCGCAGTGTAGGGTACCCACCACTGCCTGAGCTGAGTTCCTGGGTGACTGAATGGGTTGATCGGTCCTTGCGGGACATCCGTCCAAACGCTGATTTCAAAACCGTTGGGTACCATCGGCGGCGGCCAGGGGAGGTCCCAACCCTGGTACGACCCCCACCAATGAATGTCAGACACGGGCCGACCGTCGGTACACGCCCAATCGTCGGCCACCACCTGGTGCGTGCCGACCACTGACCATTCATCCCAACCCCAGTAGCAAGGCTGGGTTGAATGCGGTATGGGGGGTTGGTCCCATTTCACGCCTTGAATCGTCGAAGTAGACGTCAGTTCAAACGCCATGTCCCACGACTGCGTCGGATCAGGCCACCAGATCGGTTCGCCGTCGACCCAGCTTTGCCCGACTGTGGGCGTTACGGGATCGAAGATGCGCACCGCGTCGTCCGGCGCGAGCGACGTCGTGTCGTGGGGGCGAGTCTTCCAACCCCAGGGATTCGTAACCACCGGATTGGGGTAAACGGCTGCGATGCTGATCCAGTAAATGTTGCCGCCGGCCTGTTGGTTGAACCAGTCCGGCTGCGGTAGGACGCATTCGTATTTGAACGCGGATTCAAACTGCTCGCTGATCGGGTCGTAGTCCCAGCCCACGAACGTGGGTGTCACAACGCACTCGGTCTGCCAAACGACAATCCCGGGATGACTAAACGTTAGGCCGCTGCCGGCCGGAACGTCGGTCCAGATGGTAACATGAAATGACGCAGGCGCGTCAGCCGGCGGCTGACTCCCCGTCCAGTTCAGGTACGAGCCCCACCAGTGGATGTCGGTCACGGGGTCGTTCGTGTCGCAAAACCAATCGTCGGCGACAACCTGTTGGCCGCCATAGACCGACTCCTCGTTCCAACCGTAAAAGACGTTGTTGACCAATCCGGCTTTCGGCGGTTGGTACCACTTGGCCTGAAGGGCGGCGGCGCCCAACACTGCAACGTCCCAGCCGCCCATCTGCCCCGTCCCGGCATCCCGAACTTCGACCGTATGCGTTGTGTTGCTCAGTCGTTCGACAAGAACGAACGCTCTCGTGGCAGGTGACGACCCCATGTCGATCTTCGCAACCAGGGTGCCGTCGATTCGAATCTCCGCCACCCCGTCGTTGCCGTCACCCGCGAGGTGGACCGAAACGATCTCGCTGGCGACGAGCGTGGTTGTGGAAATGGCATATCCCGGACCACGCAACCACACCTCGTTGGTATCGCCATCGGGCACGCCCGACCCGGTGTTGGTCCAATCGTCGTATGGATTGGGCTGCAAGGGTTGATAGTCCGCGTCCCGCCAATCGAGCACACGATATCCATGCACCGTCTCGCCGCCGGACAGCGGGTTCTCGTATTCCGGCGTCGGACCGATCGTGACGTGTGTGTTGGCAGCCGTCCAAGTGACCGTCGCACCGTCCGCCCGCGTGGCGATACCGAGCACGATCACGACCACTGTTAGAACAACGAAACGCTCGCCGACGCAAGTCATGAAGAATGGAGTTCGCAGGTTCATTTTCGTAAACTCCCTTTTTGGCACGTTCAATCTGTAGCGTACGAACGTCGATGCCTTTCAGAACAAACACACCCCCCGCACGCTGCACCTGAACTTGCCCTAGCTTTCTCCGCAGAAACAAAATCACTGCACGTTGAAGGTGCACTGGTCGTGCACAAGACAACACCGGCGGATCCAGCCACAACCACGCCGCTGCCGGGCTTTCCCCCGAACGCGCAAAACCGATGGCCTCAGCACGAACAGCGGCCACAGCGCGCCCGACGCCAAGCACGAGAGGACAGCTCACAATGTCGGTTTTGGGTGGCAGTGGGCGCCCGCCGCTCGACGCAGGTTCAGCGACGGGCGCCCGTTAAGCGAATGCCAACGCCACGGTGAATGTACATGACTGCTCACCACAAGCACCGCATGGCCCCCACCACCATGACAGCGCGTGCTCGCGCGGGTTCATTGACATGTCGACGCTTATCGCCGGTGAACCTCGTCGCCTTGAATTTGTGCGCGAAACCGCCCCCTTGCAACCACCGCCGATCGCACCCCGCACCGATCGGCTCGACACAACCGATACACGCCACCGCCCCGCCTCAACCACCATGCCAACGGCGTCAGCCGGGCGCGCACCAAGCCCCCAACATCTTAATACACTTAACAGTTTATCTCATGTAATTACGAGACGCAAGCCGAAAAAAACGCGGCTGCGAGAATAATCTTCACGGTCACGACGGGAGGGAAAGCGGGCACCACTCCAATCACCAAATGCGGGAAACACGTCACAACGGAATCGGCGTCTCGCTCCGCCGGAATGGCTTCTGCTAGGCGGCGCGAGCCTCAACGATCGGCGTCACGGCGATGCGGTTTGGATGGCGAGAATGGCGTAGGCGGTCACAAGGTACGGATTACCCTCGTACCATCGGTCTTTGGGGTTGACCCAACTGCCGTCCTGCCGCTGCAGCAACACGAGCTTGTCGATCAAGTCGTGTCGCCAGCGATGCTTGGTTCCAGCGTGGTCGACCAAAACATCCTGACCCCACGCGTTCAACGCCCGGGCAAACACGTGAAAGTAGTAGTAAAGCCCTTCCTGAGACTGTTTACCCGGCATGTTTGGGTTTTCGTCGAGCGTGTAGTGCCGACGGATCCAGTCGTAGGCGGCCTTCACACGAGGGTCGGCCTTACCAACACCCGCATAGAGCATGCTCTTGAATCCCGCGTACGTCATCGATCCGTAGGTACGAAGGCGCGGCTTGCCGTCGACGACCACCGTGCCGGCTTTGCTCTCCCCGCCGTTGACCGGCGTGTAGATGAACCCCCCGTCGACGCTGCCCTTCGCAAAAGCTTGATCGTTGAGTTCGCTGGTCATCTGACTGCGGGTGATGAACACGATCGCTTTTTGATAGACCGGGTCGTCTCGAGGCAGGCCGCTCTGGTGGAGCGCTTCGAGCATCATCTGCGTGTTGGACAAATCCGGGCGCTTGTGTTTTCCATAGCCCGCACCACCGTACCACACGTTCTGCCGATCGATGTCCTCGCCCTCGTCCCATTGGCCTTTCTTGAGAAACGCTTGCGCTCGCCGAATCACCGGAGCAAGATCGTCGCCGGATGCGGCGGATAGCGCCATCAAGCTGACACTCGTCTGGTAATTCTGCAGGCCTTGCCCCGGAACGTAGATGCCTCCGTCCGATTGCACCGCGTTGAGAATCCGCCTGATCGCCCGGCGAACGATGGGATGATCGGGACCGAAATCGTCGCTCTGAAGGAAACACTTAACGACCAAAGCAGTGATCGCCGGGTCACTCTTTCCCCGAAGCAACCAGCCACCGTCCGGCTGTTGCGCTGCGGTCAGAAAGGCGAGCCCCCGTCGCACCGCCGCGTCGCCGGGGTCGACGGGACTGATCGGTCGGTCCTGGGCCAACGCTGTGGTGACGCACACTAGAACGATTGCAAGGCTGTTGCGATATCGCACGAGTTGTCACTCCTCGGCTCGGGTTGAATGTCCGAGTGCATTATAACACAAACACGCGTTCGACACCGGCCGTCGCGATGTCAAAACGGTTTGGACTTGTCGCGGCGGGCTCGTCGTTGGCGTTCGTAATCCTCCAGCCATGCGTCGTCAACAATGCTCTGATCCTCTGGAGGAGGGTATCGTTTGAGCACCGATGCGCTCTGGCCGGCGAGCAGAAAAAGCACGCTGGCCACGACCACGTGCACTGCGGTGACCGCTGCGCGAAGCCAGGCAGGCCCCCAAACGATGTAGACGACGATGGTTATCAAACCCACCATCGCGACGAACGCAGACACGATCATCGCCCCAGTGCCGCTACGACGCTGTTCGCCCTGCAAACCCACGCCGAAGGCAACCATGGCCATCCCACCAGCGACGGCGACCAGAATGTTCGCGGTCGTTGCAGCCAGGAGAATGTTCTGCGGGTGACTGATGTAGTCCGAAAGCGAGTCAACCGGATTGGCGACCGGCGTTTGAACGCGCCCGCTCACAAGCCAATACCCTCCCGCGACGAGGACATAGACGATCCCAACAACCTGAAACACAAGACCGGTGGTCGTGGCGAATGCTCGCGGGGAGGCGGGAGGGGCGGCATCAGCGGAGTCGCCCACGGAGTGCTTGGGTGCGTCAGACATGGGCAGCCGACTTGTCCTTGGCGGCGACGTTCGCGGTTGACCGAGGCTGGGCGACGTAGGCCCGTCCTCGCCAGACGGTGGCACCCCAGCCGCAGAGCTTTCGGAAAGTGTTCGCGAGGATGGCGAAGCACAGTATCGCCCCCCCGAAGTAAGTCATCGCCCTCAGCCTGGGCGCGCCTAGCAGGTGGTAGAACCGAATCAGCGTCGATTGTTGGGCGGCGACAACCAATCCCCAAATCACCACCGGAACCCAGTTGCCATCGCCACCGGTTGCTGTACTGCGGACTGCGACGACCAGAGAGATCGCAAACGACAACCACGGCAAGAGGCTGAAAACCGACAGGATCGTCATCGCAGCCACGACGCGACGTGGGTATTGCAAGCTGCCCTGGAAGATGCGGTTCCACCCGCGCCAAGTGTCACCAAACGTGTCGTACATTTGTGTCGTGTACAATCCTCGGTTTTGAGCGACGTACAGTCTCATACCCGCCCCTTTGACGTTGCGTGCCAGCGCCATATCTTCGCAGATCGCCGTGCGGACCTGCTCGTGGCCGCCGATGCGCTCGTACGCATCGCGATGGAACAACATGAACGCACCGTTGGCGTAGGCCGCCCGGTGATTGGGATCGTTGACTTTGCGCGGCGGGTGCCAATACATCAACACCGCGACGCAGACCGGCTGAATAATCGCTTCCCAAAAGCAACTGGCCGACGTAACCGGCGTGATCGTCAGGCAGTCGATCTCGTTGTCAGCCGCAAACCGCATCGCAACCGAAAGCGTGTGGCGAGACGTTTGCTCGCAGTCGGCGTCGGAAAACAACAGGTATCGGCCGGACGCAACGTCGACACCCTTTTGGACCGCGTTGGCCTTTCCGAACCAGCCCGCCTGCTCGTGTTCGACGGTCAGCACACGCACACGTCCGGGTTCTTTCTCCTGCCACGCTCGGAGGAGTTGGCCGGTAGCGTCCTCGCTGCGGTCGTCGATGAAGATCAGCTCGAGATTGGGATAGTCCTGGTCGACCAGCGATTGAACGCAGCGGTCAATGACCTTCTCCTCGTTCCTCGCAGGAACGATGACCGAGAGTAGGGGGGTGTCCGGCGCGGGCGCACGGTAGTCGTCGGCTGCCAAGGATGCGTCTTCACGACGCGCCAAGGAGATATGCCTGTGTCGGAGGAGCCAAATAAGCCCCACGGCAACACCAATCGCGAGCCATCCGTTGTACAGCACCGTCATGGCTTCGCTCGATTCTTCTTCGCACACGCTGCCGTGAACCGGTTACTCACGTGGTGGTGATCGCCGTTAACAAGCACCCCCATTAAGCCGCCCCAGCACTCAAGCACCAGGTTTGTCGCCGGACTGATCGCCGGAACTTCCGCCACGCTTGCGATCGGGATGGGACGTCTTGGCGGCTTTCTTCTTTTTGGACGATTTCCTTTTCGATGACGACGTCTTCTTGGAACCGGCAGCCGCAGACGGGGCGGTCGCCGCGGGTTTGGACTCGGACTTCACCGGTTCGGGTTCTGGTTCTGTCTCGGGCTCCGTCGGTTGAGGCTTGGGTGGTGGGGTGGTCTCCACAGACGGCGGCGCTTGAACCTCAGTCACTGCTGGCGCCGTCGTGGCAGTAGCCGTGCTCACTGATTCAGCCGGTTCTTGCTCGGTCTCCGCGACTGACGGCGTCGAGTCCGGTTCGACTTTGTCGACTGCGGGCGTTTCGAGCACAGCGCTCTCACCACCGGTTGTCGCGTCCGCTGAATCATCGTCCTCGAAGAAAAGATCACCGAGGTCGCTGCCGTCAACGTCGCGCCGAAGCAGAAAGTACACCGCGGTACTCGCGGAAAAGTAGAAAGACGCCAGAAACGCCCAAACGCAACCGACCAGCAGCAGGACGACGATGCCGACAAGGTAAGCCCCCACGCGATTCGCGCCAGGTTGCACGTCTTGCGACATCACGAACAGGGCGTCAACAGTCGGACGTGCCCACATCGTCGCCAGCTTTCCGCCGCTACCAAAGTTGATAAAGAGATACGCCGAAGCTGCCGCAAGCCACGCGACGTACTTGACGAATAACCAAGCGAAACTGCCATAGACGAGTGCGAGCAGCGAATACCAGACCGTGCGAATCGGATGGCCGAATCCGTAGCTGAAACTTCGCGAAATCGCGTCGAACGCGTCGGATCCCTCGACCGCAACCGTCGGCCAAAACAAACTCGCGCCAAAAAGCGTACCGACCAGAATAATGGAGATCACGAAGCCGCCGATCACCGCCAGGAAGAAGAACAACCCTCCGATGATGTCCCCAATGCCCCAAGGGATGCGAAGGACAACGCCGCCAAGCGCCAACACCACACCGACAAGCAAACAGATTAGCAGCGGAATGACCGGTGCCATGAAAAAACCCGATACGAGCTTCTCCCTCGCGAACCGCAAGGATTGGCGCAGCGGGATGGACTCATCACGAGCGTATTGGAACGCCGCCATGCGACAGATGGCGCCGCCGCAGAAAGCCCAAATGAGCAACCCGACAGCCAGGAACAGGAAGGCGAAACACCAGTGTTCGACCACCAGCCAGACAAATCCCCGCCCCATCAGGAGCAGGTCGCTCGCCGCTCCACGAACGGCAAATCCATCACCAACGTCGGTCGTCACCAGTAACGACTTGCCAGCATCAACCGTGCCCACAATCCGAAGGTAGCGGACTGATTCGACGGCGTCGCGCAGACAACTCAACTCGAAACGGGAAAAGACGTCGAATACGCCCGACGTAGCAGAAGAACCGGATTCACTCACTTCCTCCGCGATGTGGCGAACCAGCGCATCGGACGTCACGCCGTGATCCGTCGCCGTCCACACCCAATCGAGAAGCATCCCCCAAATGACCGTGAGAAAAATAGCGACGAGCGCCACCAGAAGCTTGCTCGGGTGAATTGCAATTTTGAAGGTCCGAAGGATTTGCCCAATTCCGGACGACTCCATCCAATGCGACCCGCTCGGGACACACGCGTTCGAACTCATGGGGATCTCCTTGCCATCCGGCAGCGAAACCGCACTTGCAGGTAGGCCGGCATCGATTTCAAGTCAGGCAGTCCGCACGCAACCATTGGCCCTCAAACGGCTTTTGTCGGACTCATCGACCTCTCAAGACGCGCCGAATCGACACCGGCCGCGCATGATTGGCATCGCCGCATTATACCCTCGCTGAAATTGCCTACAATGGCCGCCCACGCGCCGAAGACAATCGACGGGGGAACACGACGCGACGCACCCTACTCAATCGCAGATTCATCGGTCGACCGCAGATTTGGATTGGATTTCGGCCCTCCGCCCCGGTACGATGGTGGTCACGTCCGCACCTGGATGGGTACCAGTCGGGTTCTGTTCCGTGGGGAGGGGAAGTTATGACACGTTCAATAATAGCCTTGATTACGGTCGCGGTCGGCGTGTTCACTGTTCCTGCGATGGCGCTGCCTCGAATGTTTCTCATCCCCGCCGGTGGTGATCCCGCGGCATTCCCTTCTGGAACGACGTTCATATCCGCCAACGCGGGCGACACCGTCTGCCTCGAGATTTGGGCGTCCGGCGATCCGACCAATGTGTTCGGTATCCAGGCCCAACTCGCCGACGCGGTCGGCGGCGTGCTCGGACCAGTGACCATCGACTGTAGCACGATCGCAATTGACGTCGCGCACCCCTCGTACATCGGGCTGCCAACGGCAATTCCGGGTGCAGGTAATTGCCCCCCCAAGGCGGGGTTTCTAACTGCATTGGCCGTTGCTCCACCTGCTTCCATCCCGCTCGCGACGACAGGCGCCTACATGGGAGAACTGTGCTATGTCGTGTCGAACAACTCAAGCGGCACGTTCACGCTCAATTGGCGAACGCCCGGGATCGAGTCGACGATATTGGATGAAAACGCTGCCGCGATCGCCAACGTGATCTACGACCCGCTGGTGTTGATCGTCACCGGGCCAATCGTTCCGTCCATGTCGGAGTGGAGCGTCGTGTTCTTTATCATCCTAGGCCTGTCCGCCGGAACGTTGGCAATACGAGGGCGGCGAGCACCACAAGCCGCGTAATCGTCGCCGCACCGGCGAGCGGCCACGCGATAATGGACCGACAGACCGTCTGCGCACGGCCGATGGCGCGTCGTGCGGATGCAGTCAGTAGAATGGTCAACGCCCGGCGCGTTCCTGCACGCCGGGCGTTGTTGTCGTTACCTCTTGCAAACGCCAAGAGCACCTAATCACTGCTGGTCGGTTTGGCGAAGCTGGCCGGCAAGGCGGTGATCGCCGCCGCCCCGGTCGGAATCGTCATGGTCGAACCGCTGAGGTCCTCGCTCATCGGCTCGAAGCGACCGCCGAGATGCTCCGCAAGAAACGCCTCAGCCACGCCGTTGAACGCCATCCTATTCTCCGGCCGGGCAAAACCATGCCCCTCGTCCGGGAACAAAACATAGGTTACCGGGATGTTTTTCTTCTGCATTGCTTCGACGATCTGATCGGCTTCAGCCTGCTTGACGCGCGGATCGTTCGCCCCTTGACCGATCAACAACGGCTTTGTGATTCGGTCGACTCGCGTCAACGGCGATCGCTCTTCGAGCAGTTTACGACCTTCTTCGGTCCGATGATCTCCAACACGCTTGGTGAACAGTTCGATCACCGGCTCCCAATAAGCAGGGATGCTGCTGAGCAACGTCACCAGATTCGACGGGCCGACAATGTCAACGCCGCACGCAAACTCGTCCGGCGTAAAAGTAAGCCCCACCAGCGTCGCGTAACCACCATAGCTTCCGCCCATGATGGCGACCTTGTCCTTCTCGGCGATACCGCTCTTGACCGCCCAGCTCACAGCGTCGAGCAAGTCGTCGTGCATTTTGCCAGCCCATTCGAAGTTGGCGGCGTTGATGAATTCCTTCCCAAATCCCGTCGAGCCTCGGTAGTTGACGCTCAATACCGCGTACCCCCGATTCGCCAGCCACTGATGATACGGATGATAGCCCCAGTTATCGCGCGCCCACGGTCCACCATGGACGAAGAGCACCATCGGTAGCGGCTTGTCGGGGCGACCGTCGTCGTCAGGATCGCTCCAACTTGGCAGCGTGTAGTAGCAGACCAAGTTAAGACCGTCTCTCGACTTAACGACCTGTGGGTGCATCTTCGCAAGGTGCACGCTCTTCAGTTCCGCACGGTTCGTGAACAGGAAGCGGGCTTTCTTGCTCGCGCGATCGTACCGATAGTAGCTCACGGGACCGGCGTCCAAAACGTAGGCAACGATCCATTGCGAGTCGTCGAGCGTGCGACTGGTGATGTTGAAATCACCGTCCGTCACTCTTTCGAGCGCGGTGAGATCACCGGCAATGCTCTTATCGATCACATGCCATCGGCGACGCTCGTACGTCGACTGGGCCGCTTGGATGATGTTCTTCGTCGGATGGCCTATCACACCAGAGATGTCAGCCTGCGGATCTTGGGCAAGGACTTCGGCTTTTTGCGATTCGATGTTGACCAGCGTGAGCGCCGCCGTGTTGCGCCCGCGGCTTTCCAGCATGAACAGGTTTTGACGCGAATCGTCCAGCCCGAGAGGGTTGGTCGTCAGCGAGTCAGCCTGGGGAATGGTTGTAAAAAGGGTCCAATCGTCCTTGCCGACTGCGCGGTAGATCTCGCTACCCCCGTCCGGCGTCATCTTGACGCCGAAATAGACCTTCATGTCGTCCTCGGTGATATACCCGACGAATCCGTCGTTCTTTTGGACGAGTTCCATCTTGCCGTTGGTGATATCGACCCGGTGAATGTCATGCCACTGCGGCTGGCGGTTGTTCAAACCGACCAGGATATCTCGCGGATGTTTGTAGCTGACCTGCTGGATGCGCGCTTGAATGCCGTCAAACGGCGTGAGGTCAATGGTCTTGTGCGTCTTGAGATCGACGCTGAACACATGCCAGTTTTCGTCGCCGCCCCGGTCTTGGATGTACAGAACATGTTTGTTCGTGAACGCCCAAAAGTAAGACCGAATCCCGCGGTACGTGTCCTCGGTCACCGGCTTGGCAGCGTCAAGATCGTCCGCTGGCGCAACCCAAACATTCAACACCCCATTGACCGACGCAAGGAAGCTGATGTGCTTGCCGTCCGGACTGATTTGCACATTCGCACGGTCGGGATTGCCGAACAGCACGTCGCGCGGGATCAATTTGGTCGGCCCACCAGCGAACGTGGCGGGCGCCAACAGGACAGTCACTATCACAGTCACCGCAGCCAATCTGCAGAGTGAAAAACGATGTCGGATGTTCATGGCGGGGTCCTTTGGTCAGAGAAAACCGCAGCCGCGCGCGCCGTACACCGACGTATCAACCGGCTCTTGAGAAGACATTGTATCGGCGTCCCTCGCATGTGCAGCAAGCATTCTCAACGTTTGACGCTTTCAGACACACGCGTACATCACGCGATCCTCGCCAAGTGATCACGCCCGTGAAAGCGTGACGCCCGTCACCCGCACAATCGCGAATGAGGCGTGACCTACTCGCCGATTCGGCGCACACCGTTCACGATGAGAAGGCCCATTCTGTCCATCAACCTACGTGCGAAAGGACACCGCATCTCTGATACTGATGACCTGATGGACGCGTTGTGGATGGCGCTAACCGGGGAACTCGCGGCTGTTCAGTGCCCGAATCTCTGGTATTCACTCATCGCATTCAATGGCATGACACTGGATCTGTAGTCGATTCAGACCTTTGCACTACGAATTATTCTTAAATGGCCGAGGAAAAGATTCCACGCAGCCTTGACATACGCGATGCATTTGCTAGAATTCCATCTCGAGCTGGAAAGGAGCGAGCCTCCAATTCATATTCTGTAGAGTTGATTTGATACAACGATTGGCGTTGGTGCCGTCCTGTGGTCCCAATGTTGACTTTCTGCGATTGGTTTCTTTGTCTTGATTGCCGGCGTTGCCCGTTTGTCCCGGCCACCGTGTTCCACAGTCCAACCCACGCTGCTGCACAGGTAGCGTTCACAACTCGCGTCGCCCGTATCGGCGGCGCAGGCGCTGTCGTTGTAGGTATGACCCGAGTCTCTCGGATTGAGGAGAAACGCAATGAACCGCTGCATATCAATGATCGGCACGTTCTGCATCATGTCTGCCGTTGCTGCCGCAGGTGTCCCCCAACAGATCAACCACCAAGGCGTGGTACGCGTCAATGGGACCCCGTTCGACGGAACGGGGCAATTCAAGTTCGCCATCGTCGATCCGGCTGGCCCGTCGAACCTGTGGAGCAACGACGGCTCCATCACGGGGGCCGTCGGCGGAATCCCGACGCTCGCGGTCAGCTTGCCAGTCGACAACGGCGTCTACACCATTCGCCTCGGAAACACGAACGTACCAAATATGACACCGATTCTGCCATCGGCATTCAACGCCGACGGTGCCGTCTTGCGTATCTGGTTTGACGACGGCGTCAACGGCGAGCAGCAGCTCATGCCCGATCACGTGCTCACTGCGACACCATACTCCCACAGAGCGGAAATCGGCGTGCCAGTCGGTACCATCGTGTCGTTCGCAGGATCCACGACCCCCGAAGGCTGGCTGCTCTGCGACGGTTCATTGATCAATCGTGCGGATTTTACACATCTCTTTGAAGCCATCGGCGTTGGCTGGGGAGCGGGCGACGGGGCGACGACCTTCAGCCTTCCTGACTTGCGCGGGCGGTTCCTGCGAGGTGTGGACATGGGCGCGGGACGGGATCCGAATCGGACGACGCGGGCAGCGGCAAACGTCGGAGGAAACTCCGGCGATGCTGTTGGGTCTGTGCAGGCCGACGCTTACCGATTGCACGGCCACGGTATTTCCGATCCCGGCCACCGACATCGCTTTTTTATGGGAAACCGTTCCTCAGGTCTCACGAACTACCCCGGCAATGGAGATGTACTTCGGTACACGGCCTTGGAAGGCGCGACAGCCTTCACAGGTATTTCAATCGTCCCCAATGGCGGCTCGGAGACGCGCCCCGTGAACGCATATGTGAACTGGATTATCAAGAAATAATGCGATCGCTGCCACTTGCACGCGTGACTACGTCATTCGCGTAACGCACCGACACGCGATATTTCTTGAGAACACTGTGGCCTCTTCCGTCGCACGACCGAGCAAACGTTCGTGGCACGTACTGCCAGGCTACAAGACAGCCGGAGTAACCGAAACATTCACCGGCCTCGTACTTGGGCGTCGCTCGACTGGATGTGCACATCGCGGACAGTGAAGCGCCACGACGCCCGCGGTACGCTTGCGATGGGACGCTGCGCACAATGATAGAAAGGTACCGAGATGATTGAGAGCAATCGGACTTCTAGCTTGCCGACCCGGGTGCGCACGTACGGCGCGTTGCGTACGCTCCACAGAGATTGTCGACGATGGGCGTTGTGTTTTTCGATCGTCATCATCATCGCTCAGACCGCGTTTGCTGCGGAATCTGTGTTGCTGGGCGACCTCTCGAACGGAACAGGCACGAACCACAGCCTCGACGGCGTTCCAGGCGAGTGCGTAGGACTGAACTGCTCCCCGCCGCCGAACGAAGCCAACATCAGAAGCGTCCCCGCGTCGTTGGGTGTAGTCAACATCAACGCAGGCGGCGGCATGTCGAGCAGCGCCAACTACGCGCTGGTAGCTTCCACGGCGCAAGCGGGCGGTGTTGGCGTGTCGACCAGCGCAGATTATGACCTGCGCGATGGGTTCTGGTATGCCGCCTCGTCGGTCCGCGCTCTGTGCCCGCCCGTTTCAAATTGCGACGACGCGGACATCTGCACGTTCGATGACTGCGTCGCGGGCGTGTGTTCGAACGCTGCGAACGCGTACGGAGACGTGGATTTCAACAACACCGTAAACCTCTTCGACTTGTTCTGCGTACTGGACGGATTCGGCGGCATCTTCACCGGCAACTGCACGTTTGATCGCCTGGACATCGAGCCATGCGGCGGCAACAGCTCGCTGAACCTCTTCGACCTATTCGCCGTCCTGGACTCTTTCAGCGGCGTCGACCCGTGCTGCGCGCCACTCCCGTAGAAACACGGCGGACGGGAGAGCGTTCCCGCTTGCTGGATCCACGCTACGGGGTGCAACGTCGCCGCACTTTCAACGCTTCTGAGGACCCAAGGCGCAGAAACCGGCTGATGCCTCGCGGCGAATCAGAAGAGCCCCGGGCCGGTGAATATTTCTTGGAACTTGGCGAAATCACGCATGTCGACGTGGCCGTCCTGGTCGAAGTCCAACGCCTCGCAGCCAAGCCGAGTAGGCCGCCCCGGTCCACTGACGCAACCGGCAAGCTCGGCGAAGTCGACTAGATCGACGTCGGAATCGCCGTCCAAATCGCCGGCGCCGTTCCAAGATGTCACGTCGATCCGGTCCGGATCGTTGGTCACGTCAAAGCCCGCGGCGAGGATATAGTTCATCGAGCGATCCAGATACACCCGGAACGCGCTGGTCGGATCGTCCGGGTCGGCACTGGGGAAAGGCCAAGGCGGCGAGTAGCCGTTGGCGACATAGGCTGGTATCAGAATGTTCCTCGTCGCCCAGATGTCGGCAGCGACCGGATCCACGCTGGCGACCAATTCGTCCCGGCGCGTCGCTCCCGTGTAACTGCTGTACGGGCCCGTGTACGGATCCGCCCCAATCCAGGTGCAATCGAGAATGTTAAGATCCGCAAGCCCGATCTCGCCGAGTAGCGCCCCGAGAATGCCGTCACGGATAGCGCGGTGTGAACTCGTACTGAGGGCCCCGGTCACCACGCCCATGTAGTTCTTCACACAAGCAGTCACGCCATAACTGGCATGGTGAGATTTGAGCACCGGCACGTTGATAAACTTGAGATGCTCGCGGCTGTACGTACCCGCGACGTTGTCCCACAGGCCGTGTTTCAGACTGATGTAAGTACCGTCGCTGGTTCGGAACTTCGGGTACGAAACGCTGCCATCAAGTCGCGGATCGTAGTCAAGGCGTATGTAGCCATCGTTCATGTCGCCCGAAGAATACTCATCGACCAATGTGAACCGTAAGGCTGACCAGTCGTAGTGCGAAACAGTGTAACCCATCGCCCGGAACTCGAGCACGACATCGTCCGGGGAGAGAACATGGTCCTGAGCGTTGTTCTTGAGACGCCCGAAATTGCTCACCGAAGCGAACTGGGCGTTCTCGCAAACGACGATCTCGCCGGTGAACGTGTCAGGATGGTCGACGATGCGCCGTATCAGCCCTCGCAGCACGTCGACGTTCGTCCCGCCGCGCTCATCCCATTGATAGTTGATCTTAATGACCACAACGTCGTCAGCAGCCACAATCCCATCCGGTCCTGCGTGGAGGTTCTCGGTGGCCGAGCGATAGAACTTCAGCCCTCCACGCCCCATGAGCGTGATCAGGTTGTCCAGACCGACGAACCGCTGCCCGACCGGATCCTGCGGGCAGTCCGCTACGTGAAAAACCCGCGCGCGATAATCGGCCGGGGGATTCAGGAGAGGCCCACGATACTCCCTCTCTTGTGAAACATAGGCCCAAGCGCCGGCGGCAAGCAACAACGTGATCGTCATCACGAAGAACCCCACCGGCGTGTACATCGCCGCGAGCAATCGCCGGCGGGCAGCCACCGCGCTCGAGGCGATCGGAAACCCGAAGGCGAGCGCAGCCGTCGAGAACGCTGCCTGCTGGCAGGGGTAGGTGAGTCGGCTTGGCTTAGACCCGCTACGCAAACAAAGCCACACCAGGGCGAACACGCCACAAGCAAGCGTCGCCACCAGATGCCACCAACGACCCCAAAACCATCGCCCACCGGGCTGGTGGTGTCCGTCGCCGCCACGGTGCCCGCAAAGATTTCTACGCGATCCGCCAAGCATGTTCAGACCTCCTGAACTCGCGGTAGCATTGCTACGTCACAACCCGCATGATCAGCCAACTGGATCGAGCAAACGCCTTTCGTCTCGTCGGACGGCTGGAAGTAGTGCTCGTGATGCCTGTTCAACTCGTCAACAGCGCCCAGCTGTCGTTGATCCAGTCCCACAAGCCTCCATGATAGGTGAAGAAGCGTGGCGGAATCAACGTTTCGTTGATCTACTTTCTTATTGATTCTCAAGAATGGGGTTTGAGTCGAAGGTTTCCGGTCACTATATTGGATGAACATGGCCGGAACGCCGAAGGTGACCGCTCGTCGGTCCACCGCGGTGGCGGGCAACAGTGGAGGCGGGCAACAGTGGAGGCGGGCAACAGTGGAGGCGTCGCCGAACGATCGGCGACGACGAGAGGAGCAGGATTTCTATGGTCCGTTATGCCGTTCGAAGGCGTCAAGGCAGGGTTCTCTTTACCACATTACTGGTGGCAGCGTGTTCAGCTTGGGGAACGTCCACGACGTGGGCTCAGGGGCTAGGCCAACCGCCGCCTGCCGATCGGATGATCGGATGTGGCAAGGCCCAAACAATGGCGACGGCGTTCGCCAGGGAATCGCCACCGTCGACGGCGGCCGCCTTGGAGCTGATGACCGACACCGATCTGCTACACTGCAATCTGGACATCGAGATCAC
>CAYQFV010000089.1:0-16955 GCA_964416845.1 uncultured Phycisphaeraceae bacterium | reverse complement strand
GTCTTGCTCGGCGATCATGGGGGTGAGTCCGTAGAACATGGTCGCGATGATGACCACGATGCACAGCCAGACTGAATTCCGCTTTGACATTTCACTGCACCCCCGGAGAGATTCACGCCGCCGGTAGCGACCGGCTTTTGCATGTATGACATGTGTATCGACGAGCGGCAGCCGTCGGGTCACCCCGGTCTGCACGTGGGAAGCATGTGTTGGTGGGACGCTCACCGAGAAACAGGGCTGACGCGCGTCGGCCAATCCGCTGTCGTGTTATCGGACGGGCGTGCGGGGGCGTGGTGTGCCTCGCCGGCTCGGTTGTGGGCTGGTGACGTAGCATTTAGACTTGGTGCGGTTCTCGTGGCTGGGATAAATGGAACGCTGATCAAATGTCCGCAAAACCGAAGTGGTACGCTGAGGGTCTGAGTTTTTCGTGCACGCAGTGCGGCAATTGTTGCAGCGGGCCACCGGGGTACGTCTGGACGACGAAGGAGGAGATCGCGCAGATTGCGAAGCACCTCGGTCGGCCGGATGGGACTCTTGCCAAGGAACACCTGCGGCGGGTGGGCTTGAAATATAGCCTGACGGAGAAGGCCAACGGCGACTGTGTTTTTCTGGAGCGTAAGGACGGAAAATCGGGATGTAGCATTTACGATGTGAGGCCGCTACAGTGCCGGACGTGGCCTTTCTGGTCCGAGAATCTCAAGACGGAACGGTCGTGGAATCAGACAAGTAAATCGTGCCCGGGGATGAATTGCGGAAAGCATCACTCGTTCGTCGCCATTGAGGAGGTGCGTCTGAAGCGCACGTGGTGACCGACGGATGGATGTGCTGCTTGACATTCCCAGGATATCGGCGTTGTCGAAAGACGCTGCGTTTGTGGCTGCGGTCCGTGGGTTGTACGCGTCGCTCGATCGGCGGATCGCGTCGCACGGCGCGGTGTGCACCAACCGGGGGGCATGTTGTAAGTTCGCGAAGTATGACCATTCGCTTTTTGTTACGCCGGTTGAGCTTGCCTATTTTCTGGCTGAAGCGGGGACGGCTATTGTTTCGGGTGACGACGCATGTCCGTACCAGCAAGGTGGACGGTGCACGGTTCGGCGGGCGCGGCCGATGGGCTGTCGGATCTTTTTTTGCGATGTTGCCAGCCAAGGATGGCAGCCACCGGAGACGGAATCCACGTTGGGAGCGATCAAGGGCGTTCACGAGCGATTTGAGTTGGCGTACGCGTACGTGGAGTGGCTGGCCGCGTTGGATCAATTGAAGAATTCACAGGCTGCGGATGGGGATGTATCGGTTTGACAGGGGTGGTCGGCAACTTTAAGATTCTCTCGGTCTTCGGTTGCGGTGGCGTGCCCGCCGTTGTCCGGAAGTGCAACGAGGAAACGAGTTGGCAATGAAATCGACATCCATCCATGTTGTTGTGGTGTGTTCGGGCTTGTTGGGCGTGGCGGTCGCGGGATGCAGCACGGGCGGGGCGATCAAGAATACCGCATATGCGGGCAAGATCATCATGCGTTCACAGAGCCTTGGCCCGACGCTGACCGAATCTACAGGTGAGCACATGCACTCGATCGCTGCCGTCATTGACCAGGACATGCGGGCGCTGTTCCACGATCTCGATTTACTCTACCAGACCGAGCAACCGACTCGCCTGACACCTTGGCACGATCGCTAAGACTCACCCATTCGATCAGCAGCTAACATCCGGATTCTGCGCTACTCGCTCCGCGTGCAAGTTGTTGGAACTCGATGCGCCGTGGTGTGACTGCAATGGCGTTTGTGAAGCTGATTGAATTGGAGCGGTGTCGTCGCGGGAGAGGAACGTTCGTTGCGTGCGGCGAGCGCGAGTTGGCTGTGTTCCTGCTCGGAAGCGATGAACAGGTCGTTGTGATTGACAACGCATGTCCACATGCGAGTGGCAATCTTGCTGAAGGTGACATGTCGGGGACGGTGGTGACGTGTCCATGGCACGACTGGGATTTTGACCTTTCGACGGGCCTCTGCGTTGATTCGGAGCGGGCGCGCGTGCGGCGATACGCCGTTGAGGTGCGTGACGCGTGCGTGTTCGTCGATGTCGACACGACGTTTTAGGGGATACGCGAGGGGCGCGTTGTCATTGGCCCGTCCGTCAGGCGGCGGGTTGCTCTGATCGGTGGATCAGGTTGGCGATTGTTTCGATGTGGCGGCGATGCCGTTGCGTGATTTTGGCGATGACCGCAGCAGCGTGGGCGTTGGAGCCGATGCGGGCCGCCGCTGATTCGTATGCCCGAAGCAGCCGCTCGCGATCGGCAAGAACACGAGGCAGGACGTAGCCAAGATCCAAGAAATGGAGTTCTGCGGAACGAACGTCGGGTGAGGCGGATGCGGGCTCTCCGCCAAGGTCGCGAATCGCCTCGACCAGCCACGCCTGATGCTCGATATCTTCGTCGATGATGTTGGAAATGTGTTCGGCTTCATCAGCCGTCGCCCACGACACGAAGATCGTGGAATCGGCCAACCGGGGAAGCAGGCTGTTCGACTCGTAACCTAACAATTCGTTGAGCGTTTCGATCACCGGTGCGGTGTTCATGCTGTCGCCTTCACGGTGTGCTGTGCGGGGACGTCGTAACGGGCTCCGCCGGTTCATCATCCGGTGATTGTGTCGCGTTGCGGTTGGTGGATGGGCGGTCGGTCAACTGAACAACACGCGTCGTCGATTGACTTGACTGGTCGAAAGCCTCTTGCGTGATTCGCGCAGAAAAGAGGTTGACCGCGTGTCGATCGGCGATGTCCCTGGGTTGGTTGATGAACAAGACGCCCAATAGAAGAAGCGCCACGCTGCAGATGTTGGCGATGGCGACACCGAGGATGGGCGGGGCGAACGCGGGCTGTCGATCGTCGGTGAAGTACATCGCCCTGACGATGCGGCAGTAATAGAAGAGGCTGACGAGCGTGTTGAAGACGGCGACGAAGATCAGCCCCCAATAAAGTGACCCGCCTTGTTCAGCGAGCGCCATGATCAGCCAAAGCTTTCCGATGAACCCGCCGAACGGCGGCAAGCCGACGAGCGACACGAGGCAGACGACCATGGCGACGGCAAGCCAAGGCGCCCGCCTGCCGAGCCCGCTGAATCCTGAGATGTCTTCGCTACCGGTTTTCCAGGCGACCATCGCCACCACGGCAAACGCGCCGAGGTTCATGATGGCGTACATGAGCAGGTAGACGAGGACGGCTGCGATGGGCGAGTGGGCAAGGGCGTGATTGGGCGATGGATATACGAACACGGCGACGGCCATCATCATGTAGCCGGCGTGCGCGATGGAGGAATAGGCAAGCAGGCGCTTGACGTTGGTCTGTCGGTAGGCGGCGAAATTGCCCCAGGTGCAGGACACCGCGGCGATCAGGCCGATCGCCCAAGCGAGGCCGGCCATCGTGGAGTGAGGAAGATAGTGATCGGCTGACGCCTTCGCAAACACATCGACCAGCCGCAATAGCAGCACCAGGGCGGCGGCTTTGCTCGATACGCTCAGCCAGGTGGTGACCTCGATCTTAGCGCCTTCGAATGCGTCGGGGCACCAGAAGTGGAACGGGACGGCTGCTATTTTGAAGGCGATTCCGGCGAAGAAGAAGAGCAAAGCGACGGCGATGAGGACGACGTTGTGCCCTGCGTCGAGTTGGACCGCAAGTCGGTCGGCGATCCGGACGACATCGAGTGTGTGGTACATACCGTAAAGCAAGCTAACGCCATAGAGCATGATCGCTGCGCTCACCGCGCCGAAGACGGCGTATTTGAGCGAGGCTTCGGCGCCGGCGCGGTTGCGTTTGTCGAAACCCACGATGGCATAGCTGGGGAGCGAGGCAAGCTCGATGGCGATGACGATCATCAAGAGGTTGAGCGAGCTGACCATCAGCACCATGCCCAACGCGCTGCCGATGAGTAAGACGAAGAATTCGGTCCCGTTCTCGTCGGTGGCGGCTGAACCGATGAACCAGAGTAGGATCGTTCCGGCGAGGAACAGCAGCAGAAGGACTTTCAAATAAACGGAAAGGTTGTCGACCAGCAACGTACCCGCGGCGGCGGGCGGTGCGAGCGCGCTGACGCCCCCGCCCGCGACGTCTGCGGACGATCGAAACGCCAGGACGGCTGCCGCCAGAGCGCCGAACAGTGCAATCCTGCCGGCTGTCGGCGACGATCGGCCGGCGATGAGGGGCACGACCAGCAACGCGACCAGCGTGGCGACGAGCGCTAGCTCTGGCGCGAACAGACTCAGATCTGCGGCTGAGGGAAACCAAAATGTTTGGAACGTTGGACTCATCAAGCGCGGTTCCGTTGGGTCGGACGCAAGCCGACCTGTGTCGTTACGGTCTGATCGTCTAGAGCAACTGGTCCAGTATTTGTCTTAGCGTACCGTTCATGTGGTCGAACACCAATCTGGGCAGTACACCGAGTACGAGGCAAAGAATCGCGAGCGGCGTGAGGATGAGCATCTCGCGGGTGGTGGCCTCGGGGTAACCGGCGTATTCGGGTTTTTCCGAACCCAGGTAGACTCGTTGAATCAGCCATAGAATGTACGCGGCGGTGAAGATGACTCCGGCGGCTGCCAGGATGGCGCACGGGACAGCCCAGGGGAAGATGTCTCTCGCCTCGAAGGTGCCCAGCAGAACCCACACCTCTCCGATGAACCCGCACAGCCCGGGCAACCCGAGCGACGCGAAAAACCCGATCGTCGCCATCGTGCCGTACCTCGGCATGGTCAGCCACAAACCGCCGAAGCGGTTGATCTCACGATGGTGGGCGCGGTCGTAGATCACGCCGACCAGGAAGAAGCACATCGGCGAGGATATGCCGTGGGCGATCATCTGGAACATTGCGCCCTGGAAACCGGTTTCCGTCATGACGGCGATGCCCAGGAGAACGTAGCCCATGTGAGAGATTGAACTGTATGCGACGAGCCGCTTGAAGTCGGTTTGGGCCAACGCGCAAAACGCGCCGTAGAGAATGCTCACCACGGCGATGACAGCCAAGCAACCCGCCCAATACTGGCCGCCGGACGGAAAAATGGGGTAGCACAGTCGCAAGAATCCATAGCCGCCCATCTTCAAGAGCACGCCCGCCAGTATCATGCTTATGGGTGTGGGGGCCTCCACGTGGGCATCGGGCAGCCAGGTGTGCAACGGAACGATCGGCAGCTTCACGGCGAACCCGACGAACAGGAACATGAACATGACCGGCGCGAAGGCTGTTCCCAGGAAGACGGCTGACCGGAAGTGCTCCTGAATGGCTGCGTTGGTTGCAAGCTCGATCATGTCGAACGTGCCATGGGTCAGCACACCCACACTTTCGTTGTAGCTTGTCGCCAAACCGGGACTCTGGGCGACCGCGTCGGCGCTGTAGAAGAACATCGCTACCATCGCCACCAGCATGAGCACCGAACCTGCCAGCGTGAACAGGAAGAACTTGATCGCAGCGTACTCTTTGCGAGGCCCGCCCCAGACACCGATGAGAAAGTACATCGGGAGAAGCATGACTTCCCAGAATATGTAGAACAGGAAGAAGTCGAGCGAAACGAACGTGCCGAGCATGCCGGTCTCGAGCAGCAGCAGCAGGATGAAATAGCCCTTCTTGCCCTTATTGATTTTCCACGAGTCGATGTTCCAACTGGCGATGAAAGCCAGCAGAGATATCAACGTGGTGAGAATGACGAGCGGCAGATTCAGGCCGTCGAGCCCGACGAAGTACTCGATGACGAATGAATCGCCGGTAATCCAAGGGATTCGCTGAACGAAGTGGAGCTTTTGGCCGTAGTAGCTGCCGAACACGTCGATCGCGTTCTGCGAATCTCCCGCGCCCAGGAACGGTGGGATGAGAAACAAGGAGAGGCCAAACGTGATCAAAGCAGCCCAGACCGCGATAGCGCGAGACATCTCTTTGGGCAACAACAAGCAGGCCAGCGCTCCGATGGTCGGAACGAAGACGATCAGTGTGAGTAGTGAGCTGTCCACGGCAGTAGCATCCCGCTAGTGTGAAGGACTCGTCATCAACGTCGCCAACGGCGATACCGCCGCCGGCTCGGAAAAACTGTGCACCAGGAGAAGCAGGAGAATCGCAATGGCTGCCCCACCGGTAGCGAACAAAACGTAGTTGCGAATGCGGCCCGTCTGGGGGCTGCGAAACGCGTTGGACACATCCATCGACGTGACGGCCAGCCCGTTGAAGACGCCGTCGATCACGTGGGCATCGACACCGCGGCCGGAAAACACGGCGAAGCGTTCAGTGATCGCTGCGAGCAGGTTGGCGATCAAATCGATCACGTAAGTGTCGAAGAAGCGACAGACCGCAGCCACCGCTCGAGCGCCCTTGACGAACAGAAACCCGTACGCCTCGTCGAAGAAATACTTCTTCTCCAGCAACGTCGCCAGCGGTCCGAAGAGACGTTTCAATCTGGCTCCGTGCTCCAGGCCGTTGCGGTAGATGGCGATCGCGACGAGGAACGCGATCAGCCAGGACCCACCAACGCCCCACGCAAGCCAATTGTGGGCGGCGTGCAGGTGGATGAGTTGTCCGTGGGCATCGAGGGCGGTAGCGGCTGCTCCGTCGTAACCGGCAACCATGACCGCGTCGGTGGCGGCTGGGGCTGCGTCGGCAATCATGGGTCGGAAGATGAAGTAGCTGGACACACAGGTGAAAATGGCGAGTACGACGAGCGGCACCCACATGAGCGCGCTTTCGTGGGCGTGGTCGTGCACGTGCTTGTCGCGAGGCTTGCCCATGAACGTCATCCACCACGCCCGCATCATGTAGAACGGCGTGACGTAGGCTGTGAAAATGGCGCACCAGAACATGAATCGCCAGACCCCGTCGCTGCCGGAACGCATGAAGCCCGCCCCTTCGGTCGGGCTGTGGGATGCGCGTGTCTCGTGTGAGCGCTGCGTCGCGGTTGCGGGTGTGCTATGGGTAGCTGGCTGCTCGTGCTGATCTGAAACGAGCATCACCGACCCGTGGACGTCGAGAGGATTTGCCGAAGCGTGCCCCTCGTCGTGGTGTTCGATGGGCTGACCAAACATGTACGCCCTATCCCAGGCCACGGCCAGTATTTCGTCTTTGCTGAAGTATCCGCCAATCCCCAAGTGCATCTTCGGAATGCCAAAGCCCGAAATGGCGAGCACGCCGACGAGGAACGTCAGCCCGGTAACGGGCATTTTTCGGATCAAGCCGCCCATCTTCCGCATGTCCTGCTCGTGGTGGCAGCCTTCGATGACTTGTCCGGAACAGAGGAAAAGCATGGATTTGAAAAATGCGTGGGTCATTAGATGGAACAGAGCGGCGATCCACGCACCGCACCCCATGCCGAACACCATGTAGCCCAATTGAGACAGCGTGGAGTAGGCGAGGCATTTTTTGATATCGACCTGCACGACGGCGATGAGGGCCATGAGCGTTAGCGTGATGCAGCCGACGGCTGCGATGAACAGTTGGGCGTCGGGGGTGAGCAATCGAAACACCCGGGCGACCAGATACACACCGGCTGCCACCATGGTGGCAGCGTGGATGAGGGCGCTGACGGGGGTGGGGCCTGCCATCGCATCGGGCAGCCAGACTTGGAGAGGGAACTGGGCGCTCTTGCCCATCGCGCCGCAAAACAGGCCGATGCCCATCATGGTCGCCAGGAGGCCGCCCGAGAGTTGCCAGCCGAGCAGGTTGATCGTGTAGTTGGGATCGAACAAGCCGGTCTTGGTGTGGAACTGTTCAGCGAACGCCATGGTCGCCCGGTCGAGATCGAGCGTTCGCAGAAAGAAGAAGACCATCATCAACCCGAACAGGAAACCGAAGTCTCCTACGCGGTTGGTGATGAAGGCCTTCATGCCTGCGTCGGAGGCGAATTTCTTGTCGAAATAGAACCCGATCAGCAGATAACTGCACAAGCCGACGAGTTCCCAGAAGATGAACAGAAACAGCAGGTTGCTGCTGCAGACCAATCCCAACATGCTGAACCCGAAGAGAGACAGGTAGCAGAAAAAGCGATGGTACTTGCTCTGTCCACCGACCTCGTCGCTGTGGCCTGACATGTAGCCGACACTGAAGATGAAGATCCACGATGCGATGAAGGTGACCATGAAGAACATGATCACGGTCAGTGAGTCGAGCTTCACGCCGACGTCAATGGACACCGTGCCCATGTCGGCCCAATGGTATTGATTCGCCGAGGCGGCTGCGGTCAGCGCATCAGCCGTGCCGTTGTCGACTTCGCCGTACCAGCCGACCAGCGTTATGGTGGCGAACACGCAGCTCGTCACCATTGCAGCCACCGCGACCCAACCCGCCAGCGGCTTGCCCAATCGCGAGCCGAAGAGCATGAGCACGACGAAGCTTGCGAACAGAACCAACGTTCCGGCGATAAGATAGGATTCGTAACTACTCATGAAAGCCGCCACACCGACATCATCATCGCGGTGCTGTCCCTACCCGTGAAGCGCGTCCCCGCGATCGACGTCGATCGTGTTGAGGTTCGTATAAAGATTCATGCAAATAGCCACCGCCACCGCCGCTTCTCCGGCAGCGAGCACGATGACGAACAGCGCGGTGATCTGACCGTCCATCCCTTCCACCACGCGATAGCGATCGAAAGCGACCAGGTTGATGTTGACCGCGTTCAACAGCAATTCCACGCCGATTAGAATGCCGATCGCGTTTCGCTTGGTCATCATCACGAACAGCCCGCAGCAGAATACGGCGGCTGCCAGGACGAGGTAGTGAATCAAACCCACGGTGAAGATGGACGAGACCAACATCGCGAATCCTACTGTTTTTCCTGCCGCGCCAAGTAGGCGGCGGCGATCATCACGACCAACAACAACACACTCACCACCTCGAACGGCACGAGGTAAGTCGTGAGCAACTCTTTGCCGATGGCTTCGATCGTCGCGCTGCGCGCGACACGTACCTGCACCGGCCAACTGGCCTTGACCAACACGGTCGCCAAGCCCGCGAACAACGCCAAGGCCACACACCCGGCAGCGACCATCTCGGTGCGCCTCGCCTCAAACCGCACCCATGGCGACTTACTCGTGAGCATCACACCGAAAACGAGCAGAATCAGCGTTCCGCCGGCGTAGACAATCAACTGAACCGCTCCGAGGAACATTGCGCCGAGCAGAAAGTACAAGACGGCGACGGCTGCCAACGTACCGAACAACCACGTCGCCATTCGGACGACGCTCTTGGTCACGCACACGCCGATCGCGCACATCAGAACGCTTCCGCCGAACACGTAGAACATGACGGCTTCGAGAGCTCCTCCCGATACGGACGTCGGCGCGCCGGAGAACTCCTCCACGCCAAGCTCGCCCGGCAGTGCGTCTTGACCGAGCGCGATCGCTGAACAGCCAGCAACCACTACCGCGACGGACAGGACAACACGAAGTCGATGACGGTTGATCAACACACGATTCTCGTTCATGTCGACAACTGCGAATCAAATAGCACTACGCACCCGGAAGCGTTTCGACGCCCAGGTAACCCACCAGCGATTTGCGGTGCCAATAGCCGTAGGTTGCGATCGCCACCATGCCGACCGCCGCCACCGCACCAATCACCGACAGCAAGACATTGAACGTCATCCAGATCCACCCGTTCGTCGGAACGAACAACTCGTACAACGTGTGTCCCAAGAGGATGACCATCATCAGGGGCAGCATGACCTGAATGCACGCGTACAATACCTGGTCGATGCGAATTCGAGGCAACGTCCAGCGAATCCAAATCTGCACGTACAACATCAGCACGCACTTGCCGACGAACCAGAGAGGCCCGGCAAAGAGAATACCCTTGAGCGCCTTCGCCGGAAGCGATTCGCCCAGCCCGACGGACCAACCAATCGGTAGCGGCGAATGCCACGCTCCCACAAAGAGGATAACGAACAGGCCGCTCACCACGAACATGGCTGCATATTCTGCAAAGAAAAACAGCGACCAGCGAAATCCGGAATACTCGGTGTGGAAACCAGCGACCAACTCGCTTTCGGACTCGGGAAGATCGAACGGAGCCCGCTTGCAGCTTGCCAGCGAGGCAATGAAGTACATCAACGCTGCCGCGAACGTGAACGGACTGCGAAACACGATCCACGACGACCAGCCGGCGGATTGTGAGTCGCCAACGACGGTCAAATTCAACGAGCCGACCACCATGATCGGGATAAGGAGGGCCATCCCCATGGGGATTTCGTAGGAGACCATCTGGCACGCCTCGCGCATCGCGCCGTACACGCTCCACTTGTTGTTGCTCGCCCAGCCCGCAAGGATCACGCCCAACACTTCAACGCCCAGCATGGCCAGGATGAACACGAGACCGACATCGAGGTTGCGAAAAACCCAATACGTGCCGAACGGCAGCGCAAAAAATGCGAGAATCGCCGGCACGAACGCAAGGTAGGGTGCGAGCTTGAAGAGCGGCCTATCCGCTGCCGCGGGACAGAAATCTTCCTTGCAAATCAGCTTGATTCCGTCGGCCATCGACTGCGACCATCCATGCCAGCCGCCGACCCGCATGGGACCGGTGCGTGACTGAATCCTGCCGGCGACTTTGCGCTCCCACCAGATGGTGTACAGCGGAATGATCGAGATGAATCCCAACACGCCGGCCAACCCAACGATATCACGAACGAGTTCGTATTGGAGCGGATAGAGCAAATAACGAAGAAGCCCCGCACCGGGCACACCCACCGCGAGCAGGCCGGCGTGCAACTCGTTGAGCGACAGCGGCCCGTTGAACAGGCCAAGAACGGCTGGGTCGTTCGTCTCGACGTTGCTGATCAGCGAGGTGTCGACGAATCCGAACAGTAGAAAGACCGCCCAAACGACCACGATGACTGTGACGACACCGCCAAAGAAGATAGGCCCGGGAAAGGCGCGAACGATGGGGGCAGTCATCCCGTAGACCATCCGCGCGCAACCGGCGACCACAGCGCTGAGACCGCCGTAGCGTATGTCCTTCCGCGGCTTCCAGGGAACCGAAACGTCTGCCAAGATACTCCTCCGCACCCGCCGGCGTGCTCGCCGAACCGAAACCCGGTCGGCGGATTCTAGCAACCGGACTCTTTAGATGGAACGGCTGACCACATCCGTCGTCAAAACAAGTTCTGCGTATTGCAGCGTTTTGGAGCCGGTCCTACCTCGACACGCTCCCAAGCTGGACGCTACACGATGATCGAAAGTGCTCTAGCGATCAACTTCTCCCATCACGATGTCGATGCTTCCGACGATGGCAGGTATGTCGGCAAGCAGGCAACCACGCCCCACATGCTCCAGGATCGAGATGTTGCAAAAACTCGGGCCTCGCGCCTTGACCCGGGATGGGATCGTGGAGCCGTCGCCTCGGATGTAGAACCCCAGTTGACCTCGGGGGTTTTCGATCTCGACGTACACTTCGTCATCAGGCAGCTTAAGATTCTTGAGTTTGTCCGCCTGAAACGGTCCGCCGGGCATCTGCTCGACGGCCTGCCGGATGATCCGGCAGGATTGCTGCATTTCACAGACACGGACGAAGTAGCGACTCCAACAGTCGCCAACCACCACGGAATTGGGCGTACTCTCCTGACCGCCCGGCAAGCCGACCGGAATGTCGAAATCGAACCTGTCGTACAGTTCGTAAGGCGTGCTGCGTCGCAGGTCCCACAGCACGCCGCTGGCACGCAGACACGGACCGGTCAAACCCCAACGGATCGCATCAGCCGCACTGATGACGCCGACGTTGGCGGTCCGCTTTACGAATATATGGTTGTAGCTCAATAGCTGGTTGTACTCGGGGATCTTGGGCTCGAAGTAGTCAAGGAACTCGAGCAGAACGTCCAAGAAGCGGTCTGGTAAGTCGTCGTGAATGCCGCCCACGGTGATGTAGCTGTAGGTCAGGCGGGCGCCGCACGCGCTCTCGAACAGGTCGAGAATCATCTCTCGCTCTCGGAAGGAATACAGGAACGGAGTAAACGCACCCATATCCAAACCGTACGTCCCGAACGCCACAAGGTGCGACGCGATGCGGTTCAACTCCGCGAAAATGACCCGGACGTACTTCGCCCGGTCCGGGATCTCGATACCGCAAAGCTGCTCGACGGCGATTGCGAAGGCCTGATTGTTGTTCATACCCGCGAGATAGTCCATCCGGTCGGTGTACGGGACGAATTGGTACGGCTGAACGCTTTCGCCGATCTTCTCGGCGCAGCGATGCAAGTAGCCGACGTGGGGGACCGCCTCGAGAATCATCTCGCCGTCGGTCCGAAGCACCACCCGCAGCACGCCATGCGTTGCCGGATGCTGGGGACCCATGTTCACCAGCATTTCCTCGGTCCGCACGTCGCCCTGAGTGGACTTGTCCAAGTCCATCATCACATCGGGTCGAGTTTGAAAAACCGTCTCAGCCATTGATTGCAGCCACCGCTAGTGCTTCGGGCTTAACATTTGATACTCGGTCGTCGCGGGAATGCCGTGGTATTCCACCGGAAACTCATAATCTTTGCGCAGCGGGAAACCTTCCCAGTCGTCCGGACAGAGAATTCGCTGCAAGTTCGGGTGGCCGTCGAACACCATCCCCATCATGTCGTAAGCTTCGCGCTCGTGCCAATCCGCCGTCGGCCAAACACTCGCAACAGAAGGCAGGTGCGGGGCATCACGATTCACCTCAACCCGGATCGCAAAGTGGTGACGAAGTTTGGGACACTCTTGTCCCGCGCCGGCAATCGGAAACGAGAACAGGTCGTACACCGCCGCCAATTTGTTGTCTTCCAACAGGTCGATGGCTGTGATGCACTGCAACATGTTGAACGCGAGGCGCGAATCGTCCCGCAAGAACACTGCCACGTCGGCCCAACGCTCCGAAGCGATGACCACGTACGGTCGCCGTCCGTCCATGGCGACGCGCGTGACCGCCTCGCCGAACTGCTTCTTGAGAACGTCGCTGATTTCTTCAGCCGTCATGGGTAATTCGCCTGCGCTACCGATCCGGTCAATCGCCGAGAACTTCGGCTTTCACGCGCGACAGCGGATCGCGGGCGCGTGTTTGGTGTTTGATCTTGTCCTGTAAACGCATCAACCCCTCGAGCAACGCTTCCGGGCGAGGCGGACAACCGGGCACATAAACATCCACCGGAACCACCAGATCGACACCCTTGACCACGTGGTAGCCGTGTTTGAAGTAAGGCCCGCCGCCGATGGTGCAGGCTCCCATCGCGATCACGTATTTCGGCTCGGGCATCTGGTTGTAGAGTCGTTTCAGCCGGCTGGCCATCTTGTACGTCACCGTACCCGCGACGATCATCAAATCCGACTGACGAGGGCTGGCCCGAAAGGCACCTGCCCCGAAACGATCGATGTCGAAACGCGACGCGCCAACCGCCATCATCTCGATTGCACAACACGCAAGGCCAAACGTCATAGGCCAAATGCTGCTCGATCGGCCCCAGTTGATGGCCCAATCAAGCGACGTGACGATCAATCCTTCCTCGAAACGGTTTTCAATCCAACTCATGACGCTTGCTCTGGTGGCGCATCGATCGCGAGTTTGTTCCGGTGACGCTGGCCGGTGGCTGCCCGGACCCAATCCAGGTATCCGAATCGCCACAGGTAAAGAAAACCCACCACCACCACGCCGAAGAAGAACAACATGTCGTACAGGGCAATCGTCTTGATCGCATGACCCTGCGTCACCGACGCGTCGGCAGCACCAAAAACGACCGCCCAAGGCCAAAACAGCGCGATCTCAACATCGAAGATGATGAACACCAACGCGACCACGTAGAATCGCAGATCAAACTGAACCCAGCTATCGCCAATGACCGGTTCACCGCACTCGTAGGCGGCGTCTTTCTCCGGATGGGAGATTGCCGGTCGCACGAAGCGCCCCGCCACTAGCGCAGCGAACGCCATCAAAAAACCCGCAATGATGAACAGCCCGATGCCCGTCACCAACTCAAGGTTGGTATCGCCCCGGACCGGAACGCCCGCTTGAGCGATCCCCATCTGAGCAATCAACGATGTGGCTGACAGGACGGTGGTCACGGAAGCGATTCCCTATTTTTTGGCGACCGGCTGTTCTTTCAGCGCTTTGAGCATCTCATCACGGACAGGCAAACCACGGTCGATCCACTCTTTCCTGGTTTCCGCCGCCCACGCCGGTAACTCCTGCTTTTGCATCCACAACGGTTGAGGCGTTTGAAGCCCTTCGGTGGCAAGCTCGGTAAATTCCACGATCATGCTTTCGCGATCGTAACCGGAAAGATCGTGAATGTTGCCCATGTGGATGCATTCGGTCGGGCATGGATCGACGCACAATGCGCAGAACATGCACTTCGAATAATCAATGGCGTACCGCGTCAGGGCGCCGCCCTTGGCGATGCCGGACGATTTCTCGATCTTGCGGGCTCCGGTCTTTTCGATGTAGATACAATCCACCGGGCAAGCCTTGGCACACAAGTCGCACGCGATGCACTTTTCGATTTCAAAATAATGGAACCCGCGATATCGTTGCTGCAAGGCAGGAGCCCTGTCGGGGTACTGGAGCGTGATCGTACGGGCAAAACAATACTTCAGCGTGATCCGCATCCCGATCAGGATGGTCTTTAGCGTCATGTACAGATTGTGAAAATATTCACGCATCGGAATAAAAGAACAGGCCCGGAAGCGCCGGATCAACACCCGGCATCACAAGACTTGCTCGTTTCCAGACTCCAGCCCGAATCCCAGGCAACCGGCCACGAACCCCGCCGCCATCAGATCGCAACGCCACGCCGACGGCATTCTAGTTCTGCCACGCCCCCTTGGCAACCGGGCAACTCCGCCGGTTTCGCGGGCGAGTACCTCAAGCCCCCAGCGCCAGCGTGGGATGGTTTTTGAGATGACGCCTCCAGCGCAGGGTCGCTCTACGCTTTCCGAGCGAAAGCGCAGCGCGATGACGCGCTTTGGCGGACACGGCTGATGCTGCCGAACGATCGGGTAGGTCTTGAGACATCGCCAGCGCGGATATGTCTGAGAACCAATTCGTGCGGCCGGTTTCTTCTGAGCTATGGAGTGTTCCGGGTCGTATTCTCGGCCCACAGCATGGCGAAAATGATCTCCGGGCAATCGGCGGGCCAAACGGCGACGCCGACGGTCTCCGCACAATAGGAACTCGGGCTCGCCCGAGTCGCCGGCGGCCAATGCGGAGTGCGCTCACGCCGACCACCTCGGCACGACGCAGTAGTTGACCTATGATGTCCACACATTTATCCGAAAAACAATGACGCAGTCGTTCTTGAAATCGTCAGCACTGTGAGGCCGCGCGTGCAATTGCAGAGAATACGGAAAATTCTTGACCCACTGTTCGTCATTCTCGTATTATCGGAACAGACAAGCCCACCCCAGCCGTTTCTTTGCCATTGCGCGAAGGGAAAGGAGTTGCTCTGTGTCCAGTCTTCTCCACACCAGTCACGGCGTTTCAAACCTGTCTCCCTTCATCCGTCGAAATGAGAAGCGCGAGCGCCGACTCGGTGTGGGCGGGCGGGGTGTGGCCCATCGCCTCGGCGAACAGAGTCACTCATTGATCCGATTCACCGCGTTGGGCCTTGCGATCAGCCTGCTATTTGCTGTCGGCAGCGTACATGCCGGGACCGTCCGGCGACCCGTTCAAGAATGTCCTCCTGGCAGTTGCGGCGGCGGCGTTGATCCGGGCGGTGCGGGGCAACTCGCTCCGATGTTCGCCGGGTCGGCCATGCCGTGGGAACGCAGTCTCGACGTAGCCACCTACTCCAGCGTGAACATGCTCAACGGAAACCTCCTCACCACCATCCCCATCACCGGCTGGAACGGTCTGGGGCCGGATATGAACTTCGCGTTCTACCACAACAGCGCCGACGGCGTCTGGCGATTTTCCTACAGCAGAACGCTGGTAGAAACCGTCGCCGGGTCGGAAAGGACGCTAACCACCGACGACGGCCGGCAAATCGCCTTCACCAAGGTCGCCGGTCAATGGATTCCACCTGCCGGTTTCCACTTGCAATTGCAACAAGCGGGTAGTGAATGGCGAATCACGACCAAGGACCAATGGCAATGGGTCTTCGTGTGGCTCCTCAAATCGGTACCAAACCGGTATATACGGGTTTGCTACAGACTTTTGGGCCGCACTACCCCGACGAGGGCAGGCACGCTAAGTAGCGTTCGGCAAACAAGTTATCTTCAAAGCGGGCGATGAGACTCGAACTCACAACATTCAGCTTGGAAGGCTGATGCTCTACCAATTGAGCTACACCCGCGTAAGCGCTTTATGGGCAAGAGTTTAAGGTCATCTCCTTGGTTTCGGTTGCACTACGTCTCATTGCCCCCGATTGCACTACAAAACCCGTTTCCGGTCAAGTAGAACAGGCGTCATGAACATGAATCGACGCTTCAATCAGAACATCCGCTCACAAAGCTGGATGTCCAACAAACCTGACAACCGTATGCCCATGCTGATTCGCTCTGACGCAGGCGGGTTCGGGGAATCGAACCCCGCGTACCCATGTTTCGTAAGCCCTGGCCTGACAACCAGTTAACTAATATCCTTCGATTGATGCTGCGGTTACGAACAGACTCAACCAGACCAATCTTGACCGTTAAACCCGTTCGGAAACCGAATTAACTTGGGACTGACTGCGGACTCCGCCACTCATTCTGCGTTACTTTCTCCAGGCAAATCGGCGAGCGAAGAGCTCGATTGGCGAGGAATCATTCGTCGAGCAGGCCGGGGCCAAACAGCGAATGACCGCCGAGCGAGGTTTTCACCGCGTAGATCGTGACCAGCGCAACCACGGCGAGCATGACCAGCATGTCGCCCGAATACCAGGCCGACAGGTTCGGTGTAATGGCCGCGCTCTCCAGAGCACTGGTCATGGCTCCACTCACAATCAACGCGAGCAGCCCGAAACGGACCAACAGGAAGATGCCAAGGAGCATGCGGATCAGGACTAGCGTCAGATCCC
>CAYQFV010000088.1:0-17015 GCA_964416845.1 uncultured Phycisphaeraceae bacterium | reverse complement strand
GACGCTTCGCCATGCCCTCGCCGCCGCATTTCAGCCACAAAACAAGGTACGGCCATCGGGTCACTCACGCCCCAGTCGCCGGCGGAATTCACCATCATGCGATCCGCCCCCAAGGTCTCAATGATGTCCACCGCCCGCGCAGGCGTGCACTTGGTGGTCGGGTAGAGCGTCATGCCGCACCAATGCCCCGCGTCCTTCGCGAGGCGCGCAGTGTGCTCCTCGACGTGATCGATCAGTACGCGATCCGGCGAAACGCGATCATCGCACCGCAGAAGATCCAGGATCATCCGCGTTCCCATATACTTGTCTTCAAGATGTGGCGTGTGAACCAGAATCAATTCTTCTCGTTCAGCCGCAAGGTTCACCTGCTCCGAAAAAATGATCGTCTCGTTGCGCGTATTCTTGTTCAGACCGATCTCGCCAATACCCAACACGCCGGGACGATCGAGAAAATCCGGAATCAGCGAGATCACCTCGCGCGACAGCGAGACGTTGTCAGCTTCCTTCGCATTGATGCACAACCAGCAGAAATGTTGAATACCAAACCGCGCCGCCCGACTAGGCTCATACTCTGTCAACTGCGAAAAGTAATCTCGGAACGCCTCGCTCGACCCACGATCAAAGCCGGCCCAAAATGCCGGCTCTGAAACCGCAACACACCCACAACGCGCCATCCGCTCGTAGTCGTCCGTAACGCGCGAAACCATATGTATGTGAGGGTCAATGTAGTCCAAACGTCGCGTACTTTCGAATTCAGGGTGCGTCCCAGACGCACCATTCGCACTAACGATCCGGCGACCCCGGGTCGGTTCGCTCCCGCCAGCTCGGGTCGTACGCCCTCGAAAACACCATCTGAATGCGTTCGGCCCGGTTTGGCGTTCCGTCGCTGAGAATCGACAACGCTTCGCAAAGTTGTCCCCACCGGGCATCGTCACCCACGGCGGAGAAGGCTTGACCACGATCAACGCGATCCAGCCCGGCAGCCACGTTCAGCAGTTCATGACGGATCGACAGAAAGTCTGCGTCCAGAACTTCCAAGGCCGTTCGATCAATTGGCATGCTGGCGCTTTCTTCCGAAGACAACGAACTATGATCCGCTGATCGTCCCGGCCTAACGTCGGCCACCCAACAACCCCGAACGATACAGATAGTACAGGAGCGTCAGTACCGACATGAGCGTGGCAGCCACATAAGTCATCGCGGCTGCGTTGAGCACCTTGCTTACCGGCGCAAGCTCCGAGCGGGAAACCACGCCGCAATCCACGAGCACCTCGCGCGCCCGGCTGCTGGCGTTGAACTCGACCGGAAGATTCACCAACTGAAACAGCACAGTCAGTGAAAACAACCCAATGCCGGCCAGCAACAACACCTGCGAATGCAAAAAGAACCATCCGACGAAAATGATGATGAAGGAGAAATTGCTACCGAACGTCGCCATCGGCACCAATCCGGTGCGCAGTTTGAGAGGCGAGTAGTGATGCGCATCCTGCAACGCATGCCCCGCCTCGTGAGCAGCCACGCCAACAGCCGCCATCGTTCGACCGCTGTAGATCGGGGGCGTCAATCGCAGCACCTTCCCGCGCGGATCGTAATGATCGCCCAACAGGCCTGACGCGGATTCGATTCGCACATCGTCCAAACCGTTCGCGCGCAAGATGCGATCCGCCGCTTCCGCGCCGCTCAAGCGACTACTCGGCGCGATCTGCGCCGCAGCGGCCAGCTCCTTCTTCACCTTGAACGATGCCCAACCCGCCAGCGCCATGGCCGGCAGAATGAACAGGAAGTACATGGGATCAAGAACCATCATTGTTATCTACCTCCCACAATAGCCAGCCGCGCCGATCATCCGATCGGCCTAAGGTCTGAGGCCGTATGTTATTGGGGATTGGAAGCAAAGTCTGTGCCGATTGGTCTGGAATTGTAACTCGTTGCGTAACAGTGAGATAGATATACCCCGCGAGTGTCACGCCCTGTCATTTTGGCCGACGCCCCGTCGTCGTGGCAGAACGTACTATTCAAGGTGCTGATGTAGGTCGTCTTGCCCAAGGACGATAAAATCTCGATCGCTGAGCGCTTCACAAGCCATCGCCGGGTTTTCGGCATGCATGGCAATCACCCGTTGCCCGTGCGACATCCCCAGCAGCGTGTAGGTGTAATAAATGTTAATTTCGGCGCTCAAAACGGCCGTCCACAAGTGCAGCAACGCACGCTTGCCGGGAGGCAGGCAGACGACCAGAAGCTCGGTTTCTTTGACTGGGAAGCGATGATCCGTCAGCACGCGAACGGCTTCGTCGGGATCGTCCACGATCATTCGCACGATGGCGCAATCCACCGAATTGACCACCATCAATCCGAGAATGTGAATCGGCGTGCCGTCGAAAACCTTGGCGAGGCGCAGCAGTTGGCCTACGCGATCATCGATGAAGATCGAAAGCTGAACGACCGTCGGGGAATCGTGTGCTTCGGCGGTTTCAAATGGGCTCAGGGACATCGCGTCGGGAGTGTATGGCCTTTCGTGTCGCACGGACAGAGAAATCTCGGGTTTTCGTAAGTTCATGCCAATTCCGCAGCCGCGAGTGCTGCCAACATGGCAGGACTTGAGGATCGCGACGCGCGGCTGTGAAGCGGTAAAGCATTGTTGCCGCGATGGTTACGTTCGATGGCAAAACGTCTTTCGACCGGCACCCAAGTTGCAACGAGTCAGTCTGCGTATCATCGAAAGACGCGGTCTTGGACCCGTCGGCGCGATCGTCCCTATTGTTTGGGGACCACGTAACATCACGGGAGCGAAAAGATAATGTCGAAAATCATCGGAATCGATCTCGGCACGACGAATTCTGTGGTCGCCGTTATGGAAGGTGACCAACCGAAGGTCTTGACCAACGCCCAGGGAGCCAGGCTAACGCCGTCGGTCGTTGCGATCACCGACAAGGGTGAACGTCTCGTCGGGCAGATCGCGCGCCATCAGCAGGTCACCAACCCGAGGAACACGGTGTATAGCATCAAGCGTTTCATGGGTCGGCGACACAACGAAGTCAGTTCCGAAGAGAAGACCGTGCCGTACGAGGTCACCGGCGGAGCGGACGAGTTGGTGAAAGTGCGCATCGCCGACAAGGAGATGACGCCGCCCGAGATCAGTGCCATGGTGCTCGCCGATCTCAAGAAGACCGCTGAGGACTACCTTGGTGAGAAGGTCGACCGCGCGGTGATCACGGTGCCTGCCTACTTCAACGACTCGCAGCGTCAGGCGACCAAGGATGCCGGCGTGATTGCTGGAATGACCGTCGAGCGCATCATCAACGAGCCGACGGCGGCGGCGTTCGCTTACGGTTTGGACGGCAAGAAGTCTCAACACGTCGCGGTCTTCGACCTTGGTGGCGGGACGTTTGACGTGTCGATCCTCGACATCGGGGCTGAGGGCGTCTACGAGGTTTTGGCGAGCAACGGCGACGGGCACCTTGGTGGTGACGATTATGATGAAGCGTTGATCGGATTCGTTGCGGAGGAGTTTCGCAAGCATGAGGGCATCAACATCCGCAACGATCCGATGGCGCTGCAGCGTCTGAAGGACGCGTGCGAGAAGGCCAAGTGCGAGTTGTCGAGCACGTTGGAGACGTCGGTCAATCTGCCGTACATCACCGCGGATCAGAGCGGCCCGAAGCACCTTCAGATGACGATCACGCGGCAGAAGTTTGAGGAGATCACCGAAGACCTGACGGAGCGCTGTCGCAAGCCGGTGATCGCCGCGCTTCAGGACGCCCGCAAGAAGCAGTCGAGTTGGGATGGCAAGGTCGACTCGGTTCTGCTGGTGGGCGGGTCCACGCGAATGCCGTCCGTTCAGAAGCTGGTGACCGAACTGTTCGGCATGGAGCCGAACAAGAGCGTGAACCCCGACGAGGTTGTGGCCATGGGGGCTGCGATCCAGGGGGCGGTGCTCAGCGGCGATCAGAAGGACATTCTTCTGCTGGATGTCACGCCCTTGACACTGGGTGTGGAAACGCGCGGCGGGATTATGACGAAGCTGATCGAGCGGAACTCGACGATTCCGACCAGTAAGACGGAAGTGTTCAGCACAGCGGCTGACAATCAGCCGGAGGTGACGATCAACGTGCTTCAGGGCGAGCGTCAGATGGCGAGTGACAATCGCTCGCTGGGGCAGTTCAACCTGACGGGGATTCCGCCGGCGCCGATGGGTGTGCCGCAGATCGAAGTCACGTTCGATATCGATCGCAACGGGATTTTGAAGGTGTCTGCCAAGGACAAGGCTACCTCGAAGGAAAGCGAGATCCGAATCGAGGGATCGAGCGGGATGTCGCAAGAGGAGGTTGAAAAACTGCGACGCGAAGCGGAAGAGCACGCCGAAGAGGACAGTCGCAAGCTCGCGCTGGTTGAAGCGCGGAATCAGGCGGAGCAGCTTGCCCACCAGACCGAAAAGACGGTCAAGGAGCACGGCGACAAGGTGCCGGCCGACGAGCGAGCGAAGATTGAGGCTGCCGTCTCGAACCTGCGCGAGGTGGCCAAGGGCGACGATGAGCCCGCGATCCGCAAGGCGATAGAAGCAACCATGGAAGCGTCGCAGGCTGTCGGCAAGATCATGTACGAAGAAGCCGCCAAGGCGGCTGCGGAGGCAGGCGAGACGCCAGCCGGTGCAGATGCAGCGACCGAAAGCCCCGCTGACGGCGCAAGCGAGGACGACGTGATCGACGCGGAGTTCGAGGTTAAGGACTCGAAGTAGGCGAATGGTGCGTCCGGGACGCACCCTACGTGACTACACCTCACAAGCGCCAAAGGCATTCGGTAAAGGCAGGTGCGAGCACCTGCCCTACCCGGCTACCCGGCTGGCGGCAGCGCGAAGGGGGCGCGTCGTCCAATCTTGACGGGGCTGGTTTGCCGTCTGGATGAATGGCGCGTCCGGCAGTCAATAGTTGTCTGTCCGTGCGGCTGCCGAAATCCACTGCATGATCCCGGCTTCGGCATCTGATTTCCCCCAACTGGCCGCGTTCCCGTACGATCGCTTCGCTGTGTCGTGGCCCTTGCCCATGTGAGTGCCCGAACGTAGCCTTGCGATAATGAGCGAACTTCTCAACGATATTCTCAAGCCATACATACGCAAGAACTGGCATCGCCCACTCTCGATTATTCTCCCTGTCGCTATTTCGTCCGCCCTTCTCCTTTTGTGGTTGCCTGTTAACGCAGCAGGTAGATACTCCCTCACACAATATATGCTTGTCGCGTTTATTGCCGCGGTGGAATTCGGTTTCTGGCTGCACTCCAATGCCGCCGAGCGAGCCAAGAAGGGCACTATCGGCTTTATCGTTGCTATCCACGTCAGCGACATGACGCAACGTCGGACGATTAAAGAAGACTTCGTCGATTCCATTCAGAACTTGCTGAACTCATGTCCCGCCGAAACGCCCTATTCCGTTCTTGTCCCCAGCAGCGACATTGCTGAGAGAATACACTCACGCGAGGACGCCGCGAAGTATCTTCGTAAGGCCCGCTCAAAGTTCATGATCTACGGGACTGTCAGGCTTCGCACATTGAACAATCAAGAATGCCATATTCTCCGCCTAACAGCACTTGTCTTGCATGAGAGCGTCTCGCAAGCCATCGGCACCCAGCTCTCGAGAGAGATGACTGATGTCATACCCATTCATCAAAACATATCCACTGAGAACGACCTGGCGAGTCTCGAATTCTCGGCCCAAAGTATTGTTATCGGCGCCCAGTATGTAATTGCGATAACTTCATTTATGTCAAACCGCCTTGACTATGCTGAAGAGCTATATGACAAGATTTCCACGTCTCTGCAAAGTCAGATTCTCGATATCCCGCATATGCAATCAATCAAGAACCGCTTGCCTACACGATATGACGAGATATATGCCGAGCGAACAAAGGAGTGTGTTCCTCAATGGATCGCAACAAAGGACATTTCTGTAATCAAGAAGCTTGACTCTTTGCTCGATACGTGGATGTCTAAGAATCCACATTCGTATCGCGCGAAGATACGTAGAATGATATGTCATTTTGTTCTGCGACGTGACATCAAGGCAGCTATAGGAATAGCACACGAACTACGGGATGCCAAAGTCAAAGACCCTCTTTGGCGGACGAGCTTCGCCTTTCTTCTTGCGTACGACGATCAATTGCAACAAGCTCGGCAACAATACAGAATACTTCAGGAGTCAAATCGCTTGAATCCTGCGACGGTCCTTGAAATAGAAGTCTTCATTCAATATGCGTTAGAAGATGAGCCCGATAAGATTCAACTGCATTTCTGCCTGGCGCTCATAAACGACCTGTTTAAGCACGATTGCGGTCGCGCGATAGACGAGTATCAGTTGTTCGTTCAGAAAGCCTCAAGTAAGTGCAGACAGTATCGCCAATGGATACAGGAAAGCAAGTCATCGATGGCGAGGCTCAAGAGGCGTGTCAGATTATACCCAGATGGGAGCCCGCCAACCACACGATGCTAGCGTATGGAGGTGAGCCACGTAGGTCGGGCTTGGCTCGACATCGACGGCGTGGATGATTGCCCATCGGACGTGTCTGGCTGAGCCCAACCTACTTTGTGTTGATCGACAGGGGCGTGTCGTACGTGTAGATTGCCTGGGAGAAGATGGCCGGATAGATCGTTCGTTGCCTGTCCTGATTGGTTGGCGCGACGGTTGTGGAAGGGCTGTTTCGTGAAACGGCCAGCGGGGTAGATTGGGCGGCGCGCGATATCGACGGCGTGGATGATTGTCCGTCGCGTGCGTCGGGCTGAGCCCGACCTACTTGGGGGTCGAGTTTCGGGAAGGCGAACATGGCTGGTACGACCGCGAGAGAACCTGCAGACATGACGGATGAGGTTTGGTCGCTTGTGCCTGCTGCGTGTCGCGACTTGGCGGACCCGCAGCGAGATTTGCCACGGATGGCGCGCGATCAGACTTTGATGGCGGACATCGAGTCGGCGGTGCGATCGGCCCCGACGCGGCATGATCTTTATCTGGGCGATGCGCGGCGGATGGACTTTCTGGGGCCTGATTCCGTCCATCTTGTTGTCACTTCCCCGCCGTATTGGACGCTCAAGAAGTATCGCGACGGTCCGGGCCAACTGGGGCATGTGGAAGATTACGGCGCGTTCCTTGGCGAGCTCGACCAAGTGTGGCGGCAGTGCTACGAAGCGCTTGTGCCCGGGGGGAGGCTGGTTTGCGTTGTGGGCGACGTTTGCCTTTCGCGACGCAAGAACAACGGTCGCCACACCGTCGTGCCGTTGCACGCGTCGATTCAGGAGCGCTGCCGCGCGATCGGCTTTGACAACCTCGCGCCGATCATATGGCATAAGATTGCCAACGCGGTGTACGAGGCGGAAGGCAGCGGGGGGTTCCTCGGTAAGCCGTACGAGCCGAACGCAGTCATCAAGAACGATATCGAGTTTATCCTCATGCTGCGTAAGCCTAGCGGATATCGGAAGCCGTCGCTGCCGACGAGGATTCTGAGCCTCATCTCGGCTGAGAATCATCAGAGATGGTTCCAGCAAATCTGGACCGGGCTGACGGGTGCTTCGACGAAGCATCACCCAGCGCCGTACCCGGTCGAGGTGGCCGAGCGATTGGTGCGGATGTTCAGCTTCGTCGGCGACACGGTGCTCGACCCGTTCATGGGCACGGGTACGACCACGCTGGCAGCTTCGAAATCTGGGCGCAATAGTATCGGCGTCGAGATCGACCCAACGTATTGCAAGGCTGCGTGCGACCGCGTCAAGTCGGAAGCCGTCGACATGTTCAGCAAGACGAAGATCAACGTGATTCTTCCGAGTGGTGATGATGCAAGCCCTTGAACGTCGCATTGCAACAGCCGTCAAGCACTTCTGGCAAACCCGGACACGACAGGGCAAGCAGCAGGGAACCCGCACAGGTAGGCGCGATTCCGGCAATCGAACCGCAGCCACGGGCGGCAAGCAGTTGGGCGGATTTAGCGGGCTTGTTGTAGACCTGCTCGTTGAGCGCGGGTTGCCCGAGAGCGTGATTTTCCGTCGTGGTCGAGAAGACCTCACGCTGCCAGGGTTCTTTCGACCCACGAAGCAATGGGATCTGATCGTTGTCGCTGGCGAATCGCTGCTGGCAGCAGTCGAGTTCAAGTCCCTCTGCGGGCCGTCGTTCGGAAACAACTTCAACAACCGCGTGGAAGAGGCTGTCGGCAATTCAACCGACCTATGGACAGCTTATCGTGAAGGCGCGTTCCAGACGTCTCCACGGCCGTTCCTTGGCTACCTCATGCTGCTCGAGGAAGCGGAGAAGTCGACGCGGCCGGTCACCGTCCACGAAAAACACTTCGAGGTCTTCAAAGTCTACCGGGGCGCATCGTACGCGAACCGTTGCGAGGAGGCTGTGCGACGACTCATGCGTGAGCGTTGTTACGATGCAGCATGCCTACTGTTGTCGCGGAAATCGGCAGGAGGGCGCGGCGCATATCGTGAGCCCGCTCGCGATCTTACGTTCGAGCGTTTCTCGAAGCTGCTCTGTAATCACGTCCTCGCGACTTATGCCGCATTGTGACTACGCCCCACGCTGGCAGCACTGAATGTGTCGGGCTGAGCCCGACCTACTTGGGGGGCGAGTTTCGGAAGGGCGATCATGGCTGGTACGACCGCGGGAAAACCTGCTGATGCGATGGATGACGTTTGGTCGCTTGTGCCTGCGGCATCCGTGCCTCGCCAAAGCGCGCGTCGGCTCGATGACGCGCTCGATCGTGCGTTTGTGGCGGGTGTTCGATCCGGTGTAGCAATGTATGACCCTTTCCCACCCACAATGATACGTTGCGCCGCGCTGGATCGACAACGGGCATGACACAACTGTGCCCTTCGCGCGTCACGTACGAGGCTCGTGTTCGTTGTCTGCGCTACAACTCTCCCACGCGCGCGCGATAGCGCTCGGCAAGTTGTTTCTCGCCAGTACGGTCGTACAATTCGCTCAACGCTATCGCAGCCTCCTGTGCGATCACCGGCAGTGGAACGGCATCTTGCGTGCATCGTTCGAATGCACTCAAGAGCAGGGGTTCCGCCGTCTCGTATTCATCAGCCGCGATGTGCAGCTTCGCCAGCGCGACACGCGCGCTGGGAATCATGTGACTCGAGTGATCGAGATGCTCATCAGCGATGTCAAGGAATTCCTCCAAGAGCTGTTTCGCCTCGGACGTCTCACCTCGGTCTTGCAGAATCATTGCCAAATCATACTTGGCGAACCCAATGTCGCGTACGTTCGGTTCGTCGACGTTGAGTCGTTGCGCGAGCGTGCCACGAAACACATTGACCGCCGCATTCCGTTGGCCGTCGCGTTCCAGAATGCGCGCCAGTTCCTCTGCATAGAGATGTCGCTCCGACGATACTTCTAGGGGGCAGTTCTCCAATGCCAAGTGCAGCATTTCGATGGCCATCTGCCGTTCGCCGACGCCTTCGTATGCCCGCGCCAAAGTGTAGCGATTGTAGTGATACTCATCGCCGCTCTTGGAATAAGCCTTCTTGGCGTACTCAAGTGCGAGCGAGGCATCGCGAAGGTATGCCGGGTATACATCCAAGTACTCGCGAGCGCAGCAATTCAATACGTATGCGTCCGCGTCCGGTCGATCGGCAGCCTCTCGGCGGGCCGACAAGAGTGATTCAGCGATCGCCAAGGCGCGATCGGCGTCGTTGTGACGTGAGAGCATTCGAACGTACGACCTTGCGGCCCACATCGTGTCTCCGTAGGCAGGGCCAAAGATTTTCAGATTGATTTCATAGGTGCGACGATATCGCTCCTCCGCGGAATCGAACATGCCACAGCGTTCTTCGGCCCGTCCCAGCGCGCCGAGTGCACCCGCGGCTGCAGTTGTCTCTTGTTCGTCGCTCCTCATTCGAAAGGCAACCACTTCGCGATGCACTTTCACTGCCTCTGCGTATTGACGGCTTTTCGTTTGCGCGATGCCAAGGAAGTAGGCGCAGGAGATTCTGAGCGACTCAATCGGCTCGTCAGCAGCGTTAATTGTATCGAGCGTATCTCGTAGTATTGTCGCGGCAGAACTGTCCTGCGATCGCGCGCTGAGTACGCAGTGGGCATAATTGATTCGCGTCTTCAGTGTCAACGTGTGGTTGTCACCGCACACGCGTCGCAGTCCAGCGATGGCCTCCGCGTACAATTGTTCCGCTTCACTCAGGCGCCGCTGCAGTGCGCACACCTGTCCTACTGCAGCCAGCGCAGTCAAAGTGTGTGGGTGCTCATCGCCAAACGCCTTGCGGCTTACGTCGTAAACGAGCCGATACTGTTCTTCGGCCTCTACGTGAGTCCCCTTCGTGTTGAGATCTGCCAGCTTCCATTCGACGAATGCTCCGACGGTCGCTGCGTGTTCTGGCCCGAGCAGTTCGCGTTGTGCGGTGAAGACGTTTTGGCGTAGATGAAGAGACTGTGAAAGCTCGCCGAGAAGCCAGTGGATTCTGGCGAGATGAGCCATCGCTTCGAGCGTGCGTTGGGACCGGGGGCCGAGTACACGGCGACAGTCCTCGAGTAGTTGGAGTGCTTTGGGCTTCAGCGACGTCGCGCGCCCGCAGCTAATCCCAAGAGCAATGAGTCGGAGTCGTATGTCGAGTGCGTCCAGAGAATCGTCGCCCTTTTCAGCGCTGATTTCGCTCAAGGCGGACTCGAAGTGGCGTTGAGCATTCGAGGGATCACCCAAGCCGACAAACGCGTCACCAATGTAGCCGTGAACCTTTGCACGAACCACCGGGTCGTCCGGAAAGGCGCTCGCGACGTTGGCCGCTGCGGAAAGGAGTTGGTCGTGGACTGTGAGGTCTTGGCCCATGGAGACCTCGGGGTTGGCTGCCGCAATCATATCGTGAATGAGAAAGGACAGAATAGCCTCATTGGTTCGAGATTCCCGAACGGCTGCCGCTTTGCTGGAGTTGGCCTGAGCGTAGAGCGCGGTCATCCAGACGGAAAACCCGAGGATTGTGACCAGGAACATGAAGAGCGTTCCGAAAGCCAGGCGATGGCGGCGGAACGCCTTTTGGAATTGATAGAAGACGGTTGGCGGGCGTGCCGAAATCGGTTGATTAGCGAAGTAGGAGTGGATGTCGTCTACAATGGCGCTTGCGCGCTGATAGCGACGATCGGGATCTTTGCATAAACACTTCAGAATGACTGCGCTGAGGTCGGCGTCGAGTTCATCGTTCAGTGAGCGTGGCGGACGCGGGTCGGCGTCGGCTATCTTGCGAACGGTCTCGTGTAGATCGCCGGATGAGCGAAACGGTAGCTGCCCCGTCATCATTTCATAGGCGACCACGCCCAGTGAATAGACATCGCTTCGCGTGTCTACTGACTCGAGCTCGCCTCGCACTTGGTGGGGGGTTGGCCACAAGATGGATCCGACGAACTGGTTTGTACACGTGATATCGGGTGACTCAGCGAGCGCCGCGCGGGCGTCGTCGGCGTACTTGGCAAGGCCAAAGTCCACGATGTGCGGGTGGCGGTGGGTATCGATCAGAATGTTGCTGGGCTTGAGATCCCGATGTATGAAGCCGCGTAGGTGGGCCGCCTCGACCGCGGATGCGATATCGGCGAACAGTTCGAGGCGTTCGCGAACCGACATCGCGGACTGTTCGACGAACGTGTCCACCGGAACGCCGTCGACCAAGTCCATCACGAAATAGTCGCCGCCGTAGGCTTGGCCTGTGTGATGAATTGCCACAATACGTGGATCGTGGATTTGCGCGAGGATCCGCGCTTCGCGTTCGAATCGTGCTCGTTCGCGATCGTTGGCTAGTGGACCGTGACGCAAAACCTTAATAGCGACGCGGCGGTTGGTGGTTTTTTGCAGGGCTTCGTAGACGACCCCCTGGCCGCCCTCGTGAATCTTGCGGACGATGTCATAGCCTCCGATTTCCGCAAGAATCGGCCGAGGATTCCCTTCGGCATCGGCGGCGTGTCGGCTTTCGTTGCAACGGTGATCGGAGGGCGCGCGGGCGGATTCGCCGGACCCCTCCTGCTCGAAAGCGGCTTCGATGAGCGAACGCTCTTTAGAGTCACTTTCCGATGCCAACATTGCGTGTCGTTCCAAACGGTCGTCCGCCGCCGGTTGCTCGGTTACGTGCCGCAGCGCATACCTCGGTTACGTAATCGCCAAACGCTCGCGAAACTCACGCCGGATCGGTGAAAAAAGCCCCCGCGACTCCCAAACGTTCTCGAAGACGATCGTGGCTGCGGGCGCGGAGCATGTAGATCGCCCCGCGGCTCCGGCCCATGAGCCGCCCGACCTCGTCCGCAGGCAGACCGCGTAAATCGTACAGGTTGACCACATCCCGATATGCTTCGGGAAGGTGGGTCAAGGCGTCTGTCACCGCGTCGACGATTTCCTCTCGCGTCGCATATCCGCTGGGCGATGTCGTCGACCCGCTGAGCAGGCCAATCAATTCCACCATGGAGTCCTCGCCGCGCACATGGTGCACGCGTCGACGAGACCCCCCGCGCTTCTCTCGCCCCAGCATTCTGACCGCATCAGTGAGGTTGCACCGGGCCAGACTGGAGAGCCAAGCCCTGAACGCACCGCTGCCCAGCGGCGTGTACCGGCCGATTCCACGCAATGCGTCGGCGTAGGCCTGTTGCATCACGTCGTCTTCGGACAGCACCGAACGCCATTGGTCTGGAACGCGGCCATTCAACTCCGCCCGCACCACCGGACCAACCTGTTCGAGAAGTTCTGCCAGGGCAGACGCGTCGCCTTGAATGGCGCGCACCTCAAGATCGTGATCATCCACCTGGCGCACTCCTCCTCAATAACCTAGCGTCCGGCGGATAGCCGCTCGGACAACCACACACACCGGTTCGACTGAGTGGCTCACCTCCTCCGTGCAGAGGTGGGGACTCGATGATCAGACGGCGAATGATTTCGATGACCCATCATCGCGTCCCATCTCCGAGAGAGATGGGGCACCCGGCTCGGTCCGCGTGGCGCCCAGTGGAGCATGTTGATGCACTCCGCGTAGGGTCGGATGGCCACGAACGAACGCATTCTACCCGATTTATCCTATTTTTTCAAGATTTTTTGAACTTGGGCGTGAGTCAACGCCGTGAACGGCGGTTATCGGCTTAGCAACCACACACAGTCGCCGGCGGTTGGGGGCGGGCCACGCTTTGTGATCCGCACGCGGCCACCGGCGAGAAACACGACGAGAAGCAATTCTCGAGCCGGATATCGGGCCGCATCGAACCGTAGACGTGCGAAGTTTGACCCCCTGTGCCGGAGAGACGCTGTGCAATCTCGAACCGCGCAGATCAGCGACGGCGGAGTGGGAACGGATTGCTTCGTAAGACTCACCACGGGCGAGGCAACTGACGGTGGATGGATTCAAAGGAAAGTCTCGCCGCTCGAAAGCGGGAGCTTGGATTACTTAGCGCATCTGGAAGGAGTTAGAGATGAAAGTACGAAGAACGTTTGGGTTCATCGGGATCGTAGCACTGCTGGCGGGTACGTCGGCCGTGCGGGGCGCTGCTGTCAGCAACGCTTTTACATACCAAGGCGAGTTGCTCGACAACGGTACCGCGGTCGATGGAATGACGGAGTTTCAGTTTACCCTGTGGGATGATGGTGTCGCGGGTACTCAGCGAGCCGTCTTGCCGCCCGAGATGATTGACGTCGTCAAGGGCCGATTCACGGCCACGGTGGATTTCGGGGCGACGGCGTTCTCTGGCGATGCCCGCTGGTTGGAGATTTCGGTCAAACCGCCCGGGGCGACGGCGTTCACGGTCCTTTCACGGCAAGAGCTCACGCCCAGCCCCGCCGCTCTGACGATGCCCGGCTTCAAGACCGAGCAGACACTGACTGAGACGGTTTTGAGCATCGGGACCACCACGCCGGTCAAGCTCATGAGAGACAACGCGACCGGAGATTTGAAAGTCGCCGCCGGCACCAGCAGCATGACGCTCAACTCGGCTGATGGCTTGGCGTGTTTTGGCGATGGGCTTTGTGCTCCGCCGGCGCTGTCTGCTGAGGCAGCCGGACTCGAGGCCTCGGAAGTGTTCTTCTCACCGATGATCTTCGACCCGGCCAACAGGACGATTCAGTTGGCGCCCGGTAGAATTGTGAAGATCGATCCGGTCACCGATGACGTCGTCGTCACGGGCGATCTCTTGACTGAGGGTGGCGTGACCGCGAAGGGAAACGTCGACGCTGTGGCCGAAGTAGTGGTACCGGCCGGTGCTGGTCCCGCGAGCGTGATTACGACGGGCATCCGGTTGAATGCTCTGACGCAGAGAATCGAGCCCATTGATCCGGCCACGCCGATCGACGTGAACCCAACCGGGCAGACCATGTTGGGTGAAACGATTGTCGGAGAAAACTTTCAGGCCAAGAAAATGGCCAAGTTCGGACAGAACTCTCTCGAGATCGACGGTGACGCAGTTACGATTCGCCCGACCGATCCGACCGCGACGTTGTTCCTCGATGCGGGGACCGTCTGTCTCGGCTCAAGCTGCTGCGTGTCCAACCCGACCGCGACCGGTTGCCAGGATCTGGCGTGCGAAACGGCGGTGTGTGCGGCGAGTCCCACTTGTTGCAGCGTCGCCTGGGACCCCGCTTGCGCAGGAATCGCTCTCCAGCTTTGTCCCACCCTTTGCGTCCCCAAGGACATCGACGTCACCGGTGACCAGTCCGTCGCCGGGAACACGGTCGTCGGCGGCAGCGGAAGCTTCGCGGGCGCAGTTAGCATCGGTTCTTCGGGCGTCGCTGCCGGCGCGGGCGCTGCCGCTGAACAACTGGTCGGCTCGATTACCATCGATGGTGAAACCATCAGCTCAAGCACAGGTCAGGTCGATTTCACCAACGACAAGTTGGTGAACATTCAAAAGGTCGGGATCGGAACGCCGAACCCGAGTTTCGCACTGGACGCCCGAGGCACCGTTTTTCAGCTCAAAACCACTGGCGGCTTCGGTCCGTCTCTTCAACTGGTCGGCGATGATACCGCGGACGTAACGATCAAGCTGTGCAACGTCCCTAGCAGCGGTTGCAATTCCATTTTCGACGACGACGCCGATGCCCACGCTCTCAAGATCGAGGCGAACGAGTTTGCAGTCAACATCGCCACGATGGGCGAAGCGTTTCGCATCGACAGCGCCAAGAACGTCGGCATCGGGACGAATGCTCCGTTGGCGCGTATGCACGTTCAAGAGTTGGACCTTTCGGTCAGCAGTACTGCGCTGTCTTTGGACGACCTTGTTGTGGAATCCGGTGATGCCGTGCTGGGACTGTACAGCAACTCGTCGGGCGCCTTCGGTTCGACGCTGGTGTTGGCGGAAGTCAATGGGACGGGCACTATCGCGGATAAATGGGCCATGACGCGAAATGACACGGGCGCGGGTTCCAGGCTGATGTTCAAGTATGGTCCCAACCCCGCCTACGCTGCCAACCCCACGATCATGGCGCTCGAGCCTGGCGGCGACGTCGGCATCGGGACGGGCAATCCGAGCAACAAGCTTCATGTTGTCGCATCCTCAACCAATTCCGCGATCTGGGCGCAAAACAGCGGACAGGGATTCGCGGGCGTTTTTCAAAACACGAATACGGCCGGCGTGGGAACGGCACTCGACGTGACGCATCGCAACGCTAGCGCCGACGTCATCACCGCCCGGAGCGGCACTGCAGGATCTGTCGTGTTTCGAGCACGAGCTGATGGATCCTTTTTCAATCGCGTGGCGAATGACGGTGTAATCCTTTATCTACAACGGAGTGGTTCAGTAAAGGGCACAATTACTGTCTCGGGCAATACCGTAAGCTATAACGCGTTTACCGGATCGCACTACGGATGGACGCAAGAGTCACTGACCCGAGGCACGTTGGTCGTGATGACCGGCGAAAACCGTAGCCTTCAGGCGGACGATACCGCCGAGCCGATCTACGGGGTTGCGGCGTCGAGCACGTCGAATGACCCGCGTTGTCTTGGTGCCTACCTCGGTATCCAAGAGCCCCACGAGCCAGCGTCCCTTGAGAATCCCCATCAAATCATGGCCGTCGGGAACGGCGACATGTGGGTCTCCGATTCCGGCCGAGACATCCAACCGGGAGATTACCTGATCTCTTCAGACGTGAGCGGCCACGCCATGCTGGACGATGCGGAGAGGTTCTCCGTTGGGTACGTGATCGCTCGCGCGGCGGAGCCAGTCGATTGGTCGAAGGTGAACGAATCGATCGATGGCAAGAAGCACAAGAAGATCAGCGTGTTCTTCGAGAGCTTTGTCCGCGGCAGTCGCGCCGTGGCTGACATGCAGCGCGAACTTAAAGAACTTCGCGGCGGACTTGCCGCACAAACCGCCCGACTGACCGGCTTGGAGGCGCGAATGGCAGCATTGGAAGGCGTTAGTGACGACCTCCACGCATCCGTGATGGGAGGTGCCCGATGAGACCCGATTACGCGCGTTCCCCATCCTTTCCAAGGGTGGGGAACGGATTCGTAGGGTTGGCGTTGCCGGCGGTTACTCCGAGTCCCGAGCGCCAGCGCGGGGTTGGTGTTGAGGACGCAAACCATCGCGGGACAGTTGGGTTCGTCGGCGGCACGGCGATGGTAAGACGCGTCGCTTGCGCTCCTAGCTCGCAAGAACAATTGCGTCGTCGCGAGGCGGTGCGGTTCGTGATCGCTCTGTTGCTATGGGCTACAGCGTGGTTTCCGACGATCGCCATTGCCCAAACCGGCGGGACGCTGGACCTGTCGTGGAATACGGTGAACGGTGGCGGCGGGACCAGCACCGGCGGGACGTTGGTCCTGACCGGCACCGCCGGGCAATCGGATGCCGGAGACTTGACCGGCGGCACGTTCCTGCTCCGCGGCGGATTCATTCAACCGGCGTCCAGTGCGACGCCCTGCGTCGACAACATCGACTGCGACGACTCGAGCGTCTGCACGTTCGATGAGTGCAGCGGCGGAGCGTGCGCGAATCTTCCCAACACCTACGGAGACGTTGACTTCAATCAGACCGTGAACCTCTTCGACCTGTTCTGTGTGCTGGATGGTT
>CAYQFV010000087.1:9196-17051 GCA_964416845.1 uncultured Phycisphaeraceae bacterium | reverse complement strand
AGCAATCGAGGTATCAATCAGATCAACTGGAAAAGCGACACGCGACTCGACCTCGGCGTATTTCGCTGCCCCGCCGATGACGGCTACCGTGGACACCATTTTAGTGCTTGGCGTAACCAGCGCATATCGTCTTACGATCATTACGGCAACAGCTATACGGCCAACGCGCTCTGGGTTGGCATCCCTGGCGGTGATTGCAATCTACAAAGCAACTCGCCGGTCTATCGCCCGCTGTCTCGCGTCCCATCGCCGGCGGACACCGTGCTCATCATGGAGAACGTCGGGCGTTTCGCGTACAGGCAGAACTTCGGCGCAGACGGCTGCACCGGTCTATCCGGTGGCCTCGGGGGCGATGTTGATCGACCGATCACAGGTTGGCACGGTCGTGCATGGACGTTTCAGATGGTGTTCGTCGATGGCCGCGTTGCCAGGGTCCGAATGAAAGGCAACCAACAACCACAGACGGACCTTCAACACTACCCTCCCGGCACGAACTACGCCTACTGGCGATGTGGCATCATTCGAGGCAACGGCTGGCGGCTCGATACCCTGCCCGCACCGCCCGTACCCACGCGGTTCCGTTGCGGCAGTTCCGGTGGTGTGGTCATCGGTGTAGGCGGTTGACGTCCGTATCGACCGCGGCGTAGGGCCGATAGTCTTGGCAGCGTCCGAAGAACCTTTCCCTGATACCGCGACGCGCGAATTCACGAAACGCTTGTGTTGGCCGGTGCGAATCGGGTATCATGGCGGCACAACCGGGTGGGGGTCCGGTAGGGGTTCGGGGTGAACAAGCGTGAGCGCGATCGGCCGCAGGCACGTGATGTGTCGCCGGTGCGATTGGATTGGATGTGCAATCCTGCGCGGCGCGTCAACCTTACTCGCAGGAGGGGCTGCACCATGACGATGCGAACGATTCTGACCGTGGCGATGATCGAACTGGCCGTAACCACCGTAGCGTCGGCGTTTCCAAACTACTCTCGGAATTGCAGCGATTGTCACACCAGTGCGCCGCCCGCCGCAGGCACGCCCGAAGTAGTCGGGTTTGACGGCTTTGCGGATCCCATTGAAACCACCCCCGGAGCAACCGATCGCGGGTTGCTCAAAGTATTCACGGTCTCACCGGGCGATACCGTCGACCTGTCAGTCCGGGTTGATCTTGGCGCCGCCCAAGGCACGGTATTCGCCGTTGAGCTTAAGCGTCCGGAGGTGCCCGGCGTCGTCAACGGCGGACAGCTTTCCTACCTTGCGGACGCGAACTGGTTCATGCAGACCGGCGTTGTGGACAACAATCCGAGCGCGCCGTACTACACCATCCCGGAACTATCCGGGCAACTGTACGTCCAACCGGAAGTGTTCACGTTCAGCATGTTGGTCGACCCATCGACGCCGCCGGACTTCTACGATCTTGAATTCGCGATGGCGGGCCAGCCCGACTTCTTCTACGGAGACGAACACTTCTACCTTGAAGTGGTTCCCGAGCCCGGCGTGTGTGGGTTGGTCTTGCTGGGTTCAAGCGTCCTCTTGTGGCGACGGCGAAGATCGGCCCGACGAGGCGCTTAGACTGCCATCTTCGCATAGGGGTTACAGTTCACGAGGTGTGCGGCGACGAGCGACGCTGCTTGCGCGACCGCCACAGCCGCCACCATGTTGACAGGATCCAGTAGCCTGCGAGCGCGACCCCTCGAACCGTGCCGCTGATCTTGCTCTTGCCCTTGCGACGTCGATAGGGAACGGGGATCTGCCGAATTCGAAGATTCTCTTCCACCGCACGAATCTGCATTTCGATCGTCCAGCCGAACGCTCGGTCCTGCATGTCGATGCGATCGAGAGAGGATCGTCGGATCGCGCGAAACGGGCCTAGGTCGGCATAGCAATACCCCCAACCGAGTCGAATCAACCGGGTCGCCAACCAGTCACCGAAACGTTGCGGCAATGTCATCGAACCAGGCTGACGCAATGCCGCGACGCGGCTTCCGATCACCAGGTCGCACTCGTCGCGAAGGATCGAACCGGCCAACTCGGGAATCAAGGTTGGATCATCGCTCATGTCGGCGTCGATGAAGACGATGACCTCAGCCCCGTCGGGAACCCGTTGCATCGCCGCGAAGCACGCCGCTCCATAGCCGCGTTTGGGTTCGCGCGCTACGATTGCACCGAATGATTGTGAAACCTCCGCCGTGTCGTCGGTGGAACCGTTGTCGCCGACGATAATACAACCAAGCCCCACGCCGCGAATGAGGGGCAACAACTCTCGAAGCCCGCCCGCTTCGTCGAGCGCGGGAATGATCACCGCTACGGAATTCAATGTCGGCTGCGTCGCGTTCACAGACCATGCAGGATGAAGGGGTTGGTCGCGCGCTCTTGGCCTATCGTGGTCTCAGGCCCATGGCCGGAAAGGACGCGCGTTTCATCGGGCAGGCTCATCAATGTGGACTTCAGATTGAGGATGAATTTTTCACTATCGCTGTGCGGGAAGTCGACCCGGCCAACGCTTCCGGCGAACAGGCCGTCGCCAACCAGAACGATGCCATGCTGCTGGCAGTAAAGACTCCGTCCCCCGGGGGAGTGGCCCGAGACATCACCGGCGACCCAACGGGTCGAATCCAGATCAAGTTCCAGGCCTACGGAAAGGTCCCGAACGTCCGAAGCGGAGACCACAATGGGAGCGCCCAGCGTGGCAGACAGGTTTTCCCGAGCGTCGGTCAGCATCGGCCACTCTTCTTTCGCGAGGTACACCGGCAGATCGCCAACCCCTGCAAGCACTTCGTCAACGCCCGCGATGTGGTCTGCGTGGGCGTGGGTCAAGATGATGGCAGACGGGGAGAGTCGGTGCTCGATCAAGAACGCAAGCATCTGCTCAGCTTCCGGGGGCAGGCCAGGATCAACCACCCAGCATGGCCCGCCGTCACGCAGGTAGACGATGTAGCCGTTCTCGGCAAACACGGGGTCGTTGAATACGTTGATGTTGATGGCGTCGTCACTAACCATTTGTAAACCTCATTCCTAAGAGACCCGACGAAACAAACCACGACGGGCCGACGCACAAACCATCGCCTGTGCCATCCCGGGTGACCGCTCTCCGATCGCAACGCCGCCTCGGCGCTGGACGGGACTCGGATGCTGAGACACGATCACAGCGAGCGACGCCGGTCATGTCTTCGGCAGGGAGTGTAGTCAACCACGCGCCAGCGGCAAGCAGTGCACAATCCGGGCCGATTCGACAGGCCAGAGGCAGCAAATCTCTCAATAGAGTAGAAATCATTGACAACCGCGCGTGGAGGCCGATTTAATTGACCGACGATCGTGCCCCCGGGGAGCGGTGGCGTGGGCGCATCAAGCAGCGTCAACTCCTTGCCGCCGACCGGCAAAGCGGGTTTGCAGCATCCCGCGACGCCCCCTATACTGGGCCCGCTTCGATTAGGAGTAAGCGTAACCACCCGCGACAGACGTAAAGGTTCACTTGTTAGACTTTCGGAGAAGCGTATGGCAACTCCCGTTGCCGTTTGGGGAATAGATGTCGGTCGTTGCGCCCTCAAGGCCATCAAGCTTCGTGCGGGAAGCGACGGCAAAGTCGACATCGTAGGGCAGGAATACATCGAGCATACCACCATCCTGTCGGCGCAGCAGGGTGACCGGCTGACGCTCATCAATGAAGCGTTGGAACGATTTCTCTCTCACAACGACATCAGCAAGGACAAGGTCGTCATCGGTGTCCCAGGCCAACACGCGCTCGCCCGATTCAGCAAGCTCCCGCCGGTGGAGCCCAAGAAGATCCCCGACATTGTTCGATACGAGGCGGACCAGCAGATCCCGTTCGATCTCGACGAAGTGATCTGGGACTACCAGACGTTCCAGGAGGAGGATTCGCCGGACGTTGAGGTGGGAATTTTTGCGATGAAGCGTGAGCTGATTCGTGAACATCTCCTACCGTTCGAACAGGCGGATATTGAACCCATTGCGGTGCAGGCAACTCCGCTGGCGTTGTACAACTCGATGCACTTCGAAGATCGCATTGGTGACGACGCCGTCGTATTGCTCGACATTGGGGCCGTCAACACGGACTTGGTCGTCGCAACCAAGGCCGGCCTGTGGACCCGAACGATTCCGTTGGGTGGCAGCAGATTCACCGACACGCTTGTGAAATCTTTCAAGTTGTCATTCGCCAAGGCGGAAAACCTCAAGCGAACAGCCGCCACGAGCAAGTACGCCCGGCAGGTGTTTCAGGCCATGAGGCCGGTCTTCGCCGAATTGGTTCAGGAGCTTTCGCGCTCGCTTGGATTCTACCGTTCGACGCACCGCGATACCGAGCTGACGCGCATCATCGGCATGGGCAATGCGTTCAAGCTCCCCGGATTGTCCAAATACTTGCAACAGAACTTGCAGATGCCGGTCGAGAAACCGGATTCGTTCAAGAAGGTCGGCACGATCGAGGTCCGCGACGCGGCGGCGTTCAAGGAGCAACTGCCGAGTTTCGTGGTTGCTTACGGGCTGGCGTTGCAAGGGCTCGATACGAGCGATGCGATGCCAGGCGCGTCGGCCATCAAGAGCAGCCTGCTGCCCCCGGAAATCGTCAAGGGACTGGTTTGGCGAAAGAAGCGGACGTATTTTGCCGCGGCTGCCGCGTGTTTGGCACTCGCTTCCGGGATCATCTGGTTTCGCAAGGCGACCGACCTTGGCGTTTTGTCCGCAGGCGCGGGCGGGGCGGTGACCAAGATATCGTACGAACGCGCGACCCAGTTGCTCGAACGCGGCGTGACGGGAAACCTCACACCGCGGGAAGAAGCGATGACGTGGCTGGAAGTATCCAAGACCTTCCAAAAGGAAATGAACAAGTACCGCAACAAAGGGTCATCCGAGCTGGAGAAGGCAAACGACATTGTTCAACTGCAACGAAACAAGGCGCTTTGGCCCAAAATCCTCGCCGCAGTCCACGCCGCACTACCGGTCCCGAGGGGAGCGCTCGCCAGCGCCAAAACGCTCGAGGAATACATCGCCGCGATTCAAAAGGACGGATCGGGCGTGGCCAAGCGAGGCAATCGAAACGAAATCTTCATTGAACAGTTCATCTCAACCTATTCAGACGATCTCGATGCCATCGACCTGCTGGACAAGGAGCGGGGTGACTCCGGTTCCAACGTCATCAAAAAGCCCGATGACGAACCGCGCCGGGGATTTCTGATCACTCTGTCCTGCCGGACACCCAACGAGGGGCACTTGAGGTTCGTGGACGAGACCATTCGCACCGGCTTGCAGAAGTTCGGGCGCGTACCCAAGCACGGGTTCTACATCAATCGAGTCGTGTTGACCGACGCCCACGGTTATCTCGAAAAGAAGGAAGACTCCGGGCGCGACACGCGTCGCAGGCGGCGGCGGTCGAAGAAGAACAAGCGACGCAGTACGGCGCCCACCGTCTACGACGTGGTGACAGACGAATCCATGGCGAACGACTGGATCTTCGAATTGAAATTCGACGTGGTTCTCGCCGACCTCCCTGAGAAGGATGACGCGAACAAGTCCTAGCCGGCAAAGCGCACACGGTCGGCAGGCGTCGCAGGAGCATCAAGGTGATTGGGTTTCTCAAACGAAACATTGTCAACATCGTGTCGGCGATCGTCGCGCTCGCGTCCATCGGTCTGGGCGTGTTCGGGCTGACCGCGATGGGCGAAGTCGGCGAAGAATTGGACAAGATCCGCACGCTCCACGACCAGTTCAGCGGCGCGAGCAAGAAACCGCTCAACGACAAGACCATTGAAGCAGAGCGCAAACGCGTCGAGACCATCGCATCCTATTACTCCGCACTGATCGAGCGGGCCAAGGCGCTCGACCTCTACGAACCGCTCGAACCTCCGCCCGGCGAACGATTCTTCCCCGAGCCGACGGACAACGGACGACGGCAATTCCGTTCGATTTACGAAGCCCAGTTTCCCAAGCTCATCGCCGTGCTTCATGGCGGTGGACCGCCGACCGACAACGACATCAAGAACGCCCAGGAGGCGATTGACGAAGAAGCGCTGGCCGCCCAAGGTTTCGGACAGGATGCAGATGAGGATCGCGGAACCAGCCGGGGAAAACCCGACGAAGACGCCGAAGCGTTGAAACATCCGTCGGGCTTGATCACCGACGAAGCCGCACGCAAGTCAGCGGAATCCCGCGCTGCCATTCGCAAGGCCAGGGGAATCTACTGCTACGTGAATCGCAACTCGTTGGATGAAAGCAGCAGCGTGTACCAAGGGCTGTCCCCTCGACCGTTCGACATGTGGTTCGCGCAGCTATCCCTCTGGGTGCAGCGGGACGTAATCAAGTCGCTGGCGAGGGTGAACGATTCCGCCGCCGAGAACCTTAAAGCCGAAGGTCAGAAAGCGTGGGTCGGCGTTCTGCCGGTCAAAGAATTGATTTCCATTCGCGTCTCGGGCTACCTGCCGTCGTCCAAAGGCGTTTTGGGGGCTTCGGTGACGGGGGACGAACCAGCCTATCCGCCCGGCGACGCGAGCGTGGTATTCACCAAGAACAACTCAACGGACACTTTCGAAGTCGTTCAATTCACCCTAAAGATGGTCATCGATGCTCGCGACCTGCCACGCATCATCGACGAGGTGTGCAAGGATCGATTCCACACCCTGCTGAACGTCTCGTACGTGTACGAGCGCAGCGCGCTCGAGAATCTGTCCATGGAAGGGCGAATCTACGGCTCTGAACCCACGATACAGGTTCTGATGGACTTCGAGACGATTTTCTTCGGAGAGTTGTACCGATGCATGATGCCCGAATCCGTTCTGGGAGCCATCGGAAAAACGTGCGTCCCGCCAGACAACGAAGATTCATGATCCACCCCTGCGACGTATGAGGAGACCGAACACATGGCCAAGCAGCCGATCAATGTTGTAGAACGCCATCTCGAGAAGGGTGTGCTCGGGCTGTGCGTGGCTGCCTTGCTTGGCGTCGTTGCCATTTTCGGCATCTCAACGCCCAACAAGATCGAAATCGGATCCGACCTTGTCGGCCCGAACGCCATCGATCAACGTGTTCTCGACGCGGCCCACAAACTGCGTGACAAGCTTAAACGCGCCCCGGTCAACACAATCGACGTCGAGAACCCGGTTCCGAAGCTCGTGGAAGCATCAAGCCCGCTCGAATACGCCAAGCTTGATGCCGAACTGCCAGCGCCCACGCCCTTCCTGCCGCGCGTACCCGATGCCATCGGATCGCGACCGGTGGCTGGCGAACTCGAATTAGCCGAGGTCATCGCACCGCAAAAACCCGCGCTGACCCACAGCCGCGCAATGGTCAATTTGGTCCCACCGGTCATACTCGATGCTTCCAAGCAGTTTCGGGAAGCCCCGACGCCAACCAGTGGGAATTTTGACACACCCGTCAACTGGGTGACCGTTGCAGCCTTGTTCGATCAGCAGGAGCAGATCACCGTCTGTCGTAGCTCCGGCTACGATATCAATCGAACCAATCCGTACATCGTCAAGGTTGATCTTCAACGTCGGGAGAAGCTCATCAACGGTCAATACGGGGATTGGGTCGACGTCACACCCTACCTCCCGATCAAACTGGCGGACCCGCCAACCATCGAGATTGTCCAGGGACAAACGGGCCTGATTCCGACAGAGAGTTCAGCGGATGCCGCCCGCAAGTACTTCAATCTGGTCAAGAAAGAGCAATCGGACCTGATCCGGCCGCTGTTTCCCGAAGTCGTGTTCGGCGAAGGATGGCTGTACCCCAAGATCGCCGACACCGACGTGCACGCGCTCGACCGCGAACTCTGCACTGCCGAGAGTGACAACAGTTGTCAGCCAAGACCTTACCCGCTGCAGTGGGATGTCGCCCCCACCGAAGACACCGAACAACT
>CAYQFV010000087.1:0-9096 GCA_964416845.1 uncultured Phycisphaeraceae bacterium | reverse complement strand
GGCGGCGCGGAATCCGGGAAGACCTACCAGTATCGTATGCGGGCCAATCTCTACAATCGCTACTGCGCGGTCCCCACACCCTTGAAAAACGCTGACGACGCCAAGCAAGTGCTGGTCGCGGGGAAATGGTCTGCGCCGTCTGACGACGTCTACATCGAGCCCGACACCCGGTTTTTCCTCACTGGCGGCAGCCCCAACTCTCGCAGCGGGGCGAAAATCTCGGTGTTCCGATGGTACGAGGGGGTCTGGGTCGAGCATCGGTTTCCGGTCGAAATAGGCAAGCCCATCGGCGGTACCGCCCGCGAACAAGTGGGGATCACCTCGGATGGCACGCCCGATAAGCCGCCGATCGCATTCGACACCGGCGCAACGGTAATCGACATTGATTACGATTATCAGTACCGGGTGAAAAAGAAAAAGGGCAAGGCCGGCCTGATCGTCACACCGGCCCAGAAAACGATCGCGCTGGTCTATCTGGATCGCAGCGGACAGTTGCATCAACGGGTGCTGGCCGCCGACAAGGCCGGACCGCGATACAAAGAATACAAGGCTAGGGTCTACAACCCCAAGGCTGTGAAATAAGCTGAGGCGGGCAATGCAATCCGCGTCCAGCGCGGTCCTTGCAGCCACGGTCTTTGCAAACTAGACTTGGCGGGCAGCACACGCGTCGTGGACGGTGTGATGGGTGGCAACCCCGCGAAGCAACCTGCGGTCGGCCTGACACTCGCGCGAGTGGAACGCTTCCGCACAACAACATGGTGTTAGGAGGATCTCTGTGAACCGGGCAAGATTGCTCAACGACTTCCCGCGCGCCGTGATGGTCGGCATCTGCCTGGCGATTGCGTCCAACGGCTTCGCCCAGGTCGAGCGGCCGACGCAGGCCGACGCACTGGAAGCGGCGGTTCAACTCTTTGACGAGGGAGATTACGTCGGTGCTCAGCACGCGTTGGGTCAGATCGATGCGGATCAACTGACTGACGACCAGCGCACCGTTCTGACGCATTTTGTACAACGTGCGACGATGGCGGTGTCGATGCAGGAAAAGGCTGACGCCGACCACGAGGCAGCCGTCCTGGCGGTATCGGAAGGTCGTCTCCCGGACGCAAAGCGTCTGCTCCAGAGCGTTCTCGACAACCGATTCACGTCGCGTGAAACCCGAAAGGCAGCCGAAGCAAGCCTCCAATCACTGACGAAAGACGACACCCCGCCGGTCGATCACGCAGACGACGCGAACCATTCAGACACCCCGGCAGACGCCCCGGACATTCACGACTTGTCGGGGCAACTGCGTTCCATGCGTGCCAAAGTCTTCACGCGTGAAGCAGACGCAGCCCTCAACGCCGGGCGCATCAGTGATGCGGAGCGCCTGTACCGACTGGCCCTGGAAAACGTGCCCGGGTTTCCAGAGGCTGAGCGCGGTCTGCGGCGATTGGGCGAAACCGAGCAGGTCGAAAGCGGTGCCCGCAGTTTGCTCGGCCGGATCACCGAGCGTAATCGAGTGGCATGGCAGCGTACCGTCGCCACCTATCGCATGCTGGAAATCGAAGTGCGTGACCATGTGTTGAACAATCGATTCGGATTGGCCAAGCAAGCACTTCTTCGCGCCCAACAGGTGGTTGAAGGGGGCAAATCGGCGGCTGAACCCGTATCGCGATACGAAGCACTGCTCCACGACGTGCAAGCGCTGGCTCGCTACACCGAAGATGAAGAGCGTGTGTACAACGAGCGCGAAGTGAGCAGGCAACGCGAAGAAGCACGCCGCGAAAACCAGGAACGCGTTCGCAACATCAACGACAACAAGCGTAAACGCATCAGCGCCCTAATGAGCGAAGCGCTGCAGCATCGCAAAGACCGAAATCTGGATCGCGCGGTCAACGTGCTGCGGCAAGTCTTGGCCATCGATCCGAACAACGACACAGCGCGTTGGATGAAAGAGGGGCTAGAAGACCAGAACGCCTACGTGAAGCAACGAGCGCTGCGCGACGATCTTCGCAAGCAGACGCAGGGCGTACTGATCGATGCGGACGACGCGAAGATCCCGTGGTGGCAGGGCCTGACTTACCCCAAGAATTGGCTGGACATCATCAGCCGGCCCGCACGAATTCCTCCCGGCAGTGAAACGCCGGGAATCGACGATGATCTCCAATCTTCGTTGAACACGCCGATTCGAATCGACTTTCAAAACGAGCCGCTGGGGAACGTCGTTCAGATGCTCGCCAAGGCCGCCAACGCCAATATCTCCGTCGCCTGGAACAGCCTCGCCTCCGCATCGATTAATCGAAACACGCCGGTCAACCTCACGTTTGCGAATCCCGTTAAGCTGGGCACGGCCATTCGCGAAGTGCTGGACAACGTCAACGGATCGGACGTCAAACTTGGTTATACCGTTGCGAACTCTCTGGTGAAGGTCGCCACCCAACGCGTTCTCGATCGCACCGTCGTCGAACGAGTCTACGACGTGAATGACCTGCTGATGATCATTCCGGACTTCGACGACGCTCCCAACATGAACCTCGATCAGAATTCACGTGCGATCGCCAAGACCAAGCGCCGAACCGTCTTCGACAACGGGACGATCTTCTTCCCCGAAGGCGACGAAGACGCGGACGAATCCGTGATCGACGAGCAAGCCAACGAACTCGTCAGCCTCATCCGCAAGACAATCGAGCCGGAAAGTTGGCGTGCCAACAACGGCGACGTCGGGTCGATCACGGAAATCAACGGCCAATTGGTGATCACGCAGACGCCGTCGACCCATGCGAGAGTTGGCGGGCTGTTGTCCAAGCTTCGCGAACAACGGGCGATCCAAATCGCGATCGAAGCCCGCTTCATCACCGTGCAAAGCAACTACCTTGAAGAGTTGGGCATGGATCTCGACATCGTGCTCAACTCCGGCAACGCGGGATTCGACTTCGTTCCAGGCCAAGGTGGCACGGTTCAGGCCGACCCGGTTCTGGGGTCACGGCTTCTTCTTCCACGCTCGTTCTCGCGGGTCGGCTTCACTCCGGGCGTCCCGGGATTCGGCAACCCGCTCAACGCCAACAACACCCAACAGTCATTGCCCCAACCGTTCACGCAGGCCGGGCTTGTGCCGGGGCGGGGTAATAACTTCATCGGCGGTCGAAACACGTCACCGCTGCCGGTCATCAGCAACATCCTGAATTTCACCGACCCGGGAACCTTGACGAGCGACCTGCCGGGGTCTTTCGCGGGCAATCCGACGCTTCAACCGGCGTTCAACGTATTCGGCAGCTTCCTGGACAACATCCAGGTCGACTTCCTTATCCGGGCAACGCAGGCTGACTCAAGAACGACACTCTTGACCGCCCCCCGTCTCGTGCTCTTCAACGGACAGCGCGCGTGGGTGGCTGTTGTCAACCAACAGTCGTTCGTCAGTTCCCTCCAGCCGGTCGTTGACGCCACCGGCCAAGCCCCACTGATCAGCACCATCGAAACCGGTGCGGTTCTCGACGCGCAAGCGACGGTCACCGCCGACCGGCGATACGTCACCATGACTTTGCGACCGTCCGTCGGCCGGCTGCTCGGCATTCAAACATTCGGCTTCTCGGTCGGGCCTGCGGCGGGTTCGGGCCTGTTCGTCCAGTTGCCCAGTATTTCGCGAACCGTGATGCGAACCACCGTTTCGGTCCCCGATGGCGGCACGCTGTTGATCGGCGGGCAGAAGCTTGCCGGCGAGATCGAGATCGAATCGGGCGTCCCGGTCCTGTCCAAGATCCCCGTCCTCAAGCGGTTCTACTCGTCGCGCTCTCACATCAAGGACGAGCAGGTGCTCCTGGTCTTGATCAAGCCAAAGATCATCATCCAGACCGAGGCCGAGCAGGAGGCGTTTCCGTCGTTTTCTTCTCGCTAACGCCCCTCCGCAGACGTGACATGTGTCGCCCGACGACGACTTGTCCGCCCGCGCTTCGCACACGGTGATGGTTTCGACCAATGCCACTAAACGCCAATCTTCGCCCGGTTCTTAGCGCCGCGTTGATGGCCGCCTGTAGCGTGAACGCTTCTCCGACGTCGGTTGTCGCGCAGCCGTCGAAAGACCGCGTACAACCAGCCGCCGACTACGCTCCGGGGATCACGATCGACTGGAACCGCCGGCTCGTGGAGGTCCAAGGCGAGGTTTGTCTTCGCGACGGCATGCTGGAACTGTTCGCCTGCGCTCCGCGCACGCGCGAGCACGAGAGCGTCGTGATGATTCGTGCCCGGCCGAAGAAACTTTACGAGGCCCTCGGTCTGATAGGATTGCAGCCCGGTCACCCCATCCGATACGACAAGCGAAACGAGCGGTGGTTGCCTCCGGCCGGCGACGCTCTCGGCATTAAGGTTCGCTGGCAGGATCGGCGTGAGACGCGAATCGCCGACATCAGTACTTGGATGCGCGGTGTTGACGACAACAAACCCATGACACCCACCGCATGGGTGTTCGCAGGTTCGCAGAAGACCGAAGCCGGCAAGTTCGCAGCCGATCTTGAAGGAACCGTTATCGCCGTTGTCGATTTTCCATCGGCGCTCATCGCCTTTCCCGGAATGCACAGCGCCGACAACGCCCTGCTGACGCTCGAGGCGAACACCGACAAGATTCCCAGCGTCGGCACGTCGGTGACTTTGCTTTTCTCGCCGGTCGAGCCCGTCCCATTCAACATCTCGGTCGACAAGGACGGCGTGATCCGATTCGACGGCAAGACGATGTCGCACGCAGCACTCACGCGGCGACTCCAGCGATTTCAACGCGACCACGCGTACACAACCGTGGTGATTCAAGCCGATCCGAAAACCTCGCAAGAGGAACGACGGCGTGTGGAAAAAACCGTTCGCGCTTCGATTAAGCCCGGCACGCAAGTGCGGCTGACCGGTCAAAACAACGCTGCGAAGGTTGACCACCCGCGGCGAGAACGATAGTAAGCAAGCATGAGCACACAAGTGGCGAAGCACAACACAACCGATGCGCGACAGATCGCCGACGACGACGGGTGGATTCTCAACCGCGGCCTCGACATTCTCAACCGCGAGGCTGACGCGATTCACTCCGCCCATGCAAAGCTCGGGCCGTCGTTCATCGCTGCGGTACGTCTCATACTCAACTGCACCGGCCGCATCGCGGTGACGGGGCTGGGAAAGGCCGGCAACATCGGCACGAAGATTCAGGCGACCTTATCCAGCACTGGCACGCCGGCGTACGTTTTGCACCCTGTGGAAGCCTTGCATGGCGACCTGGGTATGCTTTGTCACGACGATGTCGTCCTCGCCCTTAGCAAAAGCGGCGAAACCCAAGAACTCTGCCGCTTGCTGCCTCGCGTAGGAGATCTCGGATGCAAGATCATTCTGCTCACCGCTAGAACGCAGTCCAAGTGCGCATCGCTGGCCAATCTGGTCATCGACATCGGCGATACGCCCGAAGCCTGCCCGCTCGGGATGGCCCCCAGCGCGTCCACAGCCTCCATGCTGGCCATCGGCGACGCCCTCGCCCTCACCGTCATGGAGAAGAAGAACATCCGACCAGAACAGTACGCCGGATTCCACCCCGGCGGTTCGCTCGGACGAAGTCTCATGCGGACTTGCGAACTCATGCGCACCGGTGACGACTGCCCCACCGTTGCGGCAGACCAAACACTGCTCGATTACTATCACGCCGTCCAGCAAGCACCCCGACGCGCGGGGGCGGCAGGCGTGGTTGACGGCGACGGCAAGCTCGTCGGACTCATCACCCACGGCGATTTGTCACGCTTGCTCGGCGAGCCGGAGCATCCAGCCAAGCGCGTCGTGCGCAATGTGATGACCAGTTCCCCAAAAACGGTACGTCAAGATGACCTCGTCGCGACCGCGCTCGCGCTGATCGAGTCTCATCGGATTGATGAGATTCCCGTCGTCGACGATCACCACCAACTCGTTGGCATGCTCGATGTTCAGGATCTCGTGGCGGCTGGCTTCTCCGTGTTTGATAACGAATGAAGAATCTACCGGCACCAACAACGCAATCAATCCGCCCGTGCGGCAGCAGGCAACGATCAACACCGCACACCGTGTAACGCTGGGAATCTTACTTTGCTCCTTTCGATCGTCATCCCGGTGTACAACGAGCAGGCCACCCTGCTTGAACTGGTCGCCCGCGTCATCGCCGCCGACGTCGGGATCGATCGCGAAATCGTGCTGATCGACGACGGAAGCACGGACGGCACGCGCGAACTCTATCCGACCATCGAAAAACGATGGCCCGATCAACGGTTCCGCATCAAGCTTCTCTCACGAAACCGTGGCAAAGGCGCCGCCCTTCAGGCGGGCTTCGCGCTGTCAACCGGGGACATCGTCATCATTCAAGACGCCGACCTGGAGTACGACCCAACCGACTATCCGCACCTGCTCCAGCCTATCCTCGACGGAAAAGCCGACGTGGTGTACGGGTCACGTTTTGTCGGATCGCGACCGCACCGCGTGATGTTCTTCTGGCATATGGTCGGCAACCGGTTCATCACGCTCGTGTCGAACATGATGACCAACCTGAACCTGACCGATATGGAAACGTGCTACAAAGTCTTTAGAAAACCCGTGCTCGACTCCATGCGTCTGATCAGCAACGGGTTCGCCATCGAGCCGGAAATGACCGCCAAGATCGCACGGGGAAATTGGCGGGTGTACGAAGTCGGCATCAGCTACGCGGGGCGATCCTACGAAGAGGGCAAGAAGATTACCTGGCGAGATGGATTCGCTGCCCTGTGGGCGATCGCGAGATTCAGATTCCTGGGATGACGCGCGACCTGCCGACGTGCGAGCTCGATTGGCGGGTTTCTACGTAATGCCATAGTCCTTCAGCTTTCGGTACAACGTCCGCTCGCCGATCTTCAGGATTCCTGCCGCTCGTTCACGATTGCCCCCGGTCAGCTTCAACGTCGTCAAAATGTGCAGGCGCTCCACGTCGGCCATGCTCAGCCCGGCAAGACTGGGCACGCCGACAGGTACAATCTCCGTACTGCCGCGGATGTTGTCCGGAAGGTCTTCGACATCGAGCATGTCGTTGTCGGTCTCAAGCACCATGCGCTCGACGACATACTTCAGTTCTCGAACGTTGCCCCGCCAGCTATGATTGGTCAACTTGCGTACCGCATCCGGCGTGACACCCGAAACCGCGCGATCGTTCTCGGCGTTGGCCCGATCCATGAAATGCCGAATCAGCAAGGGGATGTCTTCCCGCCGCTCGCGAAGCGGAGGAATGCGTATCGCCCCGTGCGCATGCATCCGAAAGAACAGATCCTCGCGAAACTTGCCCTCTTCAACCCGCTGCCAAAGATCGCGATGGGTGGCAGCCACGTAGCGCACGTCGATGTGACGCACTTCGTTTGAACCCACGCGTATGACCTCACCGTTCTCGAGCGTGCGAAGCAGCTTCGCCTGCATGGTCAGCGGCATGTCGCCGATCTCATCAAGAAAAAGCGTGCCACCCGCCGCCGATTCGATCACGCCCTTGCGGTCCGACAACGCCCCCGTAAACGCCCCCTTCACATGACCGAACAGTTCACTTTCAAGCAGACTTTCGGTCAGCGCAGCACAGTTGACCGGCTTGAACGGCTTGTCGCACCGCGGCGAATTCACGTGGATCGCCTTGGCGAACAACTCCTTGCCCGTACCCGACTCACCAAAGATCAGCACTGTACTCTTGGTGGGAGCGAGTTTTGAAAGCCGTTTAATCTCCTTGGCCAACCGCTCGCTCGTCCCGATGATGCCCTCGAAACTAAACGCCTTATCAAGCTGCGCACGCATCAAGCGGTTTTGACGCAGCGTCACTGCTTGTCGGGCAGCCTGGTCCACCTTGGCGCGAATCAGGTCACTGTCGATGGGCTTGATCAGGTAGTCGTACGCCCGGTGCGGCGCCTCCGCCCCCAACGCGTCACGTGCAATCTGCCCGCTCCCCCGGGTCGTGACCAGCAAGACTTCCGTTTCCGGAGACGCCAACTTCGTCTGTCTCAAAACGTCCATGCCGTTCATGTCGCCGTTGAGTTCGAAATCCGTCACAACGACGTCCGGTGGACGCTGTTTCACGCTGTCAATCGCCTCAGCCCCGCTGCCAACCACCTTGCAGGCGTTGCCGGCCCGGGAGAGCGTTTCAGCAATCGCGTTGCCGCTTTCGCGGTCGCTGTCAACGATCAATACAAATGCTTTTTCGCGCATGACGATGACATTGTATCCAATTCCCCTCCGCCGTCATGGCCTCGAATCGCGCCGGCTGCGCAGCAATTCACGAAGTCGTCAACGAGAGTCGTCCGCCCCTTCCTCCGAGCACCGGCAACGCGGCGACGGAACGGGCGAACACGCACCGGTCGCCTGAACCGGAAGGACCATCACAAGATCACATCCCGCGCGATCGCCACCAGCAAACGACCCAATGGGAGTCTTAGCGCGACGCAGGGGTTCGCTGAATCAGCAGCCGCAGAGGATGGAAACGATGGACAGCAAGAAGAAGAAGCGAGCAAGCCGCACGTCAGATTCACGCCTGCCCGTGCAAAGTATCAGAGAACGACACCAAAGTGTCACAACTACGCCGCACAGGATTCGAACCTGTAACCTTCGGTTCCGTAGACCGATGCTACGATTCCGCAACCCACGCCGAAGAAACGACTTGCGACCAACCGACCCAACCACTTGGCGTTCAGCTTGGCGTTCTCGCATCCAAACCGGCAGATTCCGACGCCGATCTTACCGCAGTTGTGAAAGCATGGCCCGACCTGCCCAGTGCTATCCGCGCGGGGATCGTGGCGATGGTCGCGGCGGCTGACGCAGGGTCGGCGGAGTGAGATGGTGACGCGGAACTGTGGAGCGACCTTCCGGGAACTTCCAGATTCATAACAATTTCCGCTTTAGGATTTTGCCGGAACGTGGTAGTATCGGCTTTCATGGTTACGAATACACCGCTGGCCACTCACGTCACGTTGGAACTGACGAAACGCGACCTTGAGATTGCCGGGATGATCTTCGAGGGGGAGGTTTCGGCTGAGAAGATCGGTGAACGCGTCGGGCTGAGCGGTCGGCAGATTCGCTACATCGCCAGCGGCGAGCACCGGCCGCACATCAAGCGTCACATCGACGTGATGA
>CAYQFV010000086.1:0-17124 GCA_964416845.1 uncultured Phycisphaeraceae bacterium | reverse complement strand
AATCCTTCCCCTTCAAACCCACCCCTTCCGTCCCGAGGCGATCATACGCATCCGACCGAGCCACTGCCCGCCGATCAACCAATCCGGGACCAACGGCCTTCATCGCCATCCGACCGGCTTGCTGAACAAGGGTGTCCTCGATCACCTGATTCAATCACTATTGTCCGGTGGCAAGAGCGATGGTCCGTTCCTATCACCCAACTTGCCGCTATTGACGACGTCGGTCATGAACGCAAGAAAAGATCTTGCTCGCCGTAGAATTGCGTCAAGAACCGCGCGGAGATTTTGGCTGTCCGTACTGAAATCTGCCGCTATCTCGTAATACCTGCTTCCCTTGCGGTGCGCCACACCGGAAGACCGTAGTCTTTGCAGCTTGCGGAGAAAACCGATGTGTTGCTCGTAATCAGCTACCTCGCAGACAGTGAAGACCGCTGCGAGCCTCCCAATGCTTCCCTTGATCTCCGAACGCTTGCTCGCCGCAATGAAGCCGTTCAGCTTCTTCTCGTTGAGAGAGTCAATGAGGATCTTCGTCAGGGCGAGGACTACCTCGTCGAAATCCTTCTGATCGTCGGTCGAAGGGGTCCGCAGACCTTTGGAGTAATGGATATCGCCTTTCGAAAGTGGAAGCAAGATCTGCCATCCCAGGACTCGCTTGCATGCGATTTCGAGTGAATGGTACTGCTCGTGGAACAAGAGCTCGGGGCGATCTGTGTTTGTGAACTGGTTCAACATTTGCCGACAAAAGAATGTCTTGCTAACGCCCCCGGCGGGCGGAATGTTATGGCTGCGCCAGTGCAACTGCTCCGTGTGCGGTAAGTCGCGTCCCAAATCGCCGAGCCACGCACACACTTTGTCATCATGGTGGTTGTCAATGGTCAAATCCCACAGAGTTCCGCACCGCAAGATCGAATCCTCCACGGAGTACTTCGCAGGTTGGTTATAGTATTTATCCAGTACGCTTCTACGGAAATGGACTGTCGTCAAGTAGTGCGGCGCACCCAAGCTGCCACCGAAAATATCGCTGAGTGCGTCAGGGTCACACAAGTAGGTCACGTCGTCGCCGTTTTCGTCCACGCGGACCGTGAATTCTTCGTACTTTTTGCGTTCCTCGCGCGCGAAACCCCAGAGCCCGCTTTTCTCCTTTGGCAAAGGCGGGATCAGCCGTTTCCCAAGCAGCCAACTGAATGACACGTTATCAGCGACAAGCCCGCTGCAGCTTCCGTAACTGAGTTGCCAGCAAAGCGAGTCCTCATGATGATCGTCCGCACGCACTTCGAGTCCAAGTTCTTCAAGCCTGTGCGAGGAGTGTTCGAGGGAACTAAACTGGATCGCTAGGTGCATCTCTTTGATGGCGAGAAACTGGCGAAGCTCCTTGAGACGAACCTCGACAAACTTGGGTTTGATCGTGGCAACAAGAGTCTCGTTTCCGTCATCCTCGATCTTCAGGAACCGCCCCTCTTTGGGGTCATGGAAAAGTCGGTGGAAAAACCGGAATTCCTCACTGAGCTCAACGTAGTCCGGACGAATACCGTAGAATCCACGATCAACCACAAGGGGCTCGATATGCGGGTCGCCGAACCGGAGATACTCAACGCTCTGTTCACCGTTTTTGCCGCGGTATTGGGTTGCTTCCGGTAGGCCGCGTCCGTGGCGTAAGTCCCACGATGTCTTGCCCAGACTTTCTTCGATCCTCGCGGACGGAATCAGCGCACAGTAGATTCCGCGTCTTTGCTGGTCCCGGAGTTCCGAGAGGTAAACGGTGACCATCTCAGTGGCCCGCACTTCACGTGTCAGTCGTGCGAGCACCTTGGCCTGCGACAGCCGTTCCAACTCATCCTGCAATGCTTTCCTCATACGACGACCTTTGTAGAGCAAGCGCGACAATTGAATAATCAACTAGGCCGGACTATTGTCCGCCGCATACGCGATGACTGCCGGGTCAGTGCGAGCACGACCGTCACTGAGATTGAGACACTGCGAAGCCGATCGCCGCCGCCGCCACAAGGCCGGCTATTACTGCCAGTGTGATCTTGATCCAACTGTAAGGGCGATCACCCTGTACTTCGCCCGTGCCAGCATTGACAACCACTTGGTAGGACTTTTTCCCATACCGGTACGCCAACATCCAAACCGGCAGGAGAAGGTGCTTGTACGTTACCGCGTCGAACCGCGTCTTGATGGAATGGATACGCTGGACGTCGCCGCCGATTCGCTGGCGGACATCCGCCTCGATGGCCTCACTCATGCGACGCTTGCCCTCGACGATACCAACGTTCAGCTCCACGTCATACGTCCTCGCCATGAAACCGGCGAGGGCTTCGGCGTTGAACGGAATGCACCGCGACAGAGGCCAAGGCTCGAGCGCTTGCAGACGTTTCTGCGGCAATCCCGTTCCGGCGACCACCAGCACGTCATCAAAGAATCGCTGAAATGCCCCCGATGCGGGGTACCACCGCGTGCGAACCACCGTACGCCGATTCTTGCCCGACCCAACCGTCGTCACGTAGTGGACCCCGCGCTGCCCCGAGTACCGATTCGATGTCAGCGAATCGAACGTCCAATACGGCAGGTACACCCCGTTGAACCGCCCTTCAATGCCCCGGGCCTTGAAATCATTCGGCGCGAACCAACGTGATTTGATCCATTTCGCCAGTTCAGATCGCGCCCGATCTCGTTCGATCAAGAACGGTAACAAGCCGTCCACCGGCACTCGATCCGACGCAACGTGAACGCCCGCGAGTGCGAGCGGCACGCCGCAATAAGGACACTCGTCGGACGTCAGCGTACCGATGAACCGCACCATCGCCGCGCACGAGTCGCATCGGACCTGGCGAAAGCCCTGGTCATCGTCAACATTGTCGCGACGACGCTCCGCGAGGCGCGACAGCATGGCCGCAAAATCCTGCTCCGCCACCTCAGCGTCGGCATCGAGATCCAGTTCCTTGACGTAGCCACAATGCGAGCACTTAAGACGCTGCTCGCCGATGTTGAACGTTAGATCAGCGCCGCACCCCTCGCACGGAAACACGCGCGGGCCGTCCGACCGATCCGGCTCAATACCGTCGGTCGTTCCCGCTGTTGCCGTCGGCATCGGTATCGCAGGGGGTGTATCAGTCATCGCATGTTCAACCGTTCCGAAAACCCATGCACTGCGGATCACCCCTTCTGGGGTAACGGCGGTGGTGGAGGCGTCTGAAATTGCCCGGCCAACTGCGGCACTTGGCCCGCCGGAGACCACGAGGCCATCCCCGACGTCCACACCAGCGTGTCCGCCGAAATCCGACCTTGGGAAATCCCCGCAGCCAGTTGTGCCGCCGTGAAAGGCCCCTCAGTCCGACCGTCCACAGCCACATGCCACGCGCCGCCCGGCAGCGGCGGTGGTCCCACAGCAGGCCCGCTCGGCGCAACCGCCCCTCCTGCTTGCATCATTCGGTTCGCCATCGCAAACCCCATGCCCATTCCCATGCCTTCCGCCGCGCCACCGCCGCCGGGGTTTTCCGCAGCCGCCGTCATGGCCTGTCCCATCTGATACTGCTGGTACTGATTCATGTCGCCGATCACGCTCATGCTCGTTCGCGTGTCCAGCGCCTTCTCCACCGCCTCGGGAAGCGAAATGTTCACGATGAACAACTGAGGCACGTCCAGCCCGTATTCATCATCCACCCGCTCAACCACCGCCTGACGCAGTTGCTCCGACAACTCCCGATAGTTACTCGCGAGATCCAGGGCGCACAGCTTCGATTCGCCGATCATGTCCGCGAACGCGCTGTTGATCATCGAACGCATCAACTCGTGAATCTCGTCAGCCTCAAACACCCCGTCCGTGCCGACAAGTTCCTTCAGCAGCGCAGCGGGGTGAACCGCCTTGAGGGCATAGCTGCCAAACGCCCGCAATCGGATCGGCCCAAAGTCAGGATCGCGAAGCATGATCGGATTCGGCGTGCCCCATTTCAGCTCCGTCACCTGCCGAGTATTCACGAAATACACTTCGGCCTTGAACGGGCTGTCGAAACCGTGCTTCCATCCCTGCAACGTACTGAGGATTGGAATGTTGTCCGTCTTGAGTTGGTAGCTGCCCGGCTCGAAGACGTCCGCCAGTTTGCCGCGATGAACGAAAACCGCCATCTGCCCCGGACGCACAATCAACTGAGCGCCGTTTTTGATCTGATTCTCATGCCGCGGGAACCGCCACACCAGCGTGTCCCGCGTGTGGTCGATCCACTCAATGATGTCAACCAGTTCCGTGCGTAGCCGATCGAACAAACCCATCGCAGGCTCCTTCCGTCAATTCGAGATGAACCACCCGCGGCGGCTCATCGTTGCCGATCCACGTCGACTCATTATGGCAAGTTTCGTGACGACAGTCGCTTATAAACGGGAGAATCGTTTCGAACAGCCAGAAAAGACCCGATCCCCTCCCGCGCCTTACTCAATTCCCGCGAACGGACGAATCAGTTTCGCCAAATCGTTCACACCGTGCATCTTCTTGAGGTCGAACGGCAAGAACACGCCATGGTTGTGATCGCTCGCCAGGATGATCATGCGATCGTGCACCACGCTCCAGCCGTTTTCCTGCGGTTGATGACCGCTGATGAACCAGTCGACGTCGAAGGCTTTCGCCAGCGTGTCGAGCAGATCGGGCGTGTGATGTCTTCCCCACACCATGACGTACGCGTCGCCGCCCTCGCCGTAATCCCGCGGTCGCAACTCGCGCTGAATCACGCCGGGGTCGAACGCCGACAGATCGCGCACATTGGGAAGCGAGTGCGACAGAAAGATGCGATTGGCTGTCCGAGCAGCCAGCGGGAAAGACTCGATGTACTCGTGCACAGCCCGCAGCACGTCTGCCGCACCCTGACCGTACAAGTTCACCAGGGACCGCTCGTATTCCTGGGTCACGACGCGACCGCCCTTGCAAATCTCCTTGCCGGTGAGCTGCGCCATCTCGTGATTGCTTTGCAGGAAATGCACCTGATCGGGAAACTCGGTCTTCCACCGGGCCGCAGCCAACACAACGTCGTGAGACGCGTCATCCGCCATCGGTCGATCCGGTTCGGCGTGAATCAATTCGTGCAGCACGACGTGCCGGGCAGGTGCGTACATCAGGTCGGCGTATTTTTGAAGCTTGCGGAAGTTCCTCGCATGCCCATGCAAGTCGCCGGTCATAACGACCTGCCCATAGTTTGGAAACCTAAGAATGGAACCCTCTCGGAAGGGATCGTTTCGGTTCAGGCCAGCGGCTGCGCGAAACACGTCCGCATCGGCTTGGGCGTCTCTCTTGTCTTCGTTCTTGTCGATCATTCCGGTCGATGCTTTGCCTTTGAGAATCATTCCGTTACTTGCTCCGCGGCACGCTGCTCTTGAATCTTCTTTTCCGCTACGTCCAAACGCGCCATCGCCTGCGTCATGGTCGCGGGCCTCTTCTCGGGATTCGCCGAACAGCAATCCATGACCAGTGTCGACAACACCGCGGGGACCGACGGCACGAGGTCTTTGGGCGAGCGCGTTCGCCCGACAATCTCGAGACTGCCCGGGCGGGTGTTTTGCCGGATATCGGTGGGATAAGCTTTGTTCGTCAGAACCCAGTACAACGTCGCGCCGAAGTTGAACACGTCCGTTCGACGGTCCAACGGAAGACGCCGCACCTGCTCGGGCGCGATGTAATCGGGCGTCCCCTGAATTCGATCCTTCTTGTGTCCGATCGGACAACTCTGCCCGAAGTCGATGATCTTCAATCCCCCATTTTCCATCAGGATGATGTTATTGGGCTTGATGTCGGCATGGACGTAGCCCGCTTCGTGCAGCGCGTCCAGCCCTTTGGCGATCTTGCGAAAGACGGCCAGCGTCTCGGTCAATTCGGCAGGCTTGGCCTGTTCCAGCGTCTTGCCGGCGACGTATTCCATCAGCACCAGTAGTTCGGTGACCTTGAACCACTTCTTGCTTCGCAGAATGTCCAGGCTCTTTCGCAGGTACGGGTGTTCGAGCTGGCTGGCCACCTCATGCTCCGATTCCGCCTGGCGGATGAACTTGTCGTCGTCAGCCGTTCGGCGCACCACGCGTTTGAGCGCATACGGCTTGCCAGTCGTGACGCGAACCACGTGCGCGATCGTCGAGCGCGCACCGATACCAAGTTGGCCGACGGTTCGGTAACCGGGAAACTCCAACGGCATGCCAACCCTTCTTCACGGTTCGGGGCACACGACGACCGATATTGGGCGTGACCACGTCGGAGGCCCGCCTCGACCCGCCCGTCGAGTCGCTGCCTCGACCAAGGCTGGTGATTATAGGGACTCAGCGCCACAATCCAACCGCTCTGTGGGGTATCGAACGGACACGTTCGCTGATTGCGTTGATTCTTGTCTGCTGGCCGGAATCGGCGGCGCGTGGGGGGTTGTTGGCGAATTAACGTCCCTTCGCACGTGGTTTACGAGACGCTCGACGCCGGCTTCAAGCCCCTGCCTGCCCGGTGACACGCCCGATTGGTCGACAGGGCTCAGCGTGCCTGTTTCACCTCGCCGCTACTCCCACGACCAGGCGAATTTGTGCTTGAAGTGTCGATAGTACAGCCCGATGATCCGCATCGTCACGATCGAGCCATACGTCACCACCAGCGACACGACTGCGAGACCAGCCAGCGGATGCCTCGACAGCAGTGGCGCACCGCCGGTTCCGCCCGTCGTCGCGAAGACGTACAGTTGGTAACATCCGACCGCGGTCACCGCCAGGCAGATCCACACCACCGTGTACGCCCAAAACGTACGCATCACCGAATAGAGCATCAGATCCGCGCGGGCGAACACGGTGAGCCCCCCCATCGACACGCACAAAACCGCCATAGGCCACATGAAGCATGCCAGAACCAACGCCGCCCAGATCCACACGTTGGGCACATTCAGACCAAGCGAGTTCTTCATGTAGATCATCGCAACAGCCGGAGCGAGCAGGCAAATCCACGTCCCGGCGAACGAGATCAGCGGCTTGATCATCGAGTCGATCGGGCCTTCCGAGAGCGTCGGCGGAAGCTCGTCTTCGTCGTCAGCCACCTCGCTGATCAGACGCATGTAGTAGGACGCCAGCCATCCAAAAACCAACATCGCCACGAAGAGGAGTCCGATGTTCAGAATAAACACGCGGGACCAGGTAAACACCCGACTGCCCAACCAGCTCAGCGAGAGCATCGTCGCGTTGAACACCCAGACGATCGCAATCGTCAGCAGGCTCCCTGGCTCGATGAAGAAGATAAGACTCTTCGCCAAGTCCGCTCCGAATGTGGTCCGTCGAAACGGCGGCGGGGCAGGCGGGGCGGATTCCTCGATGATGACGTCCAAATCACCGGGCAGATTGACACGCCGAGGCTGGCTCGCATGCGTTTCATCGGCGAACGGAATTGGATCGTTTTCCGGCATATCAACCGCCGCCGCGTTGGTCGCCGCCGTGCAAGCCAGTGAATCGCTCAATCGACTCATCGCGACCCGCGCAGGGGCTTCTCGTCGTCGTCTCTTTGCACAACAAGCCGCGTTCGGACCCCGCCTCAACCCGTGTGAAATGCCCCAAACGTTTCATCGGAACGCACTGTTCATGGCACCGAACGATCAAAATGACGAAACATCGGATAGGTTCTAAGCGACATCACCGTAAATGTACCCGCCACGGAACGTCGCGTCATCTGCCGATATATCGAGATGACGATGAGCCAGATGGAATGTGCGACCAGAGTGTGAGATAGAACCACGTTTTTCCGCGACGTTGTGTGATTTCGTACGGCGGACTCGACTTCTGGGCAATCCTTCCGATCGGGTTTATAATCAAGGGTTTGGAACCGCGTGTCGATCGCAATACGGCATGCACCTTGCCACGGAAGATAAGCATGCAAAAAAAACCTCCATACCCCGGCATTCGCGTCACGACCAACGGCAACCAGCTTGTCAGCTACTTCACCGAAGCCCGCGTTGCGGACGGTGGCGTGTTCTATCCAATCACACCGTCGACCGAGATGGGCGAGATGTTTCAGCAGGCGTACGCCGAAGGCAAGCTGAACGTCTTCGGACAGCCCAAGCTCGCGATCGAGACCGAAGGTGAGCACGCCGCCCAGGGCGGTGCAATCGCCCTGTCCGTCACCGGCAAACGCACCGTCAACTTCACGTCCGGACAGGGTGTCGTTTACGGTCTCGAACAATACTACCACGCGCCCGGAAAATGCTCGACCATGGTTCTCGAGGTGGCAGCCCGGGCGCTCACGAAACATGCGCTCAATGTCCACTGCGGTCACGACGATGTCTACGCCGCGCTCGATACCGGGTGGATTATCCTTTTCGCCAAAGACGCGCAGCAGGCGGCGGACCAGGCACTCATCCTCCGTCGCGTTACGGAACTGAGCCTGACGCCCGGGATCAACGCCCAAGACGGGTTCCTCACGTCGCATCTCGAACGCACCTTTTGCATGCACGAGTCCGACTTGATTCGCGAGTACCTTGGCGCCCCCGACGACATGATCGATTGTCCGACCGAAGGCCAACGGCTGCTCTTTGGCGACAAGCGCCGCCGCGTCCCGAAGATGATCGACTTGACGAATCCCGTTCTTCTCGGTCCGGTCCAAAACCAAGAACACTACATGAACGGAGTGGTGGCCCGGAGGAATTACTTCTGCGAGCCGATCCTCGGTTTTCTCTCAGAAGCTTACGACACCTTCGCATCGTTGACCGGTCGACGCTACGGGCTCATTTCCTGCTACAAGACGGACGATGCTGAAACGGTTTTCGTGTCCATCGGGTCGGCTGCGGAAAACATCGAAGCGGCGGTCGACTACCTTCGTGATCGTCGCGACGCCAAAGTCGGCGCGATTCACTTGAACGTCCTTCGACCGTTCCCCGAGGCAGCCATCGTCAGCGCCCTGAAGGGTAAGAAGAACGCGATTGTGCTGGAACGTACCGACGAGCCGCTGGCGGGTGACAATCCGATCGGTCGAGACATTCGCACCGCCCTGCACAAAGCCTTGCGTCTGGAAGGGCATCCGGTTCACGAAGGCGTGCCGGTTATCAGCACCGATGAAGTGCCTCGCCTGTTCGGCGGGGTGTACGGGCTTGGTTCTCGAGATTTTCGCCCCGAGGCTATTCTGGGTGCCTACGAATACGCCACCGACGCCCTCGCCCGTCGAGATGGCAAGCGCGCGGCGGACGGTGTTTCTCTCTTCGTGCTCGGCGTGGACCATCCCTACGAGGTGCGGTCCGCCGAAACCCCTTCACTCTTACCCGACGGGGCGATCGCGGTGCGCTTACACTCGATCGGTGGATGGGGCATGATCACGACCGGCAAGAACCTCGGCGAGATCATCGGCAAGTTCGGTGAGTACATCGCCGACCGCGACCATCAAGTCGACGAGTTCGGCCAGCCGAAAGAAATCCTGCACGTCAGCGCCAACCCCAAGTATGGATCTGAAAAGAAGGGTGCCCCGACCAACTACTTCCTTGTGGTCGCGCCGGAGCGCATTCGCGTCAACTGCGACCTGCGACATGTCACGGTCGTGCTCTGTTGCGATCCGAAGGCGTTTACCCACACGAATCCGTTGGAAGGCATGAACGAGAACGGCGCGTTCGTTTGGGAGTCTTCCGAAACACCCGAGCAGGCGTGGGAGCGCATCCCGCAACGATACCGAAAAGAGATCATCGACAAGAACATCAAGATTTACATCTTGCCCGGCTTCGACATCGCTCGACACGCTACGCCCCGACCCGACCTCCAACTCCGCATGCAGGGTAACGCGTTTCTCGGAGCGTTCTTCCGGGTTTCGCCGTTCCTCAATCAGAACAACATCGATCAAGACCACTATCGCGAAGTTGTTCTCGCTCAATACAACAAGAAGTTCGGCCGTTTCGGCGACGCCGTCGTCGAAGCCAACATGCAGGTCATGTCGGCTGGGTTCGACCGCGTCCAAGAAGTGCCCCACGGCCTGGTCGACGCCCCGGACCGCTCCGCGATGCGAGGCTTGCCGGTCCTTCCCGGAAACGGTCAATCCAACGGCAGTTCGTTGTGCGCCCAATGTATGCCGCCATCGGAGCAGTCCGCCCGAGCGCCGGTCTACCAAACCAAAACGTTTGACGCCGAATTTCGCGCGGGTTTGGGCTACAACCAGCCCGCTTCCGCGCTGGCGTCGGTCGGTGTCATGGCCGCTGCCACTGGGGCAACCTCGTCAAAATCCGTCGCACGCCGCGAAACACCCGTTTTCATCGCCGAGAACTGCACCCAATGTATGGAGTGCATCGCCGCCTGCCCCGACACCGCACTTCCGAACACCGCACAGGACATCCGCACCGTGCTCCAACAGGCTGTCCAGCACTATGTCACCGATCCCGACGAGCGTGAAAAACTCCTCGCTTCCTTGGACGACGTGGAGCAGCGCGTCCGTACGACGATGGTCGAGGCAGTGAAGGGCAAGCAATCGCGTCCGTTCAAGGACATCGTTCGGGAACACGTCGGAGCCCTCGCGAACGTCTCCGGCGCTGCCAAGGCGGAACTGTTCGGCATCGTCGATCTGCTGCCGCTGGCCTACTCCAAATCGCACGCCATTTTCTCCAGCCTCGAGAAGAAGAGCCCTGGCGACGGCGGTCTGTTCGCGATCTTCGTTTCCGATCTCTGCAAAGGCTGCGCCGAATGTGTCACCGAGTGCGGCAGTCACGAAGCCCTGCGCATGGCGCCCGACAGCGAAGAACTCAACACCCAATACGCAACCACGCACGCATTCTTCGACCTGTTGGCCAACACCGATCAAAAATATCTTGGCCTCTACGACAACGAGACGCCTCAGGACTCGAAGGCAGCCGCGCTTCGCAACCACCTCATGGTCCGGCGGAATTACGAAGCCCTCGTCTCCGGCGATGGGGCGTGCGCCGGGTGTGGCGAGAAAAGTGTCCTCCGCGCCGTCGCCACCATGACCGAAGCGTATCTGCGCCCGCTCTACCACGCCAAGGCAGACCGCCTACGCGAAAAGGCCGACCGCCTCGAAAAACTCGGAACCGATCGCCTCGCACGGTTGGCCGAGCGTAGCCCGGAACAATACAAGTGGTATCGTCGCTCGATCGCGCACGTCGTGATGGGCTTGGGGGGCGATTCGGACGCTGATTCCATCGCGCGCATCGAAAAGCACGGCCGCCTCTCCGACGGCGACTTAATCGCCGCCCTCACCAGCGTGATGCGGCAGGACGCATTCAATCACAAGGACCTGCAATCGGTCGACGGCCGGCTGGCGAACGGGATGGCAGCCATGGCGATGGGCGCGTCCACCGGCTGCAACACCGTGTACGGCTCGACACCGCCGAACAATCCACACCCTTACCCGTGGATGAATTCCCTGTTTCAGGACGGCGCAACGGTTTCGTGGATCTTCGGGGAGAGCTTCATCATGGACCACGCTCGCCGTTCGGTCGTCCCCGAGCGTCTCGCCGATGTCCTTCTGGATCGCGACGACGACGTCATTTCCGAACAAGACTACTTTGACTTCACGCACATGTGCGATACCCGGATGACCGACCGCGAAATCCACGAACTGCCGAAAGTCTGGGCCGTCGGCGGCGACGGCGCGTTCGGCGACATCGGGTTCCAAAACGTATCGAAGGTCGTTCTCCAAAACCGGCCCAACGTCAAGATCCTCATGCTCGACACGCAGGTCTACTCCAACACCGGTGGGCAGAATTCCGACTCCTCGCCTCTGCCGGGCGGGTTCGACATGAACCAACTCGGAAAAGCGACCCAAGGCAAATTGGTCGAAATGAAAGACCTTGCGAGCATCTTCACCGCAGGACACGGCTCGCCGTTCGTCGCCCAGGTTTCAATGGCCAACGCTGCCAAGCTCTACAAGACCACGCTCGACGCTCTGGAATATCGAGGTACCGCGTTTCTCCAGTGCTTCACAACCTGTCAGCCGGAGCACGGCGTCGGCGACGATCACGCAACGATGCAAGCCAAGCTCATCCGCGATTCTCGCGGCATGCCCGAGTTCGTTTTCAACCCCGCCTCCGGCGAAACGTATACCGAAACCATCGAGCTCAAAGGCAACCCGTCGATCAAGACCGACTGGTGGACGACTCAATTCAAGCCCTCGAAGGAAAAATACCAATACACTGTGGCGCACTGGGCAGCCACCGAAGCCCGCTTCCGCCGCCATTTCAAACGAATCAGTGACGAAGACGCCGCCGGCATGCTATCGCTGGATGATATGCTCATCCGAATCATGCAGAACGACGTCGTCAATCGGAGACATTCTGATCCGAACCATCGCGCCTTTGTGCCGGACTTCGGCGTCTGCATCAAAGTGGACGCGGGCGGCGGAAAAACACGATGGCTTGCGCTCTCCCGCCAGATGGTGCTCTTCTGCGTCGAGCGAAGGAAAGCGTGGCGACTGCTCCAGAGCAAAGCCGGCATTCACAACGCCGACTACCATGCCCAACGAGCATTGCTCACAAAGGTCGACGCTGGCGAGATTTCACTCGAAGATTTCCGCGCCAAAACGAGAGAACTCTACGACGCGGAACTAACCGCCCAAGCAAGTTCATAGCGCAGTATCTCGGATCAACGACGTGTCTCCGATCCGAACCGCAACCGTCAGGGAGCGATTCTGGCAAGGAGACCATTCTCCCTGTTGGAGACTGCCATCATCGCGAGGTATTGCATTCGCCACGGCGCGAATGAAAACGTCATTCGGTTTCTTCGTCTTGGAACAGTATCAAGCTGCTCGTCAGGCCGTGCAGGAAGGACTTGCCCGCCACGGGACCGATTTCACCCGCGGCAAAGAACCCGGCCACCGGGCAGTCGGGAATGACTTCATTGATGACGGCGATATCGTGGCTTCGGTCCTCGAACAATCGCGTCCCCCGGCCGTTGCAGTTGAACAATAATCCGCCCGCCGGCGCCCCCGACATCTTGTTCACTGCCGCAGTCATCGTTGCACGCAGTTGCTCGTCGGCCGCCATCGCGTCGCGAACGTGGAATTGAATCGTCTGCCCCGCACGGAGAAAGTCCGTCACGGCGAGACCTTTGTTCTCCACTACACCCGCTACATTGCGAATCAAGAAATCCCCCGGCCCGAACGACTCCAAATGTTCATCGATCGCCCGGCCGACGTGCAGCCCCGTGCGGATGAGGTCTTGCTCTGATGAGGACGCAGACGCGTGCAGTTCTTTGAGCACATCGTAAGCATGGCGACCGCCGAGTTCGAGAATGACGTTCGACTCCGCCTTGGTAATCACGTAGGTGGATCCGATGGGCCGGCAACCCTGAGAGACAACAGTGCTAACGCCAAACGCCCCGGTCAGCGAGACGCCGACCATCCCCTGGCGAAGAATTTGGTCGTTGAGGAACAGGCGATTCTTGCCCGCTTCGCGAGCAGCGCTGGCCACCCCGCCAACGATGGTCGAACCGGGGAACACCTCATCCATCACTCGAAGACACAGATGAAGCTGTATCGAAAACGGATCAGGCAGCATGATGAACGTGGGCACGTCGTCGGCCGCCACGCCCAGACGGTCTCGCCAATCCTCAGGCGAACGAAGCATGACGAAATCGCTCTGGTCCAAGAGAAACGGCATGATGCGAACCGACGGCATGCGGGCGACCCAGAGCGCAGCACACGCCTCGCCCTCGATCTCCTCATCAGGGCCGATCACGCTTTCGCACGCGCAGCCGATGATGTTACGCGGATTCAGTTCGGCACAAATCCTCGCCACGATCCGTTCATAGTTCCCTCCGTGGTGTGACGAGACCCAAATCACCGCGAGGTCCGCTTCGATATCGCCGACCATTCCGCACAGTTCGCGCGCCGCTTCATCCGCATCTTCCACCGTGCTGGACGCCGCTCCGATTTCCATTCTTGGTTTCAACATTCGCAACTCTAAAATACCGTCAACGCTGATCTCGTCACATACACCAACCGCCACCGCGATCGAACAGGCCAACACCCGACGTCAATGCCCAGCCCCACATCGCGCAGCGACACCACACCACGAGCCACATCGCACGGACAGTCCAATGGCCGTGCGGCCGTTCTTCTCACACGAAACCCCACTGGTTACTCAAGCAACTTGAGACTTTCGGTCAACAACGCCCTACGCTCCTGAAGCGTGACGAGTCGCTCGCGTTCCGCCGCCACCACTTCCGGTTTGGCGTTCTCGACGAATCTGTTGTTGCCCAGCTTGGCTTCTTTCCCGGCGATCTGTTTTTCAACCGTCGCCATCTCCTTCGTCAGTCGACTCCGCTCGACGGCGTCGTCACTCACGTCGTGAACATAAACCTGCATCGCGCCCAGCACCAGCACGCCGGAATTCGCCGGCCGCGGCGCATCGGTCGCAATGTGAAGCGATCCAACCTTCGCCATTCGCTGCAGAATGCTGGCCTGCTGTTGCAGTCCGCCAACGCGATCGGCCGGAACATTGATCGTCACCGTCACTTCGTCTTTCGGCGATACATTACTGCGATTGCGCAAATCGCGAATGCCACGCGTCGCCTGCTGTAGCACGCCAAAGAGCGACACAACGTCCGGGTCCTCCAACGCAGGCCAACCCTCGGCGGGTGGGTAGGCTGCCGTCACCAACAACGTCCCGCGAGCAGGCTCAGCAAGACCGATCAACCCCCGCGCCGGCACGACGACATCCAACTGCTGCCACAGTCGCTCTGTCACAAATGGAATGAACGGGTGCAGCATGCGAAGAACCTGATCCAGACAAAACGCGAGGATCTGTTTGGCTTCCGCTGCAGAAGGTCCGTCAACCATTCGAGCCTTGGTCAACTCAATGTACCAATCACACAGCGCGTCCCAGAAAAAGTCCCGCACGAGCTTGATCGACGCCGAAAACCGATAGTGACGCAACTCATCATGCAGTTGTCGAATCGTCTCGCTCAGTCGGGCCAATATCCATCGGTCTTCCGTCGGCAGCGATGCAACATCCAACGACCCGCATGGGGCGCCCTCAATGTTCAAGAATGCGAACCTTGCGGCATTCCATAGCTTATTGCAAAAATTGCGTCCGATCTCGAACTTGTCCGACACCATGCCCGCCAGTCCGTGTTCAGACATGGTCGCATCATCCGCCCAGCGGGTCGCAAACGTCTCCTTGCAATGCTTGCAGCGAATGGTCTTGGCGGACATATTGCCCGCAGTCTGCGGTGTCAGAGCTCGGCAGTGCGGACAACGGTAGTCCACCGGCATACGAACGTCCTGCGTCTCGGTCGTCATGTCCGCGAGCGAATACCGCATGGCGTCCGCACCGTAGGCTTCGATGATGTCGAGAGGATCAACGCCATTGCCCTTCGACTTGCTCATCGTCTCGCCGCGCCCGTCGAGGATCTTCGGATGAATGTAGACTTCCCGAAACGGGACGTCTCCAATGTTGTACAATCCGCTAAGCACCATCCGCGCGACCCACAGCGTGATGATATCCCGACTCGTAATCAACACCGACCCGGGATAGTAATACGCTAAGTCGTCCGTCTCCTCAGGCCAGCCCAAGGTCGCAAACGGCCAAAGCTGCGAACTGAACCACGTATCCAATACATCGGGATCGCGGACAAAGCCGAGCGATTCCAGCGCGGCGATGGCATCCTTCTGTTCTACGGCGGGGCAGACTGACACGCTCAAGGCGTTGTCGTCGTCGACTTCTCGCGCACTGTACCGAAATCCATCAGGAAGCGCATCGGGCAAATCACGAACTAGGTCACTGCTTTCGTCTCGGCCGGAGACTGGTTTGCTCCACACTCCGATCTGATGCCCCCACCACAACTGCCGGCTGATGCACCAGTCTCGCTTTTCGCCCAGCCAGTCGAGATACGTTTTGGTGTAGCGCTCTGGAATAATCCGCACCCGGCCGTCAATCACGGCGTCCATCGCAGCCTGTGCAAGCCCGGTCGCCTTTGATCCATCCTTCAGCGTAATGCCGCCGTCCACGTCGCTCATGCGCACAAACCACTGCGGCGACAGGAACGGTTCGATCGGTGACTTGCTGCGATCGCTGAGGGGAAGATCGACATCCATCTCCTCAACCTTGTCAAGCAGTTCCAGTCGTTCCATCTCGGCGGCGACGGCTTTTCTCGCCTCGGCGAACGACATGCCGGCAAACCGGCCACCGTGTTCGTTCACGCTTCCGTCGATGGTCATAATGTTGATCATCTCAAGATCGTGACGAAGACCGACTTCGTAATCGTTCGGATCGTGCGCGGGTGTGATCTTCACACACCCGGTCCCCTTCTCCGGGTCAGCCCATTCGTCGGCGATGATCGGAATCTCACGCGGGGGATCGAACAGCGGGATGCAAACGCTCTTGCCGATCAAATGGCGATACCGCGCGTCGTCGGGGTTTACCGCCAGCGCAACGTCGCCGAGCATGGTCTCAGGCCGAGTCGTCGCGAAACCGAGATGCGTCATTCCGCCCGGAGGTGGGTCAACGATGGGATACTTGAAGTGCCAAAACCCGCCGCGAATGGTCTCATGATACACTTCATCGTCCGCCACAGCAGTCAGCAGGTGCGTGTCCCAATTCACCAATCGCTCGCCGCGATAGATCAGCCCCGCATCGAACCAGTTGAAGAACGCTTCATGCACCGCGTCGCTGTATCGATCGTCGAGCGTGAATCGTGTGCGCTTCCAATCGCAGGAGCTACCCATTCTCTTAAGTTGTTTGAAGATCCGAGTTTGGTATTGATCCTTCCACGCCCAGATTCGCCGGACCAACTCCTCCCGCCCGATATCGTGCCTGCTCTTGCCCTCTTCCTCGCGAATGCGCCGCTCAACCACCGCCTGAGTCGCGATGCCCGCGTGATCGGTCCCGGGTTGATACAAACTGTTGAACCCCCGCATCCGATGCCAGCGCGTGACGATATCTTGCAGGGTGTTGTTGATGGCGTGGCCGAGGTGAAGCGTCCCAGTCACGTTGGGCAACGGAATCATCACGACGAACCGCCGGTCGCGGTCGTCGGGAAGCGCGCGAAACGCATCAACGTCGTCCCAGAGCGCAACCATGTCCGGTTCCACGGCTGCAGGATCGTATGTCTTGTCAAGCTGAACGTTGGTCGCCATCGTGCTCCGTTCCGTCTGTTGCGCTGTTGAGCGCCGTAATCTGGAACTCGCCAGTTTCCGTGTCGACG
>CAYQFV010000085.1:0-17269 GCA_964416845.1 uncultured Phycisphaeraceae bacterium | reverse complement strand
AAGCGTGTCCCATCGGCGAACGGCGTGATTCGACGTGTCGCGCGTCACGTCGAGCGCGTCGTCGACGGCCAACTCGCCACTCCTCAACCGGGAAGTCAACTCGTCGATTGGGCGGGCTGCGTCTGCGGCGGGGTCGTACCAACTGTTGAACAGTTGAATGAAAATCCACTGCGTATGCTTGTAGAATTCCGGGTCGCAGGTGGCGAACTCTCGATCCCAATCGTAGGAGAAACCGAACATCTTGAGCTGCCTGCGCATGTTGTCGATGTTGGCTTTGGTCGTCACGACGGGGTGGACGCCGGTTTCGATGGCGTACTGCTCGGCGGGCAGGCCAAACGCGTCGTATCCCATCGGGTGAAGAACATTGAAACCGCGCATTCTCTTGTAGCGGGCGTAGATGTCGGTCGCGCAGTAGCCAATCGGATGTCCGACGTGCAGCCCCGCACCGCTTGGGTATGGGAACATGTCCAGCACGTAGAACTTCGGCTTGGACGCATCGAACCCGGGGTCGCCGGGGTTGGGCGTTTTGAATGTCGCGTTCGCCTTCCAGAACGCCTGCCACTTCTTCTCGATGGAAGTGAAGTCGTACGGTGCGGTGGGCGTGTCGTTGTCTGCCGTCATCGGAGGAATTCCCGCGTCATGTCGAAGAAGATATCGCGATCTGAGTGTACCCGTCACCGCGATGGGCGGCAACGCAAACCGCGATTCGACGAGCGTGAACGTAATGGTGGCGGAAGCACTGACGGCGACGTGAACGCCTCGCGACCGTCATCCGCGATGATACTTGAGTGGTATTTGGCTGGCCTTGGATGCTACGACGTTCAACGCGCCCAGCGCTTGGCTGGCGGCGGTACGCAGTCGCAGGTTGGGCTCATCGAACGAAAACATCAACAGTTCGTCGATCTGTTTGCCGTCCAGTTGGTTGCCGAAACGCTTCGCGGATTCGCTCAGCCCGTCGAACGCGGCCACTCGCAGCGATTCAGTGTTGCCGGCTTTGAGCGCAACGGCGGCGATGGCGGTTTGAGCCTTGGCGCTGGGGAGCAGGGCGTTGACACCCACGGCGGCGATCTGCAAATCCTCGTGCGGAGCATTGAGGGCGGCGATGGCGGCCTTCTCGGCGTACAGCGGGTGGAAGATGGATTTGCCGTCGGTCGCGATCCGTTGCAATGTGGCCGCCGCTTCCAATCCTAGCTCGTGCGCGAGGTCAGGGCTGACGGGGGTCTGACCGGTACGCTGGGCGACCTCGGCCAACCGCGTCATCAGCATGGGCGCGCCAACGCCGGCATCCACCATGCCCACGCCATGATCGGACGCGGCGATCCGATTGGCCATGTCGCTTTGCGCAGGCTCAACCATCAACACGATCGGTGTCAGCGCGAACTCGCGCCGCGTTCGAACGGCGACGACGGCGTTTTGCACATCGGGCGAGCCGACACTTGCCGAAAGGAACACGGCTGACAGCGAATCGAACTCCGCGGAAGCGCGGTCCAGCCCTTCGAGCGTGGTGGCAGCACCGATGACGTTCGTGTCGGCGTTCCGCAATTCGCCAACCAATTGGTTTCGTCGACTCTCGTCGTCGTCGATCACCAGAAGGTTCCGCCTGCCTGTCAGGACCATCGCGTCTCCCAAAATGGGAATGACGCGTTCCGCACCTGCGACCGAAGTTTGCGGCAGGGCGTTTCCAAGCGCTAGCGCCGCCCGGACACGAACGACCAGGTCCGGAAACTTCAACGCTTGTAGAAACGGCTGTTTGTAATCCTCCGATCCGATCAGCGACGATGGACCTGCCACACGACGCAGAGCGGCGATCGCCCCCAGCGCGACCGGGGCATCGAGATCGGCGACGGCTCGGTCGAGAACCATGTGGGCGTAGCGAGCGCCCGCCGCACTGGTGAAGTACAACGCCCGAGGAAAATGCGGTGGTCGAGTTGGATCCGTGCCGCCCGACGCGTCGGGATCGCCGATCTCGACGTCGAACCCCAAACGCGACTCGCGACGGATGTTGGCGGCCAACCACAACGCGATGGCATCGGGCTGGTTGGGATCGATCAGCAGCGCCCGTTCACACGCCCGCATCGCCATCACCTGTCCGAAGATAGGTTGCGGGACAGCCACGCGTTCGATGAACTGATTGGCTTCATCCCAGTACCAGATGTTCGCCTGTCGCAGGCGAACGTCGGCCCGAACCGAACCATGTTCGTTGTAGAACCGCTCGGCAAGGCGGATGAACTCGACCGCCGGCATACCGCCGAACGATCGCCCGGATCGCTTCTCGATTCGCGCGATCGCCGCCACCGCCGCCTGCCTCGTCTCGGGCAAAGCGGTCGAGTCGTTCGCGACGGCCAACAGGTACGGAACCGCTTGGCCGTAACCGATTTCACCCAGCGTTTGGATGATGGTCTGACGGATGTTCTGGTCGTTGATCGCGAGGGCTTCGACGAGCGGTTTCACCGCGGGTTTACCGATCTGCGGGAGCGCCCGAATGACTCTGGGCCACAGTGACTTTTGGGTCTCGTCGCGCAGCGTTTGAATCATCCAGTGAATGGCGTATTCGCCGGAATCAGCGAGGCGGCGAACCGCGTTGTACTCCATCTGCGGCAACCCGCCGAGTTTTTCGATGTCGGCAAGAATGCGATCGGTTTGTTTGCGCTGCTGATACTCGCCTTCGTGAATCAACTCGAGAATGCGCGAAGCATTATCGCCGACCGGCGAATTCTTGATCAGGATGATGAGCGTCTCGACGCTACGGGCGTGCTGTTGGGACAACTTCAGCACTTCGATCGGATCGAGGTTGGGATGGTTCAGCAACTCGCGGGCGTGACCGTCAGCGATCTTGAACCGTCCCAAGACAGCATAATGGAGAAAATCGTCGAAGTGGCTGGCCACCGTCCCCCCGTCAGCCGCGGCCGCGTCGCCGCCGCCTTTCGATTGGGCAAGCGTGAAATCGGCTGATCCAATCGCGACGACGCACAGCACCATAGCAAGGTGAACAGTGGACGCCGACGCGCGGGCTACAATGGTTTTGTGATCTCGATCTCGTGGTCTCATCCTGGAACCTCAAGGTCGGCCCCAAGCTGCAACTTGACGGCCGGTCGGTGGGTTGTCTCAGCGGATCGCCACTGAAGTCCACTTGCTTCGTGAACCCGGTCGCGACGCACGGTGTGCTACCGATTCAGTATAGCCCAACGGCCCCTCAGGTCAACGAGCGAGGGCCTGCGGACGAACGTGTCGCCCTGCGAGAACGCGCGACGTCGGGGCACAAGCCCGCAAACTGAACCTCGCAAGGTCACAGCGACGCGACAACGATCAGAGGTTGTCGATGATCACCAACGACCCCGCCGCCGTGACGCCGAGCAAAACCGTTTGCAGAACCTCCAACAGTGAAATATCCGGACAACCGGTCAACTGCAGCAACATGGCCCCGGAGGCAACCGTGGCAGTAATTCGCGCGAATCGTGAGAACTTCATTCAGTATCTCCCCGAGTAATCAACAGCGCGGCCGAATCCTGGCACGGCGACGCCTTGTCCGATCAACAACAGTACCCTCGCGGTGCAAGCACACCGCCGACAGCCAAGCCCATCGTACGTCCATTTCGCGCGACTGGCTCGCAGCGGCGCATCTTGGGCACAATGATGCCGAAAGTCTACCGGCAAGGGCAAGCGCGTCAATCGACACGCGATTCCACTTTCGCCCGCCTCGTCCCGCTCGCGGAGTGTGCGATGCTGTTGATTTTTCAGCCGCCACGGAAACAACGGAGCTATCACGGATCGGGATCACGTTTCCCCGTACTCCCGCCCGCATCCTGCTTGACATCACATTCGCCAACGCTTACGCAGGTGTACTTGCGGGATGTGGGATTCGCCAAGTTGCGATCAGACAGGGGGTTATCTGCAGCGACGATACCCGGCGGACGACAGGCATACGGGACTAACACTCCTGCGGCGAGGTGCCGATAATACTTCGGTCTTGCGCTGGGCGACGGTCGCCCTGGCATGACGAAGACGGCTGCATACGATCGACGGGAAACTGACAGGTGCGTTGCGCTCGAATATGAAGCACCGGCAACTGATATCACTACGAATCGCGGCGCTACTGTGCTTCACAGCATGCTGCGGGTGCAACTCGATCCTCAACGGATGGTTAAGTCCGATCGAACTGGGAGCGTTCTCGCGCGAAACGTCGATCGACATCCGCGGCTCACTCAGCATCCAGGATACGCCTGCCGGCGTGCTGGGCGCGGGTCAACCACGTCCTGAAGACCTTCAGGCCAGCGCGCAGGAATACCGCGCGATCCCGGGCGATACGCTGAACATCTTCATCGAAGACCTCCGGACCACCGGCGTGGAGTCTCAGAATCAGGCCACCATCGACACGCGCGGACTGATCGACCTGCCGGTCTTGGGGTGGGTGCCCGCCGCCGGGATGACGGCCCATGAATTGGAACGATCGCTCCGCGACATTCTGTCGAAGCGAGATATTCTGCACGACGCCCAGGTGCTGGTGCAGTTTGCAGCGCAACGGGGTCGAACGTACACGCTGTTCGGGAACGAAACGTTGGCGGTTCGGTTCAATCGCGGTCCGGGCGTCTTCCCGATTCCTCGACCGGATTTTCAATTGATCGAAGCCATCGCGGTCGCCGGCGGACTCAGCGAACTGGTCAGGGATATCTACGTCTTCCGCCAGGTTCGACAGGACAAAGCCCAAGCCGAAGCATTCCAAGCCCTGCGCGAAGCTCGGCAATCCTCGCCGCCCGCCCCGCAACGCGATCAATCGAAAACGCCCAACGACGATGGTTTCTCGAATGATGTCGATCCCCCGCTGCCGAGCGTGGTTCCATCGGTGGCATTTGGCCATGCCGGGACGGCGTCGAGCAGATCGCCATACCAGCAGCACGACGATCAACCCAATCAAAAGCCAAGCGAAGCCCAGAAGAAGAACGAAGCGACGGATATTCTAGACCTGATGGGCGCTGGACCGCCTACGCGGAAGGCCGAAGGGACGCAGCCCGTAACCGCGCCGGAAGCAACGACACCGCCAGCCGATCAGGTAGCGCCTTTGCAGCAGTCGCCCGACACACTACTGACCAAACCCACCAATTGGGTTTTCGACCCGGCGAGCGGCCGATGGATGGAAGCGACGACCGACGTGCCGACTTCGAAACAGGATCAGGCTGTCGTCCCCCCGGACGAGGACGCCATTTTGCCGGCGGTGGACTGGAACGCGATCGCCGAAGAGGAGCACGACGTTCGGACCATTCGTATTCCAGCGCAAGGGCTGAGGCAGGGAGACCCTAGGTACAACATCGTGTTGCGGCCTGGCGACATCGTCCGTTTGTACAGCGGGGACATCGGTTTCTATTACATCCTGGGACACGTGACTCGTCCGGGCGTGTTCGCGTTCCGCAGCGGTGCGACGGTCACGCTCAAAAACGCAATTGCCGCAGCCGGTGGATTGACCGCGCTTGCCTGGCCTGATCGGGTCACGGTGTATCGTCGCGTGGGTGATCGCGAGCAGATGTACCAGGTGAACATGGATCGCATCTTCGCCGGCCTTGATCCTGATTTTTACCTGAGACGAGACGACATCGTCAACGTGGGCACGCATCCTGCGGCCCCGTTCCTGCTTCAGCTTCGTAATCTGACGATTCCACAATTGAACAGTTCAATTTCGTTTCTATACCGGTGGACGCGGCAGGAGACGTTTTTCAAGAACGAAAACCTCGACGCGCCCAATACTCCTGGCCTTTTCCCCTAACCCCGCGGCGGACGCTCAAACATGACGGCAACCACCGCATCCAACAAATCGGCAGTCGGGCAGGCCGGCGTCGAGATGGCTTTCGGCGCCGACGCGCCGTCGCTATTGCGTATGATCGGCGGACGGGGTTTGGCGCGAATCGCGATTCTGGGAGGGCTGCTCGTTGCGGTGTACTTTCAGACGATCAAGACAACGTTGATTCATCGTTGGATCAGCGATGGAACCTGGTCGTATGGGTGGCTTGTACCGCTGTTCAGTTTGTATTTTCTAAGCCACCGGCGCGACATGCTGAGACGATCCGCCGTCAGGCCGACGTATGCCGGCCTGGTGGTTCTTCTCGCGTCGCTGGCGTGCTACCTTCTGACCATCTGGGTCTATCACTACAGCTATCCGCGGGCCCTGACGCTCGTCGGGTGCATTGTCGGCTTGACGTTGTTTCTGGGCGGCTGGGGCGTGCTGCGGGCCGCCTGGTTTCCGATCGTGTTCTTAATCTTCGCTATCCCGTTGCCTCAGGGAATCTACGTCGGACTGACCATGCCGTTGCAGCGGCTTGCGTCGTTGGTGACGGCGTCGGTGTTGTCGATGCTCCCGAACGTATACGCGGAGGTGTCGGGGGTTGTGGTGGACTACACGTACGGCTCGGTCAGCGGGCACCTCAATGTCGAGCAAGCGTGCAGCGGCATGCGGTCGATGATGGCGATCATCACGCTGGGCGTGGCGGCGGCGTATCTCGGTGACCGCCCGCGTTGGCAGCGCATCACGATGGTCATCGCCTGCCTGCCGATCGCGGTGGCGTGCAATACCGTGCGTGTGACCGCCACCGGCTTGCTGCACGTTTATCAAGATTCCGCGCTCGGCCGGCGACTGCATTTCGACTGGCTGACCGGCCCGACGCCCCATGCGATGCTGGGACTGATCACGTTTCTGATTGCGGTTGCGTTGTTTTCGCTCGTCGGGTGGGTGCTATCCAATCTGTTGATCGACGAGGTCGAGCCGACCGGCGACCCGGGAGCAGAATCGACATGACGACGTTGCCGACGACCACACGAGAACGCGTCGAACTCACTGCGCCGGCATCGGCCGGGAGCAGCGACGTTTCGTCCTCGGGCATCACGGTTCAGGAAGTCGTCGCCATACTGAAGCGTCGTACGGTGTTGGTCTTCTTCCTGTTCCTGCTGTTTGGCGCGATCACGGTCGGGTCGTGGCTGGCTGCGTATTTGTATTTCCCGCTCTACCCGGGCGAGGCGTTCGTCGAGTGTGTCTCCGACAAGCCCAAACCGATCTATACCACGGCGAACGAAGCGCTCAACCAGAAAGAGTTCGAGCGGTTCGTGCTCACCCAAGCCAACTTCGTGACCAGCCCCAACGTACTGATGGAAGTGCTCAAGACCGCCGAGGTCAAGAACACGCGATGGTTCAAGGACCATCAGGATCGGTTGTTCCTCGACTTTGAAGACCTGGTTCACGCAGGCCCGCAGCGTGGCACGAATCTCCTCAGGATTTCGGTGCAAACGCGAAGCCCGGCTGATCCGCACATCATCGTCAACCAGATCGTCGAGCATTACCTGTCGCGTGCGAAGGAATTCAACGTCGGCGAGTATCGCCGCGAGCGCGATTCGTACCAAAACGATTTGGAAAGCATTGTGAACCAGATCAGTGCGAAGCAGGAACAACTCGGCGAACTGCAAAAACGACTGCCGCCGGGATTCGCCAGTTTCTCCTCGAACGTCGCGGCGGAGGATTACGCCGAAGCCAAGACATCCGTTGCCCAACTCGAACTCGCCACGCAGGAGCTTGAAGGGCTGTACGCGGTGTACACGCAGCCGGGCGGGGCGGCAATGTCTCCGGAAGACACGCAGTTCGTCGAATCCGACCCGACGATTGCCACGCTTGCCAACAATCTGTTCCTCGTGGAGCAACAGCTCGAAATCGAAAGCGGAAAGCTCGGCAGTGCACATCGCGACGTGATACGCTTGGCCCAGACGCGTGACGTCATCGAAGCTCAGTTGAACCGGCTCCGTCAACAGCGGCTGGACGAAGTGGTTGCCTTTCGCCAGGAGCAGCTCCACGCCGCTTGGCAGTCCAGTCAACACGCGCTGCTGCTCGCCCGAGAAAAGCTCAGCGACGCGGTCGCGTACATGGCCGACATGGACTCGGTGGTGACGCAATACCGTGCGCTCAGCGAGGAGATCGAACTGCTCAAGACCAAGCGCGAGCAGATCAACGACTACATTGGGCAGGTCAGCCGGATCATCCGGGAGCGCGCGGCGATCCGCGTCGAATTGCGTCAGGGAGCCATTCCCCCGCTCGAGCGGAGCTTCCCGCGGTTCTTTCTCATTCCGGCGGGTCTAGCGTTGTCGCTCGTCTTTGCGCTCGCACTGCCGCTGCTTCTCGAGTTGTTGGACACATCGCTGCGCACGCCACAGGATGTCGTACGACACTTACGGATTCCGCTACTTGGCGTTCTGCCCGATGCCGACGACGAAGAAGTCGACATCCCCCAACTCGAAAAGGCCGTCCACGATGCGCCGCAGTCGATGTTCGCCGAAGTGTTCAGATCCATTCGGACCAATCTCCAGTTCACCGCGCCTAGCGATCGTCAACGAAGCATCGTCGTGACCAGCCCCCGTCCCGGGGACGGCAAGACCACCATCGCGTGCAATCTCGCCATGATGCTGGCGGGCGGCGGTCGCAGAGTTCTACTTGTGGATGCAAACTTTCGAAGGCCGGCCATCCATCAGATTTTCAAGATTCGGTCGCCCGGCGGCGGGCTGAGCAGTATATTGGTTGGCCAGTCGACGCTGTCGGATCTGGCTAACAAGACCGACATCGACCGTCTCGACGTTCTCGTTTCAGGCCCGCTGCCGCCGAATCCGGCTGAATTGGTGGGGAGCGACCGGATGGTCGAGTTCATCGCCGCGGCGACCAAAGCGTACGATCAGGTCATTCTGGATACGCCGCCGGTGTTACTCGCCAGCGACGCGTCTGTTCTCGCCACACGAGCGGACGGCGCGATCATCGTCTGCCGCGCACGTGTCAACTCGCGCGGGATCGGCGGGCGAGCCTGCACGCTGCTTCGTCGGGTGGAAGCCCACGTGTTCGGCGGCATCCTCAACGCGGCCCAAGTTCGTCGTGGCGGCTACTTCCGCGAACAGTTGCGAACGTACTACGACTATCGTGCCGATGGCGACGACTACGGCGATGCGACCAGCGCGTTGCCAAGAGACGACGCGCCTTCACCATCACAGCCGAAGTCGGAACCCTAGTCGGCTTCCGGTCGACGACGTCGGCGTACGCTGCGACACAGCGGGCGGTCGCCGGGCGTTGTCGCGCGGGACCGGCGGCGTCGCGGACTAGTAGGGAACCGCCAGCCCGGTCGGTGTTTGAAACCCGGCCAACATCTGGTACCAGGAGTCGCCCACAAATGGGCTAGAGGCCATGTTTCCCGTATTCATCGTCCTACTCCTGCTGCTCTATCTGCCGTTCCGTATCAGCCGCGGATTCCCGACCGCGTCGCGCGTGGCCATCGTGATGATTGTGGCTGCCAAGACGGCGTTGCTGGTCATCCTCCACTTCAACGTCGTCAACACCACAGGCCATCCGATCGTCATGGACCAGTCGCTCGACGCCCGTCGGTACTACGACGTCGGGGAGGCGTTCGCCAACTACCGGCCGTGGGACATCACGCGAAATGACATCGTGCGGGAGCGGGGTGCCGATTCGCACTTGGGGTACTTCGTTATCAATGTTGTCGCGTTTCAAATCTGCCCGTCTCACCCCATGCTGTTTCTGCGGCTGTCGAAGCTGCTTCTCTTTCACATAGCGCTGGGCATGCTGGCCACCACGTGGCGACTGAAGACCAACGATGCGCGGGCGTTCTGGGGATACGCGGCGATGTCGGTCATGTTCTACCAGTTCTTTTACTACCATTTCCGCAACTTCAAAGACGACGTCATTCTCGCGCTGTTCATGATGATCATGGCGATTGTGGACCGTATGTCCGACGCGACCACCGAAGAGCGCTACAAGGCTCGCCTCCATCGAACGATCTGCAACTGGATCGCCGTCGCGGCGATCACGTGGGTCCTGTCAACGATTCGCTACTACCTGGGATTGGCCATCGTGTGCGCGTTCGCCATCCACACCGTCACCGGCCGCGGGATGAAGATCATCTACCGCGTGATGCTCGCCGGGGCGATCGCCGTTGCGTTCGTGGTGTTGGTGGGAAGCAGTGGCTATTCGCTTGTCGAGGAACGTGGCGGTGTTTCAGCGGTCACCGGGGCGCTGGGCAACGTGTATGGTCTGTTCAAGATTTTCGTCACACCCCTGCCGTGGCAACAAACGAGAAAAATACTCATGCTGTCACAGACCTTCTATCTGCTCATGCTCGCGCCGGTCGTCTGGGCGTTTTTCACGAGGTTTCGCAGCAACCTCGACTGGAAGCTCTACGTCGTGATCGCCGTCGCCCTTGTCGTCGGCGGGCAGATGCAAAACTTCAATCCGCGGAAACGCTCGATCATGTATCCGGTGTTCGTGGGCTGGCTGGTGACGGCCGCCAAAAAACGCAATCCGGCCGGCTCCGAACAGGACGAGTTCGACGTTGATCTCTACTTCGCTCGACGTGGAAGCGAATGGACGTGACCGCGGCGCGCCGCGCGGACCCTGCGGTCTGGAACGAATGAACCGACCGGCTTTTCTCATCACGATCGATACCGAGGGTGACAACATCTGGTCACGCCCTCGCGATATCACGACCCGCAACGCTGAATACCTGCCACGGTTTCAGTCGTTGTGCGACACGTATGGCTTCAAGCCAACTTACCTGACGAACTGGGAAATGGCATACTGCGACGCGTTTCGCGAGTTCGCCCGCGATGCCCAAAACAGCGGTCGCGCCGAAATCGGAATGCACCTTCACGCGTGGAACAACCCGCCGCTCGCGGACATCACCGAAAACGACGCGTACCATCTCCCCTACCTCATCGAGTACGACGCACCTTTGATGCGCGACAAGATCGTCGCCCTCACCGACACGTTGACGACGCGGTTCGGAATCCGACCCGTCAGCCACCGCGCAGGGCGGTGGGCGTTCAACAGCACATACGCTCGCATCTTGGCTGACACCGGATACTTGATTGACTGCTCGGTGACGCCCGGCGTGTCCTGGCAGACGCATCTCGGCGACCCAAGCCGGAACGGTGGCAGTGACTACACCAACTTCCCCGACCAAGCGTACTTCGTCTATCTCGACCGGATCGACCGGCAGGGCGACTCGACACTGCTCGAAGTTCCCATGACCATCGTCCGTCGCGATTGGCCTGGTGCCATAGAATGGACCCGCCGCCGGCTCGCAGGTTCCGCCACCGGTCGTCGCGGAATGACCAAACTGTTCCCTGCGCGCGGATGGCTTCGACCGAACGGACGAAACCTTCGAGACATGATATCGATACTCGAACTCGCCCTTGCGGACGGACGAGACTATGTGGAGTTCATGCTGCATTCTTCGGAATTCATGCCCGGCGGAAGCCCTACATTCGTCACCGAGGCGAACATTGAGACACTCTACGACGACCTCCATGCACTATTCAGCTTCGCATCGCAACGCTTCGACGGACTGACGCTGTGTGACTTCCACAGCCGCTTCCGCGCCGCGCGCCAAGACGAGACCGCCCCCGCATGACCACGCGTCGCGACCATCGCAAAGTGCTCGTCCTGGGACACGACACCCGTGCGTTCCTGGGTGTCGTGCGATCGCTCGGTCGTGCGGGCATCAGCGTCCACGTCGCGTGGTATCTGCCCGGCGGGGTCGCGTTGCGATCACGCTACATCCGCCACGCCCACGAAATCCCCCCGTACAGCGAATCCGACGACGCATGGAAGACCGCGCTCGCCGACCTGCTCGAACGTGAGCAATACGATCTGGTGATCCCCTGCGGCGACGCGCCGGTCACCGCGTTACAGACCCACCGCGCCGCCTTCGAACCGCACGCCAAGCTGTGCATCGTCAACGACGAAGCCTACGCAATATTCAGCGACAAATTCAAAACACTCGCGTTCGCCAAGTCCGTCGGCGTGCCAACCCCGCGAGAGACCATCGCCCACACGAAAGACGAAGCACGCCAAGCGCTGGCGGACTACGGTCTGCCGATCGTGCTCAAACCCAACGCGTCCCACCACCCGCACGACATGTTCGCCAAACGCATGGTTCGAAAAGCCTACACCCAGGATCAATTCCATCGCCTCTGGACGAACATGACGAAACAAGGGCCGGTGTCCGTTCAGGAAAACCTGCTCGGTCACGGCGTGGGTGTCGAGTTGTTGGCACTTTCCGGCGAACCCCTTCTGGTCTTCCAACACGTTCGCATACACGAACCGCTGCACGGCGGCGGCAGCTCCTATCGAAAAGGTGTGGCTGTTCGCACTGACCTGCTCGACGCATCGCTCAAGCTACTGCAACCACTTTCCTACACCGGTGTGGCCATGGTGGAGTTCAAAGTCGACCCCCACACCGGACGGTGGGCGTTCCTCGAGGTCAACCCGCGATTCTGGGGCTCGCTGCCGCTGGCCATCGCGTCCGGAGCTGACTTCCCGCTTGCTGCATTCGAAATGATGACCGAAGGTCGCACCCAATGGCCAACGTCCCCGCGGGTCGGCCTGTTCAGTCGCAACATCACGGCTGATCTGGTCTGGCAGCGCGCCAACCTTCGAGCTGACCGCACCGACCCAACGCTCGCCACGCGCCCGCTGCTACGCGTCTTCACCGACGCGCTTGTCAACGTCGTGACGTTTCGCGAGCACCTCGATACGCTGACATGGGACGACCCAAAACCTGGACTTGCCGAAATCTCCCGTCTGGTTCGCATCGCCATCACACGCGTTCGCGACAAGCTGACGATGATGCTACAGGGGCGACGCTTTATGCGACAACGACTTGCCAAACGCGCGTTGAGCGCCGTCACGAGCGCCAGCCACATCCTCGTGCTCTGCAAGGGCAACGTCTGTCGAAGTCCATATGCCGAGCACCGTTTGCAGCACGCCGGTCTCGACTGCACGATCGAATCAGCGGGATACTATCCCCATGCTGGACGATGTTGCCCTGACACAGCGGTCGCGGTGGCCGGCGACCGCGAGGTAGACCTGTCCCAACACCGATCACGCGTGGTCACCGAAACCATGCTGGAAAAGGCTGACATGATTCTCGTGTTCGATCAGGAAAACAGAAAGACGCTCATCGGCAAATACGCAGTTCCGCCGCACCGCATACACTTTCTCGGCGCGCTCAACCCGGCTGGCCCACTGCTGATCGCCGACCCTTGGAACCAAGATCGCGAGCGATTCGAACAGATCTACACACACATCGACGACGCGATCACCCGGATACAACCCCATGCCTAACCGGACGAGTCCAATAACCGGGGAAACACTCTGACGATGGACAGCAAGGCTGTGACATCACGTGGACGGCGGGGGGCGATCTGGGGGCTCGTCATTGCAGGGATGGCCTTTCCCATCCCCTACGTTCGCAACTACTTCCTCGGCGAAAACGGCGAACTCGTTCGCGGCAGTTTCGCGCTCATGCTGCTGTTCATCCAAGCGGTCTACGCCTTCTTCCTACCGGGCGGCAAAGCTGTCATGCCCACGTTTCTGCCGAAAATCAAAGACCAGCGCGACCGATCCCGTTTCATCGGCGGCTACCTCCTCGTCATCGGTGCGACCGCAACCCTCGCGATCTTCATCAGCCTCGTGTGGCCGGAGGTGTTCAATCTGCTGCTGGGCGAGACCATCGCACCCCGCGAGCGGCGAATCCTTCGAGCACTCATTCCGTTCGTTTTGATATCGATGCTGGTCAACTCGATCGTCATGGGTGGCATGTCGTTCGTTTGGGCATCGCTCCTCCAACGCACCCAACTCGTCATGGTCACCGTTGTTTCCGGCGCGATGCTGTTCACTCACTCGTCCGCCATGACCGACAACCCGCTCTTGTGGCTGGCGGGCACGGTGGCAGCTGCATCGGTCGTCAACGTCACGCTCTCGGTCATCCTCCTGCTGCGAACCGCCAAGCCAGCGCTACCGCCGAAGTTTCCACGCGGCACGTTGCGCTTCAGCAGCTTCGCCTATCTCGACGCGGTCATGGTCTTCCTCTACGGCGCGTTCGACCAGTACTTCGTAGCCCATCACTGGGACGTGGCGAAACTGAGCGTCTACTTCGCACTGTTCCAAGTCGCCAGGATAATCCCTCTCGCGTCGCAGCAGATCAGCCACGTGCTGCTGACCACGTTCTCGAAACTCATCGGCAGCAACGCCGAGCCAGCCCTCGCGTCTGCCTATCGGCGTATCAGCCGCCTGACCACCGCATTCTACACCTTCATCTCGGTCGCCATTGTGTTTGGGTCCCAGCCGATCGCGGCGCTCTTTGGTCCGAACTGTGCTACCAACCACGGCTGGCTGATCGCGATGGTCGTCATCATGAACATCGATTCCTTGCGAGCGGTCAACGGTATGACCCTGATGGCCTACGAACGCATCTCCGTCGTCTTCATTAGCAAGCTGATCCAAAACATCGTACAAGTCGCGATCGCGTTCATGCTGATTCCGTCCATGGGCATCTACGCCCTCATCGCCGCCAAGGGGGCGGGCAACGTGGCAGCCACCGTGGTCCTCGTCGTCGCCACCGCCAACGTCGGCGAGACGCATCGACTCCTACCGCCCAGAACCTACCTGATTGGCCAAGCGATCGTCGTCGCATCGGCGGGCGCTGCGTGGTCATTCGACGAGCGAAGCCTGTGGTTGTCCGCATTGCTCGTCATCGCCGGTTGGTGCATGCTCTGGCTTGCGGGCGGATTCTCGACCGATGATCTCCGCGCGGTTTGGCCTAAACGATCGCCCCAAGACGGAGACCGATCGTGAGCAAGGTTCTGCATTGCATCGCTTCACTGGGGGTCGGCGGGGTCGAAACGTGCGTGCTCGACATGTTCGCGCACTTCGCGCGAACCGGCAGCCGCCACCGCCACGTTCTCTGCGCCTTTCGAGGTGGGCAGCTCGAATCCACCCGCATCGGCACACTTCGCGACGCTGGAATCGAATGCCACGTCCTCAACCGTCCGTCGCGTTACAGCCTCGCCTTCTGCCGATCGCTGCGTAGGACCATTGCGCAAATCCAGCCGGACATCATCCAAGCCTACAACCCCACGGCTGCGCTTTGGACGCGTCTGCTTCGCTCCCGTCGATCGTCCACACCGATCATTGTCCACTGTGGCGGCGTGGGCGGACTAACCCGAAAAGCTCGCACCATCGAACGATGGCTCGCCCCGAGAACAGCCGCCTTCGTCTTCAACTCGAAGTCAACCCAGGCAGTCTGGGAGGGATTCCTGCGCATCAACTGCGACCGCCGTGTCATTTACAACGGCGTCACGCTTGGTGACCTCGACCACACCAACCCCCCGTCGCCACTGCCCGACTCGCCGTTCGTTCTGCTGACCGTCTGCCGCGTCGTGCCCGTTAAATCGCTTGCGACGCAAATCGACGCGATGAAGATTCTCCACGACCGCGGACACCAAGACGTGCGCCTCGTCATCGTCGGCGACGGACCGATACGAGCCCAGCTCGAAGACCATTCCCGAAACGCCGGCATCGATCACGCAGTCAGCTTCGAAGGGTTCCAACCGCAACCTCGCACGTACCATCAGAAAGCCCACGTTTACCTCTGTACGTCATACAATGAAACGTTCGGCATGACGCTCGCAGAGGCGATGTTCGATCGCATGGTCACCATCGCCGCCGCCGTGGGCGGACCTTCCGAGATCATCCAGGAGGGCCAAAATGGGTTCCTCCTTCCCTGCACGGAACTGCCGCCGCCCGACCTTCTTGCCAACCTCCCGACAGGCCAAGCGCTTCCCACGTCGGTGTACGATGCCACCATCGATAGCCTCCGCCCGCCGATGGGCGTGCATCCCGAACAACTGGCAGACAAGATCATCGACGTGCGCGAGCGATACACCGACTTGCAGACGCTCCGCAACGCAGCCAGACAACGCATCGTGGATCAGTTCAGCGTCGCGCGATACTGTGACCGGCTGGAAGACCTGTACGATGAATTCGACGCCCAACGAAGTTGAACCGACGCGAAGAAAGCTCAGCCATTGACCGCTCCGCCGACAACCAACAAGCCAACCGCCCGAAGCCCAAACCCGGACGCGAGGGTTCTCCAGATCACGTCGATCGATTCGACGCTCGTGGTGCTGCTCTGGGCGCAACTGCGCGCTCTGCGTATCCAAGGCTACGACGTGCGGGCTGCCTGCTCCCAAGGACCCAACAGCCAATGGCTACGCGACCATGGCATCCCATGTTTCAACGTGGATATCCGCCGCGCCATCAGCCCCTGGTCGGACCTCAAAGCCCTCTGCAAACTCTACACGTACATGCGCCGCGAACGAATCAGCATCGTCCACACCCACACCCCCAAAGCCGCCCTCCTAGGCCAACTCGCCGCCAAACTCGCCCGCGTCCCGCTCGTCATCAACACGCTGCACGGCTTCTACTTCCACGACGACATGAAACGATTCTCGCGGTGGTTCTACATCGCCCTCGCCTGGATCGGCGGACGCTGCGCCAACCTGACCCTCAGCCAAAACCGTGAGGACATCGCCACCGCCATTCAACTTGGCATCTGCAAACCGTCGCGCATTCGCTTTCTCGGCAACGGTGTCGACCTCGATCGATTCAACCCCGACCGATTCGACGACGCGTTTCGCCATCGAAAACGGGCTGATCTCAACATCGCAAACGACAAGCTCATCATCGGCATGCTAGGCAGGCTCGTCGTCGACAAGGGTTACCTCGAGCTGTTCGATGCGGTCCGCAAGCTGTCCGCCGAACGCAACGATTTCCACGTCCTCATCGTCGGCCCGCAAGAACGCAGCCGCGCCGGTCGAATCGACCCACGCGCGATCACCGAATGCGGCATCGCCGACCGCGTCACGCATCTGTCCGCCCGAAACGACGTCGAAGAACTGATGGCCTGCATGGACGTGTTCGTCCTGCCAAGCTGGCGAGAAGGATTCCCACGGTCAACCATCGAAGCCGCCGCCATGAGACTCCCAATCATCACCACCGACGTTCGCGGATGTCGCGAAGTAGTCACCCACGGTGTTAACGGCCTACTCATACCCCCACGCGACGCGACCGGACTTGCGAGCGCCATCCGATCACTCCTGGACGACGGCGACGCACGCCGACGCATGGGGGCTGCCGGCTTCAATCGCGCGCGGCGAGACTTCGACGAAAAAGGCATCTGCGATCGCGTAATGAACGCCTACGACACGCACAGTCACTTGGCAGGCCTAAGTCCACCCACACCCCAACCCGACCTGGACCGCCGCCTGCCCAAGAAGGGTCCGTTCGCCTGGGGAAACGCCCATGCATGAGACCCCACCACAACACCGCCGCAACGACCGCGTTTTGGCGGGTGCCCCATTCTTCGCCGTAGGCGAAGGGTGGGGGACGGATGGTTCACGC
>CAYQFV010000084.1:2505-17644 GCA_964416845.1 uncultured Phycisphaeraceae bacterium | reverse complement strand
TGCAATCTGGACATCGAAATCAGCAACCTCGATTCAACCAACAACCGCTGCGTCATCACCGGCAGCAACGAGATGCAGATACAGAGCAAGGTCGCTGCCTTGACCGAATTTACGTTTCGTCTTCGCTCACAATTCACGATCACCAGCGCTCTGCTTAACGGCACGACGCCCGTCACAGTCGACACCGTCGGCACGACGACGCGAGTAGCCCATCTCAGCCCCGCCCCGGGTTTGAACGAGGTCTTCACGCTCACCATCGCGTACACCGGAACGACCGCATCGGTCGGCTTCGGATCGATCGAAGTGCGCAGCCAGTTCGGTAGCACCGTCGTCGGAACCCTGAGCGAACCGTACTACGCGTACACCTGGTGGCCAATCAAGGATGGCGACGTCGGCGTGCCAGGCGACAACTCCGACAAATTCACCCTCGACATCTCTGTCATCGCACCCAGCAACTACGAAGTGCCCAGCAACGGCCTGCTGGTCAGCGTCGACTCGCTCGGCAGCGGGCGGAACCGATACAACTGGTCCTCCAACTATCCGATCACGACATACCTGGTAAGCTTCGCAGCCACCGACTACAACACATGGACGCGCGACTACGTCTACTCCGGCGGAACAATGCCGGTCGAATTCTACATTTATTCCGGTCTGGACAGCCCCACGAATCGCGCGCTCTGGGAGAAAAGCGTGGATATGCTGGGCGTCTTCGCCGGTGTATTCGGCGAATATCCCTTCATCAATGAGAAATACGGTATTTACAACTTCCCGTTCGGCGGCGGAATGGAGCACCAGACGATGACCGGCCAGGGCGGTTTCAGCGAAGGCTTGACCGCCCACGAATTAGGTCACCAGTGGTGGGGCGACATGATCACCTGCAAGACATGGAGCGACATCTGGCTCAATGAAGGATTCGCCACCTACTCCGTTTGCCTCTGGCAAGAGCGCAAGACCGGTTCGATCGACTCCGCGGCATACTTTTCCTGCATGCAAGGCGACAAGCCGTGGAATGCTTTCGAGACGGTCTACATCCCACCCGAAGCAACCAACAGCGTCAGCCGAATCTTCAGCGGCAACTCCACGTACAACAAAGGCAGTTGGGTCGTCCACATGCTGCGCGGCGTTGTCGGCGACTCGACGTTCTTCAACATTCTTGCCGACTACCGCGCTGCGTACGCTTTCTCGTCAGCCACCACCGAGGACTTTAAGGCCATCGCATCCAGCACCTCCGGCCTCGATCTGACGGCCTTCTTCAACCAGTGGGTATACCTCGGCGGCGCGCCGGAATACGAATACGGATGGACAACGTACAACAGCGCCGGGCAGGATTACCTGGTTGTCCGAATCGAACAGACACAGGGTACGCCCAATCCCCAGGTATTCGAGATGCCCGTACGTCTGGTCGCAACCACCGGCGGCGGCAATGAGACGGTCACCGTTTCCAATAACCAACGGACACAATACTTCACCATACCGGTCAGCGGGCCTGTGACTGCCTTACAGTTCGATCCCGACGAGTGGATTCTGCGCACCGGCGCTACCGAGGTGTCCTTCGTCGGCGGACCGCCCACCGTCGTATCGACCACTCCGGATCCAGGCGAGGAGAAACGAGAGGATACCGTCGCCGACGTTTCGATCGGCTTTGGCGCCTTTGTTGATGCGTCGCTGACGGATTTCGATGTTGTCGGCGCCCAGACCGGCGTTCAAGCGTTTACAACAGGGGCGCTCACCGGCGTGAACAAAATCCTTCTAACATTCCCTCAGCCCCTTCCGCCCGACACCTACACCGTAAGCGTGCGAGACACGATCGTTTCGTCGAGCAGCGGCTTCGCTCTGGACGGCGAAATCTCGGACCCCAACGATCCCACCGCGCTGCCATCGGGAGACGGCGCCCCGGGCGGAGACGCCGTGTTCCAGTTCAGCGTCCGTCCCCGCGTCGTGCCAACGAGCACGTTCCTGGCATTCGCAGTCACCGCCGCATTCATCCTCATCGTAGCGACCACAGTCCTGAAGCGGCGATCAGCGATCGCGTGACCCGTAAAGCCTGAAGTACGATCTCAGACGCCCGGCACCAACAGTGTCGCAAGAAAACGCTTCCTGACGGGTGTGGCGCGGCTTCTGCCAATGGCGAGACGCTACACCAGCACTGCCACGGAATTCCGCAGCATCAACAGCAATCAGCGTGCGGGACAAACCTGCTTTGCAGTACGTCTGAGGGTCGGGTTGTACTCCTTCTGCAAGCGCTTGAGTCGAACGAGCAGGTCCTGATCGCGGCCGGTGTATCGCCGCTTCGTTGTGACCAACGCGGAAAACCACAAAGCAAGATTGACAACATCTTGAAGGTTGACGTGTTCTGGGGCCAGCTTCTTAGTCTTGGTGTTCATGTTGTGGTAATGACCCAACGCGATGCAAACCCCCGTTGCCTCGTAGCCCAGTTCGCAAAAAGCAGACGACTCGCACATCCCGCCGTCCATAAGCCGTCGCTGATAGATGAACGTCTTCTTCCGGGCGGCGAGATCCTTGGCCACCCATTCGCAAAACGACGTCGCCGACGACGTGAATGTCGTCGCCCGATCGCCCACGCGGAGGATGGGCCCGTCGCCCATGCGGGCATTGGAACGTTCCGAAGAATTCTCTACCGCGACCACCACGCATCGTTTGGGAATGGTCTCGAGCTTGCACGCAGCCATCGCCCCGACAAAGCCAACCTCCTCGGCACGCGTGAACAGAAAGTACGCGTCGCCATCAGCTCGCCGCCGGGTAAGATCGTCGAGGCTCGCCAGCATGGCAGCCACACCGGCAAGATCGTCGCACGCTCGCGCATGAACCCGACCGCCTCGAATCACGGGGTCAGGAAAGTCCCACATCCCCGGGCTGCCCGGGTCGACCGACGCGCCGACCTTGATCACAGCCGTCTCGACGACGGTGCGCGTTCCCCGTTTGACAGTGACAATGTCTGTCACTTTCCCCCGAACCCATCGACCGTCGGAATAAAAGCGTACCCGCGCGTTCTTGACGTATTCGGGAAACACGCCGCCCCGCCATGTCGCCCGAACGCGGTCCGGGGCGGTCATACAGTCGGCTGCGAATCCCGGATGGTCCATGTGGGCGCTGAGACAGATCGGCCGCTTCACGCGGACGCGACCGTGTCGATAGCGTACGAGCAGATTCCCGACGGCGTCCTGCTTGAGCGACAACGCGGGTCGCTTCGCCACAAATCCCTGAATGAACGCGACAACGTGCTGCTCAACGAAAGGCGCGGTCGGCAGCGAGAGCACCTGCCGAAGAATGCCAAGACAATGACGCTGTTGCATCGAGTATCCATCCTATTCATGGCGAACGACGGTAACCACGCTCGTCGCCGGCGAAAACGTCCGAAACGCTGACGCATCAACGCGGCGTGCAATGGAAGTGATTATAGGATGATCACGCCGGCGAGTGTACCGGCGTCGATGGGCAGGCGGAGGAATATGAACGCAGCGAAGACGATGATCGAGATCGAAAGGATCGCCATCCCCACGAAGAACCCGGTCCACGACTTTCGCTGCTCGGTGTTGCGTCGTTGGCCAGCGCTGTTGAAACCCAGCGCAGCCCCAACCGCGGCGAGCAGCCCGGCGGCAGCAATGCTCGCCAGGAACGCCGGCTTGAACAGGCCGGCCTTGCCATATTGAATCGCCCGCAACTCGGGATCGTACCGGGTCGCCGTGCTGACGATCGCGAGCATCAACGGAACCACAGCCGCGATCGACGCGATGACCGCATAACGTGCTTGCGTGTCGTATCGTCTGAAGCTAGGCCACTGCATCATACTCTCCAGATCGGATCGCAACGAGCGACGCTTTGATTCGCCGAACACCCCGATCCGCAATGATCGGTCCACCCACCGTGACCGAGACTCCCCCGGGCCGATAACCGATTGGTCGGCGGACGAAGCATTCTAGGCTCGTCGGCAGCCCCGGTCGAGCCTACACGACTCGCGGCGTGCTATCGATTCGCGTACCGCAGATACTTCAAACGGCGTAATACGGCTCGAAAGAACAGGATCGCTACGACGACGTTGGTGGTGAACCAGATCGTCGCGCCGTGCGGAATCGGCGGCCACGTACTCGTCCCGATAACGAAGGCAGCCGCGTTCGTGGCGGCCCAAAATGTGAAGATGATCGCGAGCGGCGCGACGACGTTAAAGGCCGCGACGAAGCGGTTTTGACCAGTGTGTTTCGATGCGAACAGGCCAACGACCGACGCCGTCGCCGACGCGAACATGAACGCGCAAAAGCTTCCGAAACCGCCGAAGGCGGGTAAAGCAATCAGAAATATCCCCCAGGCCTGATCGGGGCGGGACGGTGAATTGATGATCAGAAGCGTGCACACAAGTGTCAACCATGTGGCAATGCCGGCCAGCGCGATGCTGAGCGCGAACAGCCAGATGGTGCGACGCGACCGTGAGTGCGCCTCGATCGATCGAAAGAAAGGCTCTGAACGAAACCACGCCGCCCACGGGCTTTCGATCAGCCCCCACGTCCGCGCGATGGGCAGCCTCGGGCTGAGTTGAAGCGACAAGCAGATGGGGCTACCGCACTCGGGACACGCGCCGTCGGGATCAAGATGGGCGAGGACGTAGCCGCACCATTCGCACATCGGGTGTCGTTGTGACGGAGGGTGTTCTCTCGGCAAGGTCAAGGCGCGAAGGTAGGACACGATGGACGCGACGATGGTGCTCGCCAAAACCGCTAACGCCATCGCAAACGCGAATGCGCTACTCAACCCCGAACCGCTATTGGCACCTATCACGACAGCGACCACGCCGCACGTCACAATGATCCACGGAAGATGGGCGACGTACAGCCAGCTCATCCGCAGGGCATGTCGCCACGATTCCTGCGGTGCTCCGTCGTCGCCTGCCCAACATGTCATCAGCGTTGCGACCAGCACGAAACACGCCTCGCCGCACAAGAGCACGATGACGCAGGCAAACGCAGTGTCCGGGTCGGTTTGCAACTCCTGCCACAGAGTCGCCCCACGAAGTGTGACGATTTGCGTCATCAACCAATCAAGAGCAAGCACAGCACCCGCCACGGGGATGAGTCCCAAACAGTGAACGAGATAGACGCGTACCAGCGACGTTTCCACGTGCGCCGCCGCAACGGTCCGAGGCCGAAACGGGAATCGCAATAGAGTCTCAACAGCATTCATCTCCCGCCGATCATGCCCGGTTTGGCGCTGCTGGCAAGTGAGGGGCGAGGTGAGTTAGAATGGTACCGCGCGATCGTGGATGGCGACGCGTGTGATCGGCGCGGTGTGCCACTGCTCTCGAGCAGTGTACGAACGCCACCAAGACCATTGTTCGCACTGCTCGACAGCAGTGGCACGTGGTGCGGTATTGGATTGATCTGTCGTCGGGGAGGTGACTCGTGCCTGTGAACATGATTCCGTATTCGCTTCCCAATCTCACCGAAGAGCAAATGTGCGCTCGGGCTGACGAGTTGCTCGCAGAATTTCGGTCGCGTCGAAGCTGCCGGTTCTTCAGCGACCGCCCTGTCTCCCGAGATTTGATGCAACGTCTGATCGCGGTCGCCAACACCGCGCCCAGTGGTGCGAACCGTCAGCCGTGGATGTTCGTCGCCGTCGACGACCCCGCCATCAAACGCGAGATTCGCATCGCGGCGGAGGCGGAGGAGCACGAGAACTATCACCGACGCATGCCGCCCGAATGGCTCGAAGCGCTCGAGCCGATCGGCACGGACGAGCACAAACCGTTCCTCGAAATCGCGCCGTGGATTGTCGTGATCTTTCGCGTCGATTGGGAGATCCACGACGGGACCAAAGTGAAGAGCTACTACCCGATCGAATCCGCAGGATTGGCAGCCGGCCTGTTCTTGATCGCGTGTCATCGCGTCGGGCTTGCAACGCTGACCCACACGCCGAGTCCGATGCGATTCCTTCGCAACATCTTGGGTCGTAGCGAGAACGAAAAACCGTTCCTGCTCATCCCGGTCGGCTACCCGTCGGACGATTGCACCGTACCCGATTTGCGTAAGAAACCCGTCGACCAGGTGATTCAATGGAATCGGTGAGTCAGACCGGCTCGTCGACAGATGCGAGTGCGGGGAACGGCGTGACTCGCCATCGCGCGAACCACCGCGGCGTGCGCTGGACGATTCTGCCCGGCTGGCAAGACGACATCCTCGGAACCCACGCCCCGAAATGGTCGGACCTTGAGAACGACGATCGAGCGACGTTGATTAAATCGAACGCGAACCGAACCGTCTGGCGAATCGAGATGGCAGGGCGATCGCTCTTCGTCAAACGATCGCGCGCTCGGACGCTCGTCGGGCGCGTTCGCAAACTGTTGGGCATCTCGCCGGGCAGGCGAGAGTGGCGGTCTGCCGCCTTGGCCAAGGCCCGCAGCGTGCCCACGGTGGAGTACGTCGCATTCGGCAGAACCGCGCGCGACGAGTTTGTGGTCACCAAATCGCTCGACAACGCCCACACCCTCGATGAAACATGGTCCGCAGCGATCAATGTGCCCAGTGCTGCCGAGCGCAAGCGAGGTCTGGACGCCCTGACAGTCAGCGTCGCGCAACTACTCGCCCAAGCCCACCGCGGAGGGTTCTTCCATGGCGACGACCATCCCGGAAACGTGCTCGTATCCACGGGCAACGAAGGAGCTCGCAACGCGATCTACCTCGACATGCAGCGGTCCCGCATCGCGCGAAGCACCAACGCTCGGGCGGTCGTTCACAGCATCGCGCAACTGCACCAGTGGTTTCAGACGCGGGCGTCGAGGTCACAGCGCTGGCGATTCCTTCAGGCCTACTGTTTGAACCGGTGCGACGGCGACAAGCATGAATCCGCGGCGATGGCTCGACGGCTGTTGCCCCGAATCATGAACGAATCGTCCAAGCAGTTGCAAACACTGTGGGCCAAGCGCGATCGCCGGATTCTCTCCGGAACGAACCGATACTTCGCCCGCCTGAAATTGGAAGATGGGTCTCGCGTCATCGCGACGTTGCGCTTTCGTCGACGCGATCTCGCCCCCCCGCCGGGTGTACCTGATCGAAGTGTCGACCAATGGCGGCGGTTGCTGGCAAGCGCCAGGTCTGACCGTGACGATCTCGAAGGAACCTCGCCCGGACCGATCAGTTCGTCGTCCCGGCGTATTTTCGTCACCGGACATCGACTGCGACATCGCGATCTGTCGTGTCGTTGGCCCGTTGCGTTGATCGAGCGCGGATCGTTTTCGGGGAAAACCACCGCGCGAGTGTGGCAGGCGAAGTGTCCGCCAACGCTATCCCTGGTCGACGCGTGTGATGATCTGAGCAAGCGTGACCCATCGCGTCGAGCGGTGTTGCGGTCGCTTGCGCGAACGCTGTCCAAAATGTCTCAGCGCGGGGCGTACATCACAGCGATGTCGGACGACACCTTCGGCGTGGTCGAAGGATCGGATGACGTCATCATCGACAACCCAGCCTGCATCCGATTGGCACGACCCGACCCGCATCGTCAATTGATCGCCACGCTGCGAGCGTTGTACGCATTCACCGCGAAACGAGGCATATTTCGTCAGACCGACGCTGTACGCCTACTCCGAGCGCTGCCGCCCGGCGATTGGAAATCACTCTGGCGATCGGTCGCCGATGCCAGCAAATCGCAGCCGCATCCCGAAGGGGAGACCACATGATGACCAAGGACATCCGCGATAACGTTTGGTCACGAATCACGCTTGTTCGCGGAGACATCACAACGCAGCAGGTCGATGCGATCGTCAACGCTGCCAACGCTGCGCTCGCCGGCGGCGGTGGTGTGGACGGGGCGATCCATCGCGCGGCAGGGCCGGAATTGACACAAGCTTGCAATCGCCTCGGCGGCTGCCCAACCGGCTCCGCCAAGATCACGCCGGGATTCAACCTGCCGGCCAAGTACATCATCCACGCAGTCGGCCCGATCTACCGCGACGGTCGCCAGGGCGAAGCGGATCAGTTGGCTGACTGCTATCGAGCGGCCCTCGCACTGGCATCACAGCACCAATGCGAAACGGTGGTGTTTTCAGCCATCAGTTGCGGTGTTTACGGATTCCCCCACGAATCAGCCGCTCGAATCTCACTGGCAACCGTCTCCGAGACGCTCGCGAATCAAACACTGCCCCAGTCCGTTCGATGGGTGTTGTTCGACGACCACCTCTACGGAATCTTCTCAGCCGCCATGACCGAACTGATGTCATCGTAGTCCGGCAATGGTCTATGGAACCGGTACGGCTGCTTGTAACGGCGCGTCGTCTTGGGTTGCACGCATCGGATAGAATGCGATCCCGACGATCCCAGCGCCGAACAGTGCAAGCCCACCGACAAGCACACCGGTAGGCAGATGCTGCCACGAGTCATCCGCCGAAAGTCCCCAGTCGGTCCACGCTTCAGGGGCAACCGCGGCGAACACCAACAAGCCGTTGTGCACGGCGTGCGCCAACACCGACGGCCAAATCGACCTCGACCGCCAACAAAGCCATGCCAAGACGATCCCCAACATCGCCGTCGCAACGAACTTAAAAATGAAGAAGTGAAACACAGCAAAGATCACGCCGCTCAGTACAACAGCGCCGACGCTTCGGACCGATGCCCGCAAGCCGTTGAGCAAAAAACCGCGGAAGAACAGTTCCTCGCAGATCCCCGGGATGATCGCCAGCACGAGAAAGACGAGCGGCAACGGCATAGCCTGAACCGCAGCAAGCATCGACTTGTTCATCTCCTCGATCGCCGGCGGCGATCCAAGATAGCGATCTTGAAACACGAAAACCTCGTGCGTTGGAATCCAAGCGGTCAGACCGACAATCAGACCGATGACGAGCATGGCCGGCCTGGGCATGGAGAGACTTAGCGACGCGCGGGTGTCAGCCTTTCGCCATATGAGGAGCAACAACGGAAGGCCGACGAAAAAGATCGGCATCAACACCGCGGTCCCGGCGAACAACTCCCGCGTGTCTCCGTCGCTGGCGCGTTGCAATAATCCCTGCACGTGAAACCACACCGGGAAAAGCAGCGCGGTGTACAAACCGACCACCGTCAGAGATGGAAATCGCGTTCGCGAGATCATCCTCCTGCTGAGCAACGCACGCAGCGATATCGAATCGGCAAAGACCACCGACTCGCGCCCAAACACCTGAGCAGCAACGATGACCGCGGTCGCCGCATACAGTGACGTCGAGAGTATCACCCACACAAACGTTGCCGGCGCAACGGTGACACCGCTAAGCAGTTCCCTCGTCAGCAACACCATGTTGGCCACCGGCGTAACGACCATCACACCGGTCAACCTCGCCCCCGGCAACGCAGCCACCCCGCCGGCGACGACCACCGCGATGATGAGCGGCGTCACGTAGTTCTGCGCTTCCTTGAACGTGCGAGCGCAACTGCACACCGCAATCATGATCGCCGACATGAACACCGCGAACGGTACCAGGCTCAACAAAATGACCGGCAAGACACGCAGCGGAAACCCCGACCCCGACGCGGACGGACCTGTGTCGAGAATCTGATCAATGCCGCCAAAATAGATGGTGGCGGTCACACTGGCGAGATTCAATCCCGCCCCGGCGATGGCGATCGTCGTGACCACCAGGAATTTCCCCACGATCAGATCAATGGTCGGGACCGGGCTGGCCATCAACGATTCCAACGTCCCGCGCTCGCGCTCGCCCGCCGTCAGATCGATGGCCGGGTAGATCGCGCCGGTGATCGTCATCAGGACCAGAACGAGCGGCAAGATCAGCCCCAGAATCGACCCCGAAGTGCTCATCTTCTGGTTGGCAATCACCACCGTTTGCGTGATGCGGTGGTCAATGCCAAGGCTCTCAAGCCGCCGCCGCGTTCTGTCGTCAGCCACCCTTTGGAGCGCTTCCTGCAGCCGATCAGCTGCGTATTCGCTACGAATGTCCTCCGGCTGAAACTTGATCGTCAACACCACCGGGTCTGCTGGGTTCGCACCGCGCTTCGTCCAGCCTTCATCCTGAACCACTACACCGCAATTGACCGTGTGCTGTCGAACAGCATCGTCGAGTTGTGAAGTAGCCTTGGGATCGGCGAGTTGATCCGCCAGCGGCGTGGGCAAGCTGGCCAGTTCGTCCTCGGTAGCACCGTCCGCGACAGCCTGCGCACGCTCCCGCTCGAGGATTCGTCGCTCTCGTGAGAGAAGCTTCACGAGCACGTCCCAGTCGGCGCTCAGGGAGAACCCCAGCGTGATCTTCTCGTTGGCCAGATCCGTCGTCTGTCCGCTCACCGCCTGCACGCCGCCCAGCATGATGAGCGGATACAAAACGATCGGCACCAGAACCATCGCCACCAGCGTGCGATGATCGCGCAGAATGTCGGTCAGTTCCTTGACGTAAACGGTCTTGGCTCGTCGAAGGTTCATCCGAACACGATTCCGCTGCTCGCGTCCTCGTTGATCAGACGTAGGAAAATGTTGCTAAGACGCTCGGTCCCCGCAAGCGATCGCAATTCCCCGATCCTGCCGCACGCAATCATACGCCCACCGTGCAACAGCCCGATCGTGTCACACATGTCTTCGGCCTCGTCGAGATAATGCGTACTAAGAACGATCGTCTTGCCAGCCTCGCGCTCGCGTCGAATGAAGTCGAGGATGATGCGATTGCTCAACACGTCCAGCCCCAAGGTGGGCTCGTCCATAATCAACACCGGCGGGTCAGCCACGAGCGCCCGGCCGATGTTGGTCCGCTGCTTCTGCCCCGTTGAAAGGCTGCCGCACCGCTGATCGGCGAAACCATCGATCCCAAGCCACCGGATGAGTTCGTTCGCACGCTCATCGGCACGCTGACGGTCAAAACCGTGCAACTCGCCGAAGTAGCGCAAGATATCACGGGGTGACAGGCGCTGATAAAGCCCCGTATTGGCGGTGAGAAACCCAATGGACCGCTTCACTTCGATGGGATCAACCGAGACGTCATGCCCCGCCACCACCGCCGAACCACTGCTGGGCGACATCAATCCGCAGATCATTCGCAGCGTCGTGGTCTTGCCCGCTCCGTTGGGACCAAGCAGACCGAAAATGTTTCCGCGAGGAACGCAAAATGACAGGTGATCGACGGCGAGTTTGTCGGCTCCATCCGGCGCGGGAAAGATTTTGACGAGATCTTCGACGACGATCATATCCATGGGCATGCAACGTCACTCCACGCAATGCGGCGCCGCCGATTATGCGCGGGGCATTGTAGCGTGCAAATGACGATCGAGTGGTATAAAAGTGTCCAACATCGCAGGCCCCGCAAAAAGTCGTTCGGCCGGCAACACCAGCAACTACGGAGGAACACGAACATGGCATCGGAAACACGAATCGAGAAGGACAGCATGGGCGAGATGACGGTTCCTGCGGGGGCGTATTGGGGCGCACAAACGCAGCGGGCCGTCGAAAACTTTCCGATCAGCGGATACCGGTTCGGTCGCCCCATGGTCAAGGCCCTCGGGCAAATCAAGCGATGCGCCGCGAGCGTCAATCGCGACCTCGGACGACTCGACGAACGTCTCGCAGCGTTGATCGATCAAGCCGCCGCCGAAGTCGTCGACGACAAACTCGGCGACCACTTCGTCCTCGATGTATTTCAGACCGGATCGGGCACGAGCACCAACATGAACGCCAACGAGGTCATCAGCAACCGCGCCATCGAACTTGCCGGCGGGACCATCGGTTCGCGAGACCCGGTCCATCCCAACGACCACGTGAACCTGGGACAATCGTCCAACGACGTCATCCCAACCGCGATCCACGTAGCAGCCGCCACAGCCGTCGCCGAAGAACTCGTCCCCGCGATCGAGAAATTGAAATCATCGCTGGCCGCCAAGGCAGAAGCCTTCGACGCCATCGTCAAAATCGGACGCACCCACCTTCAAGACGCAACGCCGATCCGCCTAGGCCAGGCGTTTTCCGGATTCGCCGCCCAAATGGAAATGAGCGTCATGCGCGCCACCAAGGCCGTGCGCGCCCTGCGCGAACTCCCCATCGGCGGGACAGCCGTCGGCACTGGAATCAACACCCACCCGGAATTCGGCCGCAGAATGGCGAAGGCGTTGTCAAACGCGACCGGGTTGGAATTCGTCGAAGCCAAGAACCACTTCGAAGGACAGGCTGCCAAGGACGGGGTCTGCGAAGCGAGCGGTCAACTGCGAACCATCGCCATCAGCCTGACCAAAATCGCCTGCGACATCCGTCTGATGGGCTCCGGACCACGGTGCGGATTCGGCGAGATCCGAATCCCCGAAACGCAGCCGGGCTCGAGCATCATGCCGGGGAAGGTCAATCCCGTCATGAGTGAAATGCTCGTTCAGGTCGCAGCCCAGGTCTTGGGCAACGATCTTTCGATCGTCATGGCCTCCCGCGAGAGCTTTTTCGAGCTCAACGTCGGCATGCCCGTGATGGCCTACAACCTGTTGGAATCCATCCGGCTGCTCACCAACGGCATCAAGGTGTTCGCCGAGCGATGCGTCGACGGGATCGAAGCCGACGAAGCGCGGTGCGGATCGTTGGTCGAACAATCGCTGGCCATGTGCACCAGCTTGGCGCCCAAGATCGGCTACGACCAAGCAGCCGCCATCGCCAAGGAAGCGTTTCGAGAAGGCAAAACCGTGCGTGAAATCGCCACCGCGAAGGGCGTGCTCAACGAGGCGGAGTTGAACGAAACGCTCGACCCGCGACGCATGACCGAGCCACATTGACGCAGGAATCTGGTTGGCTGTTCGTTGGCGGACTCCCGCCACGTCAGCGCGCGAACGGGAGTGCGATCAGCACGAACCAAGCGTAGGCAGACTGGACGGCCGCGATCTTGGCGTACAGCTTGAAGTCCGCGCCCGCGGGCATGCCGCCCCAGCGATTCGCAACCTCGATCGCCCCAATGGTGGCCGCCGTTGCAAGGATCATCAGCACAGCAGCCTGACGGTGCATGCGGAGTGACACGTGCCGACCCGCAATCCCAAACAGGGCTGCCAGCGCTAACCAGCCACCCGCCAAGCCCGAGATGGCCTTCCAAATGTAGAAATCAACCGTCAGAACACCGATTCGCGTATTGGTCTGCTTGACGATCGCCGCTTGCTGCTCGGTCGTCGGTCGGCTTCCGGCGGACTTGGGCGGCCGCAGACCGAGCGCCACCCACGGATCCTGCTGCGCGCCGGCCATGGTGTTGGTGGATTCGCTCAGCGCTGCCAGCATGAGCTTGCCTTTGGCCCATCGCTCCACGGTGTTCCAGCGGTCGAACACCTTCTTGGGGTAGATCGCTTCAACCAACCAGACCGACGCGACCAACAAGCTGAGCACCGCCAGCACGCGCAGCCGACGTCGCGAGCCGGCAGATTGCCCTGCGGTGTAAACGGTGATGATCTGAACCTGTTTGGTCGCTGTCATGGATCGCGAACTGTCGTTATCAACCGAAAAGAAAGAACCGACCGGAGCACCCGCCGCAGCCGCCCACGACGATTGGCAGAGCCGTAATCAATGTGGCGGCATCAAGCGCCATCGGAACCACCCGATCCGTTGCCCGGGCCAACGCTGATACAATAACCCCCGCTATCTATGGGATACCGTTCGAAGAACTCGGCGATGGATTCCTGCGTGACCGCATCCACCGCAGCGAGCCGCTCGTCCAATGTTCGGGGCGTTCCGCGATAGTCCACATCGTCCATGATTTGACTCAACCGGTGATATGGCGATTCACCCTCCACAGCCAAATACGTACGACGTTTGTTCTTGACCCGCTGAACCTCCTCGGGGGTCACCTTGCTCCGGCAGATGTCCGCCGACTCGCGCCGAATCGCCGCCATGAGCTCCTCAATACGATCCGGCTCGCTCTGACCGGAGATAATCGTCAGTCCGCAATCTTCCATGTCGAAACGAAACGCACCGGCGTGGGGGCTGATGCCCGCCTGCACGATGTTCCAATAGAACCGTGAATTCCCGCCCCCCAGAATCGAGATGGCCGCCTGAGCGCTCTCGTGCAACGGATCCGCAGCCCCGGGCGCTTCGAACGCGAGCGCCACCAGTTGCTGCGTGAACTGCTCGACGACCTTGGACGACGAGCCGGTCCTCATGGTCGGCCGGTCCCGCTCGACGGTTTCCTCGCTGGCAGACCAATCGCCGCAGAGTCGCTCAACCTGATCGATGACCCGCGCGGGGTCCACGTTGCCGGCCACGATGACCGCCATACGGTCCGCCGTATACCGCTGCCGATAGTACTCGTGCAGTTGATCCCGCGTCAGCGATTCCACGGTCTTGTCATATCCCAGAATAGGCCAACCAAGCGGATGACCGTCAAAAACGCGCTCGAGCAAAAAATCGAATGCGACGTGATCGAGAGAATCTTTGGACATCGCGATTTCTTCGAGAATGACCTGTTTTTCCGTATCGAACTGATCGGGCGGAAGGCTGGGACGCATCATGTCCGCCAGGAGCTCGATCTGCTCGGCGATGCACTCCTTCGGAACCCACCCGTAGTAGAAGGTCCGATCCGTGCTCGTAAACGCGTTGTACGTCGCGCCCAGGTCGTCAAAATCAACGCTGATGCGATGCCAATCTCGCTTGGCAGTCCCCTTGAAGCACATGTGCTCCAAAAAATGGGACACCCCGGCGAGCGCGGGCGTTTCGTCGCGCCCACCGGTGATCGCGAGAAAACCAGCCGCAGCGGATTGAGATTCGGGCATGCGCTCGATGACAATGCGAAGCCCGTTGGCAAGCGTGTGTATCGTGTAGGGATCGGTCAAGAGTTCGAACCTTTGCTGTCAAAGCTGCCTGCGATTTCGCCACCTTCCAACACATTCGGCCCCAACGTCAAAACGCTCAACCGGTCGCGCGGGTGGTCGAGAAGAAACTGCTTGATATCATCAATCGTCACGGCTTGAATGCGACGGGTTTTCTCCTCCCACGGCAGAGGATGTCCGTAGTGGAACAAATCCTCTGCCAACTCGCTGCAACGAGCCCGGGTCGTGTCACCCCGCGTTTTGAGATTCGCCACAATTCCGGCAGCCGCCCGCGACAACTCTTCCTGCGTGAGATCGTCGCCAAGACGGTCAACCTCTTTCAGAAGCGTTTCATACGTTGTATGGCAGCGGTCAGGCGTGGACGACGCACCCAAGAAGATCATGCCCAT
>CAYQFV010000084.1:0-2405 GCA_964416845.1 uncultured Phycisphaeraceae bacterium | reverse complement strand
ACGTTGTATGGCAGCGGTCAGGCGTGGACGACGCACCCAAGAAGATCATGCCCATCCCCCGAGGAGACTCCGCCCACGCAGACACCCAATAGACCAACCCGAGCTTCTCGCGAACCTCCGTGAACAACCGGGCACTCATCCCACCAGACAGAACACCAAGCATCACGCGTTGCACGGCAAAATGGTCATCCGTAATCGAAACCCCCGGAAACGCGATGCCGATCTGCTGCTGCTCCAGCGATTTCGTAAAATGCCGATGCTTCGGTTCGAACGCAACCTTGACGTGCTCGCGACCACAAGGCTCGACGCTACCAAACCCCTCGAATCGCTTCTCAAGCATGTCAGCAAGTTGCTGAGTCTCGACCGCCCCTGCCGCGAAGACTTGCATCCGACCGCCGTGATACAGCTTCATCCAGTGTTCCACGAGATGGTCGCGAGTCGTCCCGGCGATCGTCTCCGGCTCGCCCAATGAATGCCGACCCAGGATCGGCCCGTAAACCTGTGCGTCAAGAAGCTTGTCAGACAGACCATGGGCGTCGTCGTCAAGCGCCGTGATCTCCTGTTGGGCAAGCTCGACCGCGACTTCCACAGCGTCGGCGGGAAACGTTGGCGTTCGCAAAAGCTCGGCGTGCAACTCGATCACCCGATCGAGAAACTCCGGCAGAGCAAGACAGTGATATCCCGTCGCCTCCCGGCCTACCCAGCCGCCGTGCGATGCGCCGATCTCGTCAAACGCGTCCGAAAGCCCGCGCCCATCGTGTTTCTCGGTTCCCAGGACAATCGTTTCCTGAATGAGATGCGTAATGCCAAGCCGGTCCACAGGCTCGTGAACCGTGCCGCCCAGTATGCGAAACTCGATCGCGACCGCATGGCGGTCAGGCAACTCGACGCAGCCGAGTTCAATGCCGCACGAAAGCTTTCGGTGTGTCGTTTTTTCCATCAGGTTTCCAAAACCGAGCCGCGACCGTTAGGGAGCCGTTTCCCTGTCCCCCTCCCTCACAGTAGGAGCCCGGACAAAACATTATCAGCGTGGAACACTACACCAGCAACCGCCCCGTGTCGCACGAAGCACACCGGAAAACCGAACAGCCAAATCCCAACCATCAATGTGCGACCGGTGTGCCCAGAAGTTCCGCCACCTCTCGCATTTTCTCCGAAAGAATCTCAGGCGACGCAGCTTCAAGGTTCAGTCGCAGGAGCGGCTCGGTGTTCGACTTGCGAACGTTGAACCACCAGTCATCCGCTTCAACCGTCACACCGTCGAGGAAATCAACCTTGGCACTCTTGTACAAATCAGCCAGACGAGCAATCGTGCCGTCCTTGTCATCGGTCTCGAAATTCCGCTCGCCGCTCGCGGAAAACCGCTTGAGCGGCTCGATTCGCGCACTGAGCGGCTCGTCGCCTTCGGACAGCAGATTCAGCACGTGAGCAAGCGCGAGCATCCCCGAGTCGCAATAGTAGTTGTCTCGAAAGTAGAAATGCCCCGAAAGTTCGCCACCGAACACAGCGTCCGTCTCGCGAAGGGCTTTCTTCATAAACGCATGCCCCACGCGCTCACGACGGGGCACGCCCCCATGCTTGACGATCTCTTCTCGCACCACCCGGCTGGACCGTAGGTCGAACACAATCGTCGAGCCCGGGCTGCGTTTGAGAAAATACGGCACGAGCAGCGCGGTCAGCATATCACACCGAACGATGTCAGCGCGTTCATCCACCAGCATGCACCGATCAGCGTCGCCGTCAAAGCACACCCCGAAGTCAGCCCCGGCAGTCTTCACCCGCTCGCGAAGCTGATCCAGGTTCGCATCCACCAGTGGATTGGGTTCGTGAACGAATTCGCCGGTCATTTCCGTATTGAGGAAAATCAGATTCAGGTTCGGCACATCGGCGAACACCAGCGGTGCCCACTTGCCAGCCATCCCGTTCGACGCGTCGATGACGACCGTCATCGGCTTGACCGGCGACAGATATCCCCGAACGAAACTTTTGTACTCCTCCGCAAGGTCCTGTTCTTGATAGCCGCCCGTCGGGTCACTTTGATTCTCGGTGGTCTCGAACGCAATCTCTCGGATGTCGTTGAGACCGGAATTATCGCCGACGGGCACGCCATGACGGCCGCAAATCTTGAACCCGTTGTACTGTGCGGGGTTGTGGCTGGCCGTGGTCTGAACTCCGCCGGCAGCGTCACAATGATTCACCGCGAAGTATATCTGAGATGTATCGATCATCCCCACGTCGACGACCGACGCGCCCGTAGCGCGAATGCCGTTGATCAACGACGCCGACAGCGACGGGCTGCTCTTTCGCATGTCGCGCCCGACAACAACGCGTGTCGGCTCATCCGACGAACCGCCCGCCGATCGCTGAGCGTTGCGAAAAAACGTCGCCGTCGCAAAACCAATGCG
>CAYQFV010000083.1:0-17651 GCA_964416845.1 uncultured Phycisphaeraceae bacterium | reverse complement strand
TGAAACCGGCAACCACAACGTAAAATTCCTCAAATCTGAGGCACTACACTAGTACGCCCGAGTGAGGTGAGCTGTTGGGTAGTAGTGTTTGAGGATTTCGGCGGCGGTTCGACCTTGTAACGCCATCGCCTCCGCCCCCCACTGACACATGCCCATGGCATGCCCAAAGCCCTTGCCGTTTGCGAAAACGAAGTGCTCCGGCTCAGTGGTGATGTCGCAGTCGGTGCTCCGCAGGGACATGCTGCCGACCGCAAGGCGAAAGTCCTCGGCCATCATGTCTGAATACTTTCCACCGCGCCCACGTAAACGCAGCACCTTTGCCCTTCCCGCGGGGGTCTTTTCGATCGTTTCGATCTTCTCGATACGCCCCAGGCTTTTGAGTTTTCGGTACTTGGCAACCAGTTTGCCGGTCACGTCGCTCTTGCTCAGCCGCAACGATCCCCACCGATAACTCTTGCCCTTGGCGATGCTGAGACAATCGCAGTGCACCCCGCCGGCCAGGGGTGGGATCTCTGCAACGTCTGTCCGACAGTTGGCCACGCTTTGGGTCGTCCCGCCGCAGCAAGCGCTGTAGAAGGTGCAAAAGATGCGTTCACCAGCTGGCGAACTCCACGTCGCGACAATGCCACGCGTGTACGCGGTTGCCTCCTTCGCACGCTCAGCCGCGTCGCCGGTTCCCAAACCGTTATAGACCTGAGAGTGAAACGACGCGTTGACATCGTAGGGTTGGCCTGCCCGCAACGCCATCTGAAAAAGACCATAAGTGCGCACTGCGACCGCTTGGGCACGATACGTTTCACGCGCGAAATGCGGGAACAACTCGCCCGGCAGAACACATGCAACGTACGTTTCGACATCCAGAACATTGGTCACGCTGAGCTTGCCGTTGCCGCTCGACGAAAACCGAAGCGTCTGTGGATACCGGCGAGCCGCCTGCCACTTCGACCCTTCACGACGAGACAGCTCAACATATCGGCCTGGCTGGCACGTCAGGTCCACCGGTCCACGACCTAGGGAGTGATCGCCGAGCATGATCGCCCCGTTCTTGTCGACGCGGACGATGCTCCAGTCGGCGCGGTCTTGGCGAAGCAAGACCTCGTCCCCACCCCGCGCCGGGCGTACGGTAATCGGGTCGGTGAAGCGAATGCGACAGGAACGCTGGCGGTTCACGAGCAGAACACGGACATCGCGGACGTCGATGGCCACCGGAAGCGTACGGGTGTTGCGCTGAGACGTGATCGCCGGCTTACCGCAACCGCTCAATCCCAACCCGAGCAGCAACGCGGCCGCGCACGCCGAGAAGACTGCCGCCGTCCCGCGACTGTATCTGAGTGGTATCATGCGTCGGCCGGGGACGAGTCGCGTTGTACGAATCGTCAATCCCCCCGCAAGGAAAAGCCCAACTCGGTCAAACGGCGCTTGATCTCGGCGAGTGAGGTCATCCCAAAGTTCTTGATGGCAAGCAGTTCCGCTTCGGAGCGCTGGGTCAATTCGCTGATCGAGTCGATCCCCAGACGCATGAGACATTTTCGAGAGCGGACCGACAACTCGAGTTCCGCCACGGACCGATTGAGAACACCGGACGGCGTCGCATCGCCAGCGCCGGGCGCCAACGCCCCCGCTAAATTGCTCTCCTTCTCGTCCAGCAACTGCCCAATGCGAAGGCCTTTCTGCGTCAACATCGCTTCGATCTCGTGCAGCGACGTCTCGCCGAAATTCTTGTACGCCAGCAACTCCGATGTGGTCGTGCGAAGAAGGTCGCCAAGCGTGTTGATATCCATCTGCTTCAGACAGTTGCGGCTTCGGACGCTCAGCTCGAAGTCCGAAATCGGTGTCTCGAGCAGGGCGTCACGCTTTTCGCGGAAACGCTCGCCCTCCTCGTCGTAGTACATGTCCATCGCCGAGAGGGCATCTTTCAGATAAAGCGATGCCCGCTTGTGATTCGGATGTTCGTTCAGCACACGATCCAAGCAATTCGCCGCGTCGTCGTACAACTCCTCATCTTCATACAAGATTGCCAAATTGATCAGCGCATTGACGTGCGCGGGCGTATCTTCAACGCAACGCTCGTACAACTCGATTGCCTTCTCCTCGTCGCCGTAACGATCGCACAAAAGCGCCAAGCGAAAAATCGCTTCACTGTGCTCGTTGTCCTCTGCGATGGCCCCCTCGTACTCCGCCGCCGCACCGGACCAATTGTGCTGCTTTTCAAGCACCAGACCTTGCAAGAAATGTTTCTCTTGCGACGCAAGACCGTCCGGACCAGCCGCGTTCAACTCGCGCTCGGCCTCTTGAAGATTTCCAGCCGCGACGAGATCTGAAATCCGCTCAACGCATGTTGTCATGAAACGTGAAACTCCCAGAAAGGTCCGCAAGCTCGATGCCGCGTCAGATCAGCGGCACATCGAACCCGTCAACACCGACCCAATACCCGCTTTCGCCGGTCGACACCAGAACAAAATTCACAACGCGGCAATGTAGCCGTCTACCCGCAATCAAGCAACCCCCGTCGCCGTCGCGACACCGCGCGGTCGCCACCCCCATCGGCCGATGGCTGACTGAACGCCGTCACGCCGACCAACGGCGGACTTAGGGCGTCAACTCGAAGTGCGTCGCGACGAATCGGCCTGATTCGATCCTGCCCGCGACCGACGCGATGCGAGCCGTCTTGCACAACCCGTCAGGAGCGTGCGCGTCACCGTGGTCGTCAATACTGCTGCCCTCTACCAGATAGACCTGTCCGTCGATCTTGACTGCCAACGGGCAGTCCTCTGCGTCCTTCATGTGGAAAATGCAGCTCGCGCAGCCGGCCTGCGCGGTCCGTCGAATCTCTCGCTCTTGCCCATCGTCGAACGCTGACTGCGTGGACTGACAACCCCCAACTGCCGCCAGAAGCAGCGCGACGATCACAAAACCGGCGTTCCAACTCTTTTGACTCATCAGCATTCTCCCGTGAAAGTGCACCGAAACATCGGTCGACCCACAGCCAAGGGTAGCGACGAAGCGGTTAATGTAAACGGGCGGAACGTCCAGGATGCGGTGAGAATGGCCTGCGTGTTGAATGATCGCTCATCGTTCCATGTCGAATCACCGTCGCCATCGTCCGCGCAAACGCGATGACTGAGCTTGGTGATGATCAGGGCAAAGATATGAGTTCGCCACGCCGGAGAAGGTGGTTCAAAGTGTGCGTCGTCATCGCCACACCGCCGCTCGCGTTCGTCTGCCTCGAGATCGTGTTCCGGATCGCGGGCATCGGTGGCGATCTGCCGTTGCCACGGTCGTCACGGGGCAACGCCGCGCTGGTCGACACGACACGAAATCGGATGGGAATTCGGGAACCGTGGGACACCGTTCCAGGCGACGCATCAACCATGCGAATCGCATTCCTGGGAGACTCGTTCACGTTCGGAACGAGCGTCGAGCAAGACCAATGTTTCGTTCATCTCGTCGAGAAGATGATCAATTCCGACCGCCGTAACGCCGTGGTAACCATCAACATGGGCGAACCGGGAACCGACCCCGCCGAGCAGGTCGCCGTGTACGAACGGCTCCGCGAGCTCGTTCAGCCGGACGTCGTCGTTCACGTGCTGTATTGCAACGACCTCGGGCACGACCTGTACGACGACCTCGTACGAATTCACGCGTTGCAGGATCGACGGTCGTTCGCAGCCGACCATTCGTACGTGTGGCGATATTTCGAGCGGCGGGTGCGGTACGATCGCGTGCTTCAACAAACGCTCGATTATTTTCGAGGCGGCGACTCCCCGTTCAAGAGGCGTCAAGCTTGGCAGCGGTTGGAGAACGGCGTCCGAAAAGTACGGCGGCTGGTCGAAGAGGACGGCGCGACGTATGTGATCGTCATGTTTCCTTGGCTGGCGAGTCTGGACGACTATCCGCTGACCGACGTGCATGACAGGGTCAGACACCTCGCGAGCGACATTGGCGTTCCTTTCCTGGATCTGCTCGACACCTTTCGAGGGCGCGACGCGTCGCGGATGCGCATCAGCATTATAGACGAGCACCCCTCCGTAGAAGCCCACCGCCTCACGGCGACGGCGATCACGCGTTTTCTACAAAACGATGTCCTCAAGTAGTGTTCACGTAGATCGCGTGCAGAAGGCTTCACCGCGATCCGGAAAGAGCTTTCCGCCAATGATACGACATCATCCCTCGCGATGGTCCTCGCGGCGGCGCGGGCGGATGACCAGCCGCATCGGGATTTCCTCGAACGGAAGCGTTTCGCGAAACCGGTTAACCAGGAATCGGTGGTAGTTCTGGTCGACGGTCGCCGTGTCGTTGACGAACAGGACGATCGTCGGTGGCGCGGTGGATACCTGCGTTGCGTAGTAGATTCTCGGCTTGCGGGACGATCGCTTCGGAGACGGACCCCGCACCGCCAATATCTCTTCGAGCACGCTGTTGAGCTGTCCGGTCCCCACGCGAGTGTGATACTGCTTGAAAATCGACGAGGCGACATCAATGACCGCCCAAACATTTCGGCCTACCTTGGCGGTGCAAAACGCCACCGGCGCGTAGTCCAGCCCGCCGAGCGTTTTCGTCAGGTAGTCACCATACTCGTCAGTGCCCACTTCGCCGTTGGCGAGGTCCCATTTGTTCACCACGATTACCACCGGCTTGTGCTCATCGACCAGGAATCGCGCCAGCTTTGCGTCGACTTTCGACGTCGGCTCCGCCGCGTCCAGCATGAGCAGCACCACGTCCGCCCGCCGAACCGATTTCTCCAGACGCGTGAAAGCGTAGAACTCGATCGAGTCCGCCAGCTTGGATTTCTTGCGAACGCCCGCCGTGTCGATCGCGAGGAACACCCGGCCGTCCTTTTCGAACCGGACGTCAACCGCGTCTCGTGTCGTGCCCGCCACCTCGCTGACGATCACGCGATCTTCGCCGGCCAGAGCGTTGATAAACGTGCTCTTACCCGCATTCCGGCGGCCTACGATCGCGATCTTCATCACCGGGTCGCACGGCCGATCCTGCGGCGCGCGAGACAGGTGTTCTTCAATGAGCGCGGTGAGTTCGGTTCTGCCATGCCCATGAGCGGCTGACACGCACACCGCCTCACCGTAGCCCAAGCGGACGAATTCCGCCGCCTGAGGTTCGAGTTGAAAATCGTCGGTCTTGTTCGCGATCAGGCGGACCCGGTCGTGGTGCTTTCTTAGCAGCTTCGCCATGGTCAGGTCCAGCGGAACGATCCCCGCGCGAATGTCCACAACGAAGAGGATCAACGTCGCTTTCTCGATCGCGTAATGAATCTGTCGCTCGACGTGTTCCGTCAAATCGTCGACGTCTTCGATGCCATAACCGCCCGTGTCGATCAATTCGAAAAACGACTCGTCGATGCTACAGATGGAACTCACGCGGTCCCGGGTCACACCTGGCGTGGCTTCAACGATGCTCGCTCGCCGACCGGAAATCCGGTTGAACAAGCTGCTCTTGCCGACATTAGGTCGGCCGACGATGGCGACTACTGGCAACGACATGATTGGAAACGTTCCCGGAAGGTGTTCTGGCCAATGGCCGTCGGAATCAGACGCTACGCCCTTACGAACGTCACTTCTCCGCACCCGGCAGTGTAGCGGAACCGGCAGGCCAAGTCACGCCCGCTCCTCCGCCCCCTTAGTCACGCCCCCCTCTGTGGTGGGACAAAGGAATGCCATTGAATCAGCGTGAAGCATGTCGGGCAGCCTGTTGCAGTTCGTCGACCAGATGGGCGAGGAAACGGTTGGGGCCTTGTTCCTGCGTCATGTCGAGTTGAGCGGCGACTGCGGTGTTGACGTCGCCGGTCAGAACAGCGCCAGCCAAACGTTTTCGGGCGGCGTCGAGATTGGCGTTGCTCTGTTCCGTGGCAAGCTTGACGGGTAGCGTGGCGAGCGCACAAAGCAAAGCCGTCAGAGCAACACAGCGGAGCGCGTGGACGTCGGAGTGGTTGGTCGGATTGGCGGTTCGAGCGTTCTTTTTTGCGTCTGGCAGTGGCGAACGATTCCGGACGAGAAAGTGGCTTGGTGGGCCTCCGGTGACGATGAGCCAGAACACGACGGGGACCGCGACGGAATTGAGCGAGATGAGCGTCTGCGAGAGGTAGCCTCGAATTGCGGAGAGGGTGAGGTAGGGCGAATAGGAGACGGCCACCTGGAGGGAGACGATGTACCAAAACCCGACGGTGCAAATTGACAGCCCGACGATGCGCCGCCGCCATGAAGTCCAACGGGACGCAATGATCAGGCCGACCATTGGAGGGAAAAGAGGAGAGAACCAATAGATATGGCTGCCGTCGGCCACGAGGTAAGGAGCAGGGTAGCCGACGAGGCGGTGGAGCATTTTTGCACCTGCGACGGTCGTCGGAGCCGTGATGTCTTGGGTCAGCCACCAGACAACCGCGGCAAGGACGCTGACCACAATCGATTCGATGATGAATCTGCGCATCATGCCGGTGTCGGTGAGCCGGTGAGGGCGCGTTGCCTTGCGTCGTCGTGTTTGATGGATCGGATCATCCAGAAGATCCACAACGGCGCGACGAAGATGACGAGGAAACCCTGCATGAGTGCGGCGTGGACGGAATCGAACCAGGCCGACCAGTAGCCTGCGACCACCCCGAGCAGGGCGATGCGGAGCATGTTGAGCAGGCCCACGCCGACAAGACCGGTCAACAACCCGATGAATCGCCCGCGCCACGAACAGGGAAAACCGAGCACCCCCGCCCAGAAGATGGCCGTCGCCCGGATGCCGGTGCACTCCACGGCGACGACGACCGATCGATTGCCGACGGTGAGTGTCGTGTCGTGCACTCGGGCGGGGATTGAAATCCACGACAGCCCGGTGGCGACCGAGCGTGCGACCCATGCCTGGAACGATGAACCGAGCTGGTGGCGGATCATGTAGAGTTCGCCCGCGCTGCCGACAATGACCAAAACGACGAAGATGACCACGAAGGACAGGACGCGATACCGGGGAGAATGTTGGCGCGCGGTCGCGATGCTGTACGACGACTGCTGGGGTCGAGACTGCTTGGCCTTGCGACGACGTGACATGGCGAGCGCATTGTAACGCTGCCCGCCGCGGATTGCCAGCAGAGGGGGTGATCGGAGATTATCTCGCCGCGGTTTGCCGTGCGTCGTCATCCTTGCAAGCATCGTCGGCGGCGCTACAATGGTCCGCCTCAACGCGGGCAGCACGTTTGCCTCCATGGATCAACCCGGCAGGTGCCCGCGAGCGTGAGGGGATGACCCATTGGGGAGTAGCTTGATGGCGCCGATTGACCCGTCGGATTTCTTCCGAGTAGGCGAGCTGTTGACCGAGGATGAACGTCAGGTTCGCGATACCGTTGCGCGATTCGTCGACGATCGGGTGTTGCCGATCATCGCTGAGTCATTTGAAAACGATCGTTTTCCGAAGGAACTCGTTCCCGAGATTGCGGCCTTGGGCTTGCTGGGCTGCAACCTTGAAGGTTATGAATGCGGCGGACTGAGCAACGTTTGCTACGGTGTCGTGTGTCAGGAATTGGAGCGAGGCGACAGCGGCATTCGCAGCTTCGTTTCAGTGCAGGGCAGCCTGTGCATGCACCCCATCCACAGCATGGGCAGCGAGGAGCAGAAGCAGCGTTTTCTCCCGGCGATGGCCCGAGGCGAGGTGCTGGGGTGTTTCGGGCTGACCGAGCCCGACGGCGGTAGCGATCCCGGGCGGCTGAAGACGTTTGCCAAGCGCGACGGCGGCGACTGGGTCATCAACGGTGCGAAGATGTGGATCACCAGCGGAGACCTTGCGGACTTCGCCATTTGCTGGGCCATGACGGACGACGGGATTCGCGGGTTCATCGTCGAACGCGGCATGGAAGGTTATTCAACACGCGAGATCAAGCGGAAGTTTTCGCTACGAGCGTCGGTCACGTCGGAACTGTTCTTCGACAACGTTCGCGTCCCGGAGGCGAATCGTCTTCCCGGGGCGGAGGGGCTGGGTGCGCCTCTAAGCTGCCTGACGCAAGCCCGGTTCGGCATTGTGTGGGGCGTCATTGGAGCAGCCATCGCGTGTTATAGCGAGGCGCTCGAGTACGCCAAGGTGCGCGTCCTGTTTGGCCAACCCATCAGTCACAAGCAGGCCGTCCAATGTCGGCTGGCTGACATGTCTCGCCGAATCACGACGGCGCAACTGCTGGCGTTGCAACTTGGTCGGATGAAGGACGCGGGAAACATGCACCACGCGCAGGTGTCGATGGCCAAGTGGAACAACTGCCGCATGGCGATTGACGTCGCTCGCGATGCCCGCGACTTGCTCGGGGCGTCGGGGATTACGGTCGAATTCTGCCCGATTCGTCACATGCTCAATCTCGAAAGCGTCATCACCTACGAAGGAACCGAAACCATTCACGAGCTGATCGTCGGCCGCGAACTGACCGGCGCAGCCGCGTTCTGATTGTCGCCCGCATCGCCCGCCGAATGGGACAGAATTCAAGCCCTTTGTGGCGGGAACATCATGCAACGGTTCAACCGCGCACACATCGTTGATTCCAATTTCGTCCGCGTTCTTGGCGAATGGTCCGACCAAATCCAAACCATCGTCGACCGATCGCTGCCGGTGCGTGATGGTCATCCGCTCACCGGAGACGACCTGCTCGAACTGTTCGAATCGCAGATGGTGTCGCGACACCTCGATCTGGCTGCTCGTGAGATGCGGCCTGACAGCCGATCCTTTTACACCATCGCGAGTTCCGGACATGAGGGCAACGCGGTCGTGGGTCGGGTGACGAGACATACCGACCCCGCGTTCCTGCATTATCGCAGCGGGGCGTTGATGGCTGAACGAGCCCGCAAGCTACCCGACCAAGACGTCATCCGCGACACGCTTCTGTCGCTCTCCGCATCCGTGGACGATCCGATCGCGGGCGGAAGGCACAAGGTATGGGGCAGCAGGCCGCTGTGGGTGCTTCCGCAGACCAGCACCATCGCAAGCCATCTACCCAAGTCGGTCGGGGTGGCGATGGCGATCGCGCGAGCGAAACGATTGAAGCTTTCACTGCCGATCCCCGACGACAGCATCGCGGTATGTTCTTTCGGCGACGCGAGCACCCACCACGCGACCGCGCAAACGGCGATCAACGCTGCCTGCTACACCGGCTATTCCCGTCTGCCCTTGCCGATACTGTTCGTGGCGGAGGACAACGGGTTGGGGATCTCACTGCGTACCGCAACGGGGTGGGTCGAGACAAACTTCGCCCATCGACCGGGGTTAAAATACTACGCCGCTGACGGGCTGGACGTCGTTGCTGCGCACGCGGTCGCAAGGCAGGCTGTCGACGAGTGTCGACATCATCGCGTGCCGGTGTTTCTGCACTTGCGCGTGGTTCGTCTGCTTGGCCATGCCGGAACGGATTTCGAACTCGAATACCGATCCATCGACCAAATCGAGGCGACCGAGGCGAAGGATCCATTGCTCGCTACCGCCCGCATTGCCATTGAGGCGGGACTCGTCACACCTGGTCAGGCGCTCGAACAATACGAGGAAATTCGCGCTCGCGTGCGTGCGGCTGCTGAGCAAATCGGCGTAAGCACGAAGCTCGCGACTTCCGAAGAGATTATCAGGCCGCTTGCACCGTTTCACCCGAAGAAGATCCAACACGATCTCCAACACGCTTCCAGCGCTGATTCCGTGAATGGTCCTGCGAAAGATGCGCCATCCGTCCAAGAAATGGACGATCCGCCGCGTCATTTGGCGGTGCAGATCAACCGCGCTCTCGGTGACTTGATGGCGGCCCAGGATGACATCGTTCTGTTTGGCGAAGACGTTGCCCAGAAGGGCGGCGTGTACTACGTCACCAGGGGGTTGCACAAGCGGTTTGGGGCGGCCCGGGTGTTCAACACGCTGCTCGACGAGACGATGATCCTGGGACTCGCGCAGGGGTTCGGGACGATGGGCATGTTGCCCATTGCGGAGATTCAGTACCTCGCCTACGTGCACAACGCGGCGGACCAGATTCGAGGTGAAGCGTGCTCGTTGCAGTTTTTCTCGAACGACCAGTTTCGCAATCCCATGGTCGTGCGCATCGCTTCGTTCGGTTATCAGAAGGGCTTTGGCGGGCACTTCCACAACGACAGCAGCACGGCAGCGCTTCGCGACATCCCAGGCTTGGTCATCGCGGTCCCTTCGCGGGGTGACGACGCGGTCCAGATGCTCCGGACGGCTGTGTCGATGGCGCGGGTGGACGGACGGATCGTTGCTTTTCTCGAGCCGATCGCGCTTTACATGACGAAAGATTTGCACGAGGACGGCGACGGTGGCTGGCTGACGCAGTACCCGCGCGAGGGCGTCATGATTGCCCCGGGCGAACAGCGGGTGTACCACGAAGAAGCGCGCGACGCTGTCATCATCACGTACGGCAACGGCGTGTACTTGTCATTGCGGGCGGCGCGTTCACTTGCTCATGAGCAAGGCCTGCGCACGCGCGTTGTCGACCTTCGCTGGCTGAACCCCCTGAATGAAGACGAAATCTGCCGGCACGCTCGGGAATGCGAGGCTGTTGTCGTTGTGGATGAGGGGCGCCGCGCGGGCGGAGTCGCCGAAGCGGTCATGACGGCGGTGGTTGAAGGTTGTCACCCTGTCCCTCGAATGGAACGCGTCACCGGTGCGGACACGTACATCCCGCTGGGCCCTGCCGCCAATCTGGTGTTGCCCACCAAGGAGCGGATCGTCGCCGCCGTCGCTTCGCTTCGTAAGTAGCCTGCCCGGGCCTGGCGAGCACGAGAGTGCGAAAAAAATCAGGGAAGACTAGAAAGTTTTGTTTGCCCGATCCGCCGTGAGCGTGATATAATCTCATTAATGGATCGGGCGGGCAGGCCACACATGTCGCTCGCCGTCTGCTGTCGGCATCTCTTGGTTTGTCGGTTCGAATTCCTTGGTCCGCGTGCGTGCTTACGTGGTGAGACTGATATGACCTATACGCCCTCGGAGACCGAAAAACGAACGACCGTCTTGATCCAAGCGCTCGCTGCGGTATTTTTCTTCATTCCGCCGCTGGTGGCGTGGAAAATGAAGCGAGTGCGATCGTCGCCCTACGTCAAGTATTGGGCCAAGACCTGTTTGGTGTGGTCGTTGCTGTCCACGCTAACGATCGTCGTTGGCACGGCGGCGACCATCCTGCTTGAGTTGCCCGTGCCGACCCCCCTGCTCGCGATCGTGCATTTTGTCTTCTGCATCATCGGCGGGCTGTCTTCGTACTTCAACACGCCGTTTCGCTATTGGTTTGTGGCGAACAAGTTTTGCGAGCCGGAGTTGCGAAACGTCTACGGCCAACTGATGGTCACCCCCGGCGCTGCGCACAAGTAACACCTGCCCCGCCCCGCTCGCCGCCCTGCGCCGAAGTCCATACCCTCGTTGCGGCTTGCACACAGGCCGCGAATCTGCTACCCCCGCTGCGAAATCGACGTGTTTGAACCCTCGAGACGTGGAGAGTCTGATGACCGGAATTCATGGTATCGCGCTGATCGTCGCGATGGTGCTCAACGCGGTCGCGAATCTGCTGCTCAAGGTCGGTATGAACAAGGTCGCAGCCGGTGGTGGTTTGTTCAGCGGCGGCGCATTCGGGGCTGTCAAGACGGTGCTCACCAGCCCGTTTCTGTTGGTGGGCTTGACGTGTTTCGCGCTCAACGCCTGCTTCTATATGTTCGCGTTGCAGAGCAAATCGCTACACATCAGCCTCGCCTACCCCGTGATGGTGGGTGGTGGATTCGCGATCATTTCGGTTGTCGGCTACTTGGCCATGGGCGAGCACCTGACCACGCCGCAAAAGATCGGAGTCGCCTTGGTGCTTGGCGGTGCGATGCTCATCGCAACCCAAATCAAAGAAACCGTACCGATCGCCTGAACCTAGTGGAAGTCACAACCCGGCGGCACGTCAACGGCTGACATCGCCGAGATCTACCGCATCCGGTCATCGCTCCCCCACGTCTGAAAACGCAGGCCGCCCTGCCAAGGGTCACCCTCCCTATCGTATGCCACTCTTGAGCAGCGCACGAACACTGCAATGGTCGCGCGGGCACTGCTCAAGAACAGCACGCCTGCCCCTCAAGCATGACGCATCGCTAGTAGTACGTCGACAGACGATCAATCGCCTTATTCAGCGCTATGACCGACGCGGGGTCAGCCGTTTGCTTCGTTTTCATCGCAGCCACCATCACGGCATGGTGATCGGCGAGCTTCTTCAGATAGGCCGCGTGGGCATCGGTTCCACCAGCAGCCGGTTTGACCCGCTGGCAGAGAAAGTACTCCGAGAGCAATTCTATGATGTGGGAAGCATGCGCCTCTTTCGTCATCACCCACCGCGTTGCCTGATTGACAGCCTGAGCATCGTGACCGTTCATCAGATCATTGATACCCTTCATCGCCTTGGCGATGGTTGTTGCGTCTTCCTTCAGTTGGGCGACGCGGGCGGCGTCATCGTAAATGCCACACGGAACTTGGCAGTGTGCTTCCGCCGGATTGACACGAACGGACCAGACCACACTTGTGGCGAGCACAGAAAGACCGAACATCGACGCACCGGCAATCCAGTAACGACTCATGGATATTCCCTCTCGTGAATGAAACCCAAATCAACGCCGCCGTCCGGGCGGTTCGCTGCAGACCCGGCGGGGATTGTCCCATCGGCCGATCGGATGTCAAGAATCTCACTGGCTCGCAAGACGAGCGGGTGATCGCAGCCGGGCAACCGACGAGCTCGGGCGGTATCGAGTGGCCAGGACCAGCGTCGACCTGACGAATCAATTCGAGTAGGGTCGCCGCGTTCGAGCCACCCTCGGTGTCGCCGCCGGGTTCCGTCGACGGGTCGCCACGGCAATTCGTTGGAGCGTTTATCGTGCAGGGGAAAGTCAACGTCGCCGAGAGACTTGCATCGTTCGACGAGCAATGGGTGCCCAAGGTCGTCGGTACGCTGAATGGTCAATGCGTCAAGGTTGCCAAAATCGAGGGCGAATTCGTCTGGCATACGCACGAGGCGGAGGACGAAATGTTCTGGGTCGTCCAAGGCCGTCTGGAAATCCAACTTCGAAACCGAACGATCGAACTCGGCAAGGGCGAGTTCTTCATCGTTCCGCGAGGCGTGGAACATCGACCTGTTGCAAAGCGGGAAGTTCACATCGTTCTGTTCGAACCGATCGGCACGCGGAATACTGGCGAAGTTGACGACGACAGGACGATCGATCCGCACGGCATCGAACACATCTGACTGTACCGTCCAGATTCGCCTTGCTGACCGTCGCCTCGCACGATCGCCGGTCCTGCTCACAAACGAGAACGTCCGGCTGAACCCATTAGCCCTTCGGTCGACATCCGTCCCAGCCAGCGAATTCTTGTTCAGACTTCAGTGGACTGCTATAATGCCTGCGACGTTGGACGGTGCCGTTTGGGTTGATTGAAAGAAGGCGATGGCGAATCCTTCCGTCTCGATACACTCGCTGGACGCCTCGGTCGGCGTCCAACTCGAGTTCGACACGCTGCTTAACGTCTGCGCCAAGCTCAGCGAACCACGCCCCATCGCTGATATTCTCAACGAACTGCTTCTGCAAGCCAGACGTCTCGTTCGGGCTGAAGCGGGCACGGTCTTTGTTGTGGAGGACGACCGGCTGCGCTTCGTTTGCTGCCAGAACGATGCCCGTCCCGATCTTTGCGTCGCGCCCAAGCCTTCCGATCTCAACTCCATGACCGGTCTGAAAGGCGCCACCATCGTCATCGACGAAGCGTCGCTCGCCGGATACGCCGCACGCCACACCAAAGCGTTCAAGATCGACGACGCGTACGATATCCCTCCGCAGAGCGGCTATCGGTTCGACAAGACTTACGACAAGTCCACCGGTTATCGGACGAGGTCGTTGCTGGTCACGCCTCTGCTCGATCGGGATGGCAAGGCGGTCGGCGTATTGCAACTCATCAACCACGCGGCCGACAACGGCACGATCGACGCGTTTTCCAAGCGCGACGAGCATGTCGCGTCCGCACTTGCATCCATGGCGGCGATCAGCGTTCGCAATGCAAAACTCCACGAAGCCCTCCGGACATCCCATCTCGACACGATCATGCGATTGTCGACCGCGGCGGAGTTTCGCGACGATGATACCGGTCAACACATCCGACGGGTGTCCATGTACTGTGAAACGATCGCGCGCACGCTTGGCCATCCGCACGAGTTCACGCAACTCATCCTTTTCGCCAGCCCCATGCACGACATCGGCAAGCTCGCTATCCCCGACGCAATCCTCACCAAGCCCGGCAAGCTCACCGACGAAGAACGCCTCGTCATGCAGCAGCACACCATCAAAGGCGCGAAGATTCTGCAAGGCGCGGGAAACGAATTGCTGACCGTCGCGGAGCGCATCGCGCGCAGCCACCATGAACGATGGGATGGCAAGGGCTACCCGTACGGGCTGTCGGGCGAGGAGATTCCGCTTGAAGGTCGCATGACCGCCGTCGCGGATGTTTTCGACGCGCTGGCGTCCAAACGCGTTTACAAGCCCGCGTTCAGTGTCAACCGGTCGTTCGACATCATCACGGAGGAGCGAGGCAAGCACTTCGATCCCCAAATGGTTGACGCCTTCACCAAAGCTCGCGACGAAGTCGAAGCCATCCACGACGCCTACCAGGAACCCTCAACCGACGACGCCAAACCATAACCGTCGCTACGCTCTGCCCCGATAACATTCGACTCGGCCGACCATCGTTCGCGATTTCGGTTTCTGGGTCGATGGTCGTCCGTCGAAGCACGATACAAAGAGCGAGACCGAAGCGCGCACCAGAGTACGTCGATGCGTCCGCTAACATGGACCGGTGCGCGCGCCAACCGCGAGGACTTGGGTCGTGCAACAAGGTGTCATCACCAAGAACCGGCCGACTGCGCCGACCTCCACAACGCGGTCGCGCTTGCGCCAAGCAACACCCGTGTCGCGTCTTCGTCGCGCTGTTGTTCAGCTTGAGAGCGTTACCAAGTCGTTCGGCCGACAGACGGCGGTTAACGATCTTTCGTTGCGCGTGCCCGAAGAATCCATCTGCGGGTTCATAGGACCCAATGGCTCGGGAAAGACCACGACGCTGCGCCTCATTCTGGGAATCTACGAGCCGGATGCAGGATCGATTCGCGTGTTCGGCGACGAAGCGCTCACCGCCGCCACCGACCGAATCGGCTACCTGCCCGAAGAACGCGGGCTGTACAAGCGCATGAAGGTCGTGGACTTGTTGCGGTTTTATGCGGAACTCAAAGGGTGCAGAACCGTCAAGCACGACGTCGACGATTGGCTCGATCGTTTAGGCCTCCAGGATGCCGCCAACAAACGTATCGACGCGCTCTCCAAAGGGATGGCCCAGAAAGTCCAGTTCATCGCCACGGTCATCAATCGACCCAAGCTCATCATTCTCGACGAGCCGTTCTCCGGTCTCGACCCGGTCAACACCGACGTCATTCGCGAGGCTGTGCTCGATCTCCGCCGCGAAGGGGCAACAATCATCTTCTCAACGCACGACATGGCCGTCGCCGAGAAGATGTGCGACTTCATCGTCATGATGTTTCGAGGCGACAAGGTGCTCGACGGGACCGTCGACGCGATTCAAGAGGACTACGGTCAGGACACCATCCGCATCCGACTCGACCCCGGCGACGCGCCGCTCGACGACCTGCCGGGTGTGAAACGCGTGATCAACTTCGGCCAATTCCAAGAGCTGTGGATGCACCGCGACTACGATGCCCAGGATGTTCTCGATCGTTTGAGACGTCGCGGCGACGTACTGCATTTCGAAGTGACCACCCCATCGCTGCACGATATTTTCGTCCGCATCGCTCGCCCCGAGTCAGCCAAGGTGACCTGTGCGTAAGACCCTCGTCATCGCCGTGCGGGAATACTCCGCAGCCGTCCGGACCAAGACATTCATCATCAGTCTGGTCATCATGCCGGTGATGGGTTCAGCCGGGTTGATCGCCGCGTTGGCACTTCGCGGCCAGGTCAACATCGACGACAAACGATTCGCCGTTCTCGATCACACCGGCAAGCTCTACCAGCCGCTCGCGGTTCTGGTGGACCAGCGCAATCGCGACGTCGCGATCGAATCGTCGCGCAGCGACCCCACGTCGACCAAACCAGCGAAGCCCAGGTTTGTTCTGGAAGCGGTGAAGCTCGGCGAGACTCCGATCGACGAAGTGCGGGCCGACCTCTCCGAGCGTGTGCGGGCCGGTGATCTAACGGGGTTCATTGAAATCAGCGCAGGCGTGCTGGACGGTCGGGCTGCGCAGGATGCAGCCGTGTCGTACCGGACCAACAACCCAATGTATTACGAGTTCCAATCGTTTCTGGCGGACGCGATCAACGACGTCGTCCGACAATGGCGATGCGACCAGGCTGGTCTCGATTGTGCGCAGGTTGCCTGGGCGACCAAATCCGTGACGGTCACGTCCGATCCGCTGTATACGCGAACGGCGGCCGGCGCGGTGACAACCACGGGTCAGAACGCTCGTTATGTGCAAATCGCCGCGGGCGTGACAATGGCCTTGCTCCTCTTCATGGTCATCCTTGTGGCGGCAATGCCCCTAACATACAGCGTGCTTGAAGAGAAGATTCAACGCAGCGCCGAGATGCTTCTCGGCACGGTCACGCCGTTCCAATTCATGATGGGCAAGCTGCTCGGCATGGTCGGCGTGTCATTGACCATCGTCACCATCTACCTGTTCGTCGGCTTCTGCGTCGCGTCCTACACCGGATACGCCCACTCGCTGCCCCGACACCTGGTGATCTGGTTCGTTCTGTATCAAGCCGGTGCGATTCTCATGTTCGGCTCGATCTACATTGCGATCGGGGCAGCCTGCAACGACATGAAAGACGCGCAAAACCTGATGACGCCCGCGTCGCTGGTCGCCTGCGTTCCGCTGTTCCTCTTGCGGCCGGTGATGCTGGAACCCAACAGCGCGTTTTCCACACTGGCATCGTTCGTTCCGCCCGCGACGCCGGTTCTCATGCTCTTGCGGCAAGGCTTGCCGGGACGCGTGCCCATCTGGCAACCGGTCGCTGGTCTCGTGCTGGTCGTCGTCACATCCGTCGGCTGCGTGTGGATCGCCGGGAGAATCTTCCGCGTCGGCATTCTCATGCAGGGCAAGGGCGCGAGCGTTCGTCAGATGCTGCAGTGGGCGTTGCGTCCGCGTACCAGCCGCGCTCCGCAGTCCACCCGCCGCCGCGACGATCGACCGATTGCCACAAGCTGGCATGACGCCAACCCCGACCCCGTGTAGCGGCGACCATCCCGCCGATGATCGGTCCCCGAGATCGTGTGCATCCGCTTGGAACGCGTTCATCCTCTCGGCGTCAATCCCCTCGGGGAAACGGTCGGCGCTGGAAGGCGATTCCGAAGAATTGCGAAACGCCCTTCAGAGACGGGGGACGCGATGATGTACGCACAGGCGAGCGTCTCAACGATCATCGAGTCCCCCACCTCCAAAAGAAGGAGGTGAGCCACCCGGCGAACGCGGGCGCTTGCGGGTCAGCAGGGCGCCGAAGAAAAGCAGCGCGAGGGTGGACGGCTCCGGAACGAGGAAAACCATCCCGAGGTTTGAGGTGTATGACCTCGATGACGTGATGCCCGCGGGAGCGCTGCCGCTGCCGGACATCTGCGAGGTG
>CAYQFV010000082.1:5251-17677 GCA_964416845.1 uncultured Phycisphaeraceae bacterium | reverse complement strand
GGGCTGCCCTCGTGACAAACGAGCTGAACTTGTTCGGGCAGATTTAGCGCGGGTTCAAGAAGCCGGTATGCAACGAGCTTGGGGAGCACATCAGCCACACCGACGTTGAACCGTAGGGGCTGGCCTGTTGGCCGGCCTTGGACGGTGTCCAGGAGGTCGCGTCCAAGAGAAAAAATCTCGTCAGCATAGCGGTACACGACACGCCCCGTTTCGGTGAGCGCGAGGTTGCGTCCGACGCGGGTGAAGAGCTTCTCGCCGAACGAACGCTCCAGCAGTCGAAGCTGCGCGGAGATCGTCGGTTGGGCGAGGTGCAACTCCTTGCACGCTGCCGCGATCGTTCCTTCCTTGGCGACGACCCAGAAATACAGCAGATGATGATAGTTCAACCACTTCATGCGACCAGGATACATCGTATTAACCTATGTTTCAACTCCATATTTTCTATATAGCTATTGACCACCGTGCGTCGTATAGATTCATGACGCGGCGGCAAATCAAGCCACGCCGCGGAAAGGAGAATGTGATGCGTGTTGGAATTCGTGCGAGGCATGGTCGGATAAGGCGTTCTCTCGAAGAGCAATTGGAGCGACGTATTCATTTCGCGCTCGGTCGATTCGGTCGCCGAATCCGCCGTATCAGCGCTTTCCTTGAAGATATCAACGGGCCCCGCGGGGGCGAAGACCAGCGATGCAGGATCGAGGTCAGCATGGTGCCATCAGGTTCGATCATGGCTGAGGCGACTGATGTTGAGGTCCTGTCAGCCGTGGGCCGGGCTGCGGAGCGAGTTGCTCGTCGGCTACGGGACACGCTCGACCGCGAGCGCACCGTGCGTCGCGGATCCAAAGACGTGCCCGATGGAGAACAGGAATGGACTGCTTAAAGAACATCGCCGTAGGTGTCGATTTTTCGTCCTTCTCGCGGTGCGCCCTCAAGCAGGCGGCCCGCATCGCGAAGTGGAATCAGGCGAAGATGCACGCCGTCCACGTTGTCGATAATTCGATGGCCAACCACCTGAAGGAGTTCTGGGGATGCAGGCGGGCGTTGATAGGATCTCAGGACGCAGTCGACGCCATCCGAGATTCTGCACAAAAACAGCTCGACGAGATGGTCGGCGGGCTGGAGGACGTGAGTTTTCGCGCGGACGCGATTACGGGTTCGCCTTTCGTTGAACTTCTACGGCTCGTCAGAGACGACTCGTCCGACCTGCTGGTGCTTGGAACGAACGGTTCATCCGATCCGTCAAAGGGCGCGGGAGTGCTTGCCACCAAGTGTGTGCGTAAAGCCGCCACCAAGGTGTTACTGGTTCGCGCGGATCATGCGGAACCATTCAAGAAGGTGGTCGCCTGTGTCGATTTCTCGGAATCATCACATCGCGTCATCGAGCAAGCGATACGCGTCGCCCAGCAAGATGGCGCGTCGCTACACCTGCTGCACGTGTTCTCACCGCCGTGGAAAGCGGCGAATTACGTGCCACTGCCGTCGTCGGAGGACCAACAGCGTCATGCAGATTCCTTGACCGAGCGCATGCAGGAAGCGATCCAACCTTTCGAGAGCGAGACGCACGCGATGCAGGTCGAAACGATCGTGGTTGAGAACAAGCGTGAACCGGACGGCATCATCCAGTTCATCGAGGATACGGCCGCTGATCTCGTCGTTCTCGGAACGCGCGGACGGACCGGAATGAGAGCGATCATGCTCGGGACGGTGGCCGAACGCCTCGTCCGAGAGTCGCCGTGTTCAGTCCTGGCGGTCAAACCGGACGGCTTCAGATACGACATCGATTGAGCGTAACACGAAGTCGGATGTGAAGCAGACGCGATTGGGGCGGACAGTTTGAGAATCTTCAGGAGGCGTCGAATCGATTGGCGGTCCTGGTTCCGCTGGCCTTGCTTTTGATCTTTGTGCTTCTCTACACGACGTTTGGCACGGCGAGACTCGCGTTGCTCATTTACCTGAACGTGCCTCTCGCGATCACGGGCGGTATCATCGCCCTCGTGCTGCGTGGCTATCCGTTTTCGATCTCGGCTGGCGTGGGGTTCATCGCCTTGAGCGGCATCGCGGTGCTCAACGGCGTGGTTCTCGTCTCCTACATTCAACAAAAACGCGAGACAGGCCTGTCGCCGGAAGAAGCAGCCCGACACAGCGCTCGGATTCGTCTTCGCGCCGTGCTGATGACCGTCGTCACTGACGCGTTTGGCTTTCTGCCTATGGCTGTGTCCTCCAGCGCCGGTGCGGAAGTGCAACGTCCCCTCGCAACGGTGGTCATTGGCGGGTTGGTGACGTCAACGTTTCTCACGTTGTTCGTACTGCCGGCCGTATATCGTTGGTTCGATCCCGAGCCAAGGGAAGTTGTCATTTAGCATAGCCTGACATCTGGCGTGGTCTTGTTGGCCTTGCGCGGTGGCTTGTACCGGCGCCAACCCCGGCGGCGTAGCGTGCGCTTCCCGCCAAGCACACCGCCACAGCCCCGCGCGTTCGATGCGAGCCGGGGCAGCCTGTCATGGTGTCGCCATGCCGCAGCGGTTGCCGAGGAGCGGGCCGGGGGTGGTCTCTGACCACTGCGTCAAAGAGCGATTCGGGTCGATGCCGGGAGCATCGCGCTCGACGCAAATGACCGTTGCGTCGTATTCGAGCCACGACTTCAGCGCGGCCCCAAGCGGAGCGGTCTGCCAATGGTAGCAATTCAAGGGCGCGTCGTCGCACGACCTACTCACCGCTTCGGGGCCAACATCAATGCGCGTTTTTCGGCTGAGGCGGTCCGTTGCTTTTGACGGGCTTGGGCGAACTTGTTGACTAAGGTTCGCATTGCCCTATTCGAGACAGGTAGGACGCTTAAACATTCCACAGGAATCGATGGCGACGTTCAACCATCGAGGCCTAGAGTCCCAGGCTACGACGGGTGCCGTTCCTCCTGCGAAAACACGTCGGGGAGCACGCGGGCGGTTTGGTGACCGGACGAGACGCCACGTCGGTCTTCGCTGCCATTCAGGGCGCGAGTGAAACACGGTTACTCGTCAGCGTGGCAGTGAGGAGACTTCGCGGAAGCGGTGATCGTAGATCTTTCAGGGCGTTTGGGTTGCCAACCAGACGAGGCGCACGGTCTCGCTGCCAGACAAGGCCGGCAAGATTGGTATATCTTGCGAAGAGTTCGGGCACCGCTTCGCCGGCGGAGCGGGATTCTGTTGTCAATCGAGCGACGGATTCCATCGACAGCCGCCCGACGACGACGGAATCACCAGGGAGCAACTCCGCGAGCCTCTGACGTGTGAAATCGGCGGCAGCTTCGGCTGGCTGCGGATTCGATAGTTCGCGTTGCTCGCCGCCGGTTTCCAGAATCCACCGTATGTTGGCCATCGGAGTCGGGCGATCGGTCGAGAGATTGAGATTGATGGTCACGGGCAAGTCGCTGAGGTTCGTCAAGGAAGCGATCGCCTGGCTGTCTTGGATGGCGAGAGAGAGCTTGGCTGGTGCGGTTGCATTTCGCACTTCGGACGGGGCTCCTTTGGTGACGACGACGGTGGCGATGTTGCTGACCACGCGTCCGACGCCGGCGCGATTCAGTTCTTCGTCGCTCCACTCCGGCTGATAGACGAGTTGGATGGTATAGCTGCCTTCGCTCAGCATCTTGTAGCGTGCCCAGCCGCGGTTGAAGTCGTCAATGCGGTGCACGGTCGTCTTTCCAGGTGGCAGGTCGATGACGGGCGGCTTGTCGGCGCGTGAGATGACGGCGTCGAAGACGTCGTCGTCGAGTCTGATGTCGTCGATGTGACACTGAAGAGGCTGATCGCTTCGGGGGCCGACCACCGTGAGAAAGTCCGCGACGTCGAGGGCCGCAGCGACCTGCCGGGCCTGTGGATTGGCCGATTGCAGGGTGGGATTATCAATTGGCAGATGGGCTGGAAACTCGGCCCGGTTGGTGAATCGAACGGTCAGCGAGAACGGTTCGTCCCATACGATGCGCTGCTTGGACGGCTGCAGGTCGATGGCTACACCGACGAAGAAAAGCTTGTTGAACACCTTGAGTAGCTGCCGGGCGCGGGTGGCGGTCTCGTAATCGTTGCTGTTGGCGGCGCGAGCAAGGGCCGACATCGCGGAAGGCCCGTGCTTGATGAGTTCACTCGTCGCCCGGGTTCTGGTTTGATAAGCGTTGGCGCCCAAATCCGCGATGAGTCGATCGACCAGCGCCCGGCGGTCGGACGAATCGTGACGTTTGTTCGGTGGTGACGGCTGAGCGTGCGCAACCCGACCGGGCATTGGCCACACAAGTGCAAGCGCGGCGACGCAGAGCGACGGGCGCACGTTGGGAAAGCAACGATTCATGGCGTTCATGTTTTCGGGCGTGAGAGCGATGTGGTCATGGCGTTGGGGACGCAGACGCCGGCTCGGCGGAGTCGCTTGTGTTGGCCGGGTCCACGCCGGTAAAGCCCGCCACGCCCAGTGAGGTCGCGACCTGCGGCGATTGCTCTTCAACATTCAATAGGAACGATGTCACGGACTGTACGAGCTTCGGATCGCTTTTCGTCGATGCGACGACCGGTCCGGGTTGAACGGGAGAGGCTTCGCCCAAGACCCGAAACTGATCCTTGCTGAACCGCAGGGGGATCCATCCTCCGCCCGTGTCGGGAAGCTGGTTGTACATTTCCCTGTCGATCACCCCGACATGCGACGTGCCGTATACAATCTCCTTGGCGACCTCTCGGGAGTTCATATGGTATTGGAGACTGTCGTACGGAATGATCTCGCGGCGAATCTTATTCGTTGGAACTCCGGCGGCGTGAAGCGCCGCCAAAGCTGCGTAGTGGAGTACGGGGTCACCCGGCGGACCGAACGCGAATCGTTTCCCGGCGATATCGCCGATGGTCTTGATGTCGGAACTCGCCGCTGCAACGATGATGCCCTTCCTCTTGAGGGTCTTGGATCGGGCGATGACGACACAGGTCTTTTCGCCCTTCATCAACTCGTCGCACTGCTGATCGGTCAGGAGGGCAAAATCCAGGTTTCCGTATTCGAGATGGGCTGCCACCTGGGAAAGATCGTGTTGTTCGATCTGAACCGGGCGCCTTAACTTCTGTGCGAGCGCAGATTGGAGTTCGGTCCAGGGCGTCCGCTCTCGCAGGTCCCACCAGGTGCGCATGTCGAGGACTTCGTCGGTCTCGGGAACAACGCCGATTCGGATGGGCTCCATGCCCCAACCGAATGCCGGTGCAATGTGGAACGGGTCCCAAACGGACCAGGAGAAGGACCGCTGCGGCTCCGTCGATGCACACCCGCTGGTCGCGGCAACGAGAATCGACACAAAAATCCAGCGCGTCGGTGGGGTGCGATTCATCGTTCGAACCTTTCTGCGAAGCTTGGATAACGCCCCGATGAGGGCGGTTGTCCTCATCGGCGGCGAGTGTACCAGCACAATCACGACGTTTCAATGTTTATCGGCTGACGGCGGGCGTGTTGCTCAACCAAAGATTCGCATTGTCGCGAACTGCGAGGACAACTCGCGAACGGTTCAGCCGACTTGGCGGATCATGGCGTGAGAACCGGGAGCATGGTTCCCGTTCCTGACGGCGCGATGTGGCGTGACACGTCGTCATACTGATGCCGGAGGTAGGAATTCGGAGCGCCGCCGTGCAAGTGATTCCACGGGAAGATTTCCTCCGGGGAACGTTCTCGGCGGGCGTAGAACTCGATACTCCTGCCGGTGTCTTCGAACGCTCGCCGCCAGATCGACGCATCGAACCGTTCGTCCCATCCGTCGAACCGAGCGCCGTGTCGCCAGGCATGCTCAATGACGTGGCTGAGTCTGCGGTCTCCGCGTGAAAAGACCCCCTCAAGAACCGACCGTTCGATGTTGTGCGTTCGAATGCGCACCCGCGACCGCGACTTGGGCAAGCGGTCGTAGAGACGGTTGCGCACCTCGCGGAAATACTCGGGAGTTGCCTGGGCCATCCACTGGAACGGGGTGTACGGCTTGGGCACCAGCCACCCGACCGACGCGGTGACGTTGGCCGCCGATCCCGACACCTCCCGCCGCAACTCGCTGACCTGACGACTCAAGTCGATGATTCCATCAATGTCGGCATCGCGTTCGCCGGGAAGACCTGCGAGGAAGTAGAGCTTGACCGTTTTCCAACCGGCTTCATAAGCTGCCCGAACGCCGTTGAGCAAGTCGCCGTCACTGACCTTCTTGCGAATGGCGGCTCGCATGTCGTCGCGGGCAGCCTCCACGGCGATGGTCAGCCCACCTTTTCGGACAGCGCTGGTCATGGACGGAATGTTCGCCAGCATTTTGTCGACCCGGAGCGATGGGACGGAGATGTTGACCCCCCGCGGGGTGAATCGTTCGTTCACGCGCTCGGCCAAGCACTTCAGATCGGGATAGTCAGCCGTGGACAGGGACAGCAGGCCAAGCTCGTCGATGCCCGTGCTCCAGTACATTTCCTCGGCCATCGCGAGGATCTTGTCGACGCTGCGAAGTCGCAACGGCCTTTTGGTGTACCCCGCGTGACAGAAGCGGCAGCGCTGCGGGCACCCGCGCATGATCTCGATGGCGATGCGATCGTGGACGACCTGCGTGTAGGGAACCATCGGACGAACGGGAAATGGTGCGTTCTCGAAATCGGGCGTTTGACAGCGTTCGATGGTCGCCCTGAATCGGTCGCCGCGCGGACGGATCGATGCGATCGTGTCGTCGTCCCGGTATGTGACGTCATAGCCGGACGGCGCGTAGACCCACTCGAAAGCGGCGGCCATCTGATCGATCATGTCACGACGCGACACGCCGCCGGCCCGCAGTTCCTTGTACGTAGCCAGAATCGCCCGCATCGATTCTTCCCCGTCGCCCAGCACGACCAGATCGACAAAATCAGCCACCGGCTCGGGGTTGTCCGCCTGCGGACCACCGATGATGACCAGCGGATGTCGATCATCGCGTTGGGCACGTCGCAGCGGAATCCCTGCAAGATCGAGCAGGGTCAGCAGGCCTGTGAATCCCATCTCGTACTGGAGAGAGATGGCGAAAATGTCGCACTGCGACACCGGGTGTCTGGCGTCCCAGGTGAACAGCTCGATGCCCTTGGCACGCATGACCTTCTCGGCGTCGTCCCACGGACAGTAGACGCGCTCGGCGCAAACGCCGGGTGTCTGATTGCACAGCCAGTAGAGAATCTGGCAGCCGAGATGACTCATGCCGATCGTATACGCGTCCGGGAATCCGATCACGACTTTCACGTCGGCATGATCCCAGTCGGTGGGATTCACGAGCTGGTTGAACTCTCCGCCGATGTACTGACTCGGCTGCGTGACGAAAGGCAACAACTCGTCGCTGACACGTTGGGCAAGGGAAGTCATGGTTACTCGTTAACCCCGACGTTGATTCGCACGACCAACTTGGTCGGTCGACCATTGCAGACGGCCGGTTTCACAGAAGCGATTCCGCCGCCGGTCTGGCCCGGCCCGGACCGTCTCGCATTGTACGGAATCCATCTCAGTCTGTCACGATCGCTTGCAATTACGAATCAACGTTGCGAGCCCGATGCCACTACGATAATGTCCAGCACGTCCGGCAGGTGTGGCCGCTGCGTGGTCACGGAGCGCAGATGGCGACGGACACGCGGGGAACTATGTCCTTCAGACGATTGAATTCGCTGCACCGCTTCTCGATCCGCCATCCCGTCGGCGTGTTGATCGCCGGCGCGATCCTGACGCTCGCCGTCGCGCCCGGCGTGCTGCGGTTGCGCCTTCGCACGGACGGCCATGCACTCGTGCCGGCGAACGCTCCCGAGATCTTGTACGATAGATTGATTCGCAAGACGCACGGGATCGACGATCCGATCGTCGTGATGATCCGCACCGACCATCCGGACGGAATCTTCAACCGGTCGACCCTTGAACTCGTCAACGAGTTGTCCACCGAATTTGAACACCTTGCGGGCGTTCGTCCGGCGAGCATCTTCAGCCTGGCCACCGAGCACAACTACCGGGTTCGCACCGGCACGCTTCAATACCAGACGTTCTTGGAACGCATGCCGACCAACAGGCCTGAACTGCGCCAACTGCGCTACGACATCAAGAAGATCCAACTGTACGACGGCACGCTGGTGTCGAAGGACGAAAAAGGGACGGCGATTCTCGTGGGTGCTGCGACCGACGTGGACCGCGTCGCGCTCTATGGTCGTATCCGCGACATCGTCGACCGCAAAGCCGATCGACCGGAACACATTCACGTCATCGGAGCGCCGGTCGCCGAAGCATTGCTGGGCACGCACATTCTCGACGATCTTGGCGTTCCGGAATCGTTACTGGGAGCCAAGCTTCCACGCCCCGAAACGACGTCCACCAGCGAGGTGGGGGGCATTGCAAAGCTACGAAACACGGTGGCGAGGACCATCGGTCTGGTTCCGGTCGCCATCGCTGTCATGGCGATCGTTTTTCTCATCTCGTTCCGCAGCGTCGTCGCGACCGCGCTTCCGCTTATGGAGGTCGGGGCGTGTTTGGTGTTCGTCTTCGGTATGATGGGCTGGTGCAACGTGCCGGTCTATCTGACAATCGCCGTCTTGCCGGTGATCCTGACCGCCATCGGCGTGGCGGACGAAATCCATATCTTCCACCGTTATGCCGATCTCCTCCGCGAGAATCCCTCCGCACCACATCGTGAAACGTTGGCGACAACCATGACCGACATGACCCCTCCGGTGGTCAAGACGTCGATCACGACCATCGTCGGGTTTCTCTCCTTCACGTTATCACCGCTCGGACCGGTCCGAGCGTTCGGCATTTTCACGGCAGTCGGCGTCTTGTTTTGCATGTTGTGGTCGCTGACGGTGATTCCCGCGTCGCTCGCCTTGATCGCCCCGGGCAGGCTCTCGTCGCGAAAATCGACCCGAGCGAATCGAACACCTATCGCCCGGCCGTCCCTTTCCGGGCACGTCGCGGTCTGGCTGCGCCGTGCCCGGTTCCCAATCGTCATAGCTGCCGTCGCCATCGTCGTCGCGTCGGTTGGTGGAATCCGTCGCCTCGTTGTTCAGGACAGTTGGATCGACGGATTCGACTCTGGCAGCGAGTTCTATCAAGCGACCCATTTGTTCAACGAACAGTTCCTCGGATCACACATCCTGCTGGTCACCGTGGACGCGACAACGCCCACGATTTCTGGCGAGGTGGATGCGTCGCTCATGGACTACCATGCGCTGACCGTGCCCGGCGATCTTACCGACAACCCCGCCGCGCTCGCAGGCCGATGGATCACCGTTCGCCTCGTGTCCCAGGACGGGGGCGTACCTCAACCCAATCCGATGCGCGTATCCGACAAGTGGTCGTCGTGGATCGACAGCGCTCGGCGTGACGACGGCCACATCATCATCACCACGCCGAAACCCTCCGGCTCGCCGAAGTTCGCCATGCGGCCGGCCGACACCGACCGCGTCCGCTTCGAAATCACCGCCAAATCCTTCATGATGCCGACTGTCTTGTCTCGAATCGAGAAGCTGGAATCGTTCCTTCAAAACCACCCGTCCGAGATAATCGGCGGCGCTCACGGACCGGCGGAATACCTGGCGACGTCCAATTTCATGGTTCATCCCAGCGACCCCGCTTCTCGCGTCATCCCGAAAACGCCGGACCGGATTCGATGGCTGTGGCAGCAATACGAGCGAATTCGAGGAACGGAGCGGATGCGGCAAGTGGTCGACAAAACGTTTCAGCGAGCGCTCATCACCGTCTTCATGAAGGACGCAAACTTCCAAGACGTTCGCAAGGTGATGTCCGACATTCGGGCTTATGAACGCGAACACCTCACACCGTACGGCATTAAGCTGGGTTTCGCCGGCGACGTCGCCGTCAGTCAGGCCCTCATTCGCGGCATCGTCTCGACCCAGGTGGAATCCGTGCTGTTGTCGGTTTTAGGGATCCTCGCGATCACCGCGTGGTTCGCCCGATCGATCGGCTGGGGGTTCTACTGCGTCCTGCCGTGTGCGTTCGCGGTGCTGGTCAACTTCGCGTTCATGGGGTGGACCCACACGCCGTTGGGCGTTGCAACGTCGATGTTCGCGGGCATGACGCTTGGCATTGGGGTCGATTTCGCGATCCACTTCGTCGAGCGTTTTCGCACCGCAAGCGCCGACGGCTGCTCAACGGACTTGGCCCTCGCACACGCCATGTCCTCCGCCGGGCCGGCCATTCTCATCAACGCAGTCGGGGTCGCCCTCGGATTCGCCGTTATGATCCTCTCACAAGTGCCCGCCAATTCCCGACTCGGGGCGCTCGTCGTGGTCAGCATCGTCAATTGCCTCATTGCGACGCTGCTGCTCACACCGGCCCTGCTGAGCATCTGGAGTCCACGCGTCAGCATTCCGACGAACCGCCCTTCCGGGGCCACGCCAGCCACGCCATCAGACGGTGGCTGAATCGCGCACGCCATCGGTCGCCGGCAACCCGGCGATCAGGTTTTCATAGACTCGCAATTGTTGGTCGACGAATCTCCGCACCCCAAACACCTCATACGCTTGCGCGCGAGCCGTTTCGGTCTCCTTGGCCAGCGCCTCAATCCGCATGATCGCCCGGAGGATCGCCACGGACATCGTCGGACCTTCGCGAGGTTTGATCAGCACGCCGTTGTGACGGTGCGCGATCAACTCCGCCACCGAATACACCGCCGATCCGATCACGGGGACGCCCGCCGCCATCGACCACGCGATCGACGTGCTCGACACATCGTCGTATGGGGTCACGACGTGAACCGCTCCGATCGACAGCAACTGTTCATACCGACAACCCGTCCCCACCCACTCGACGGCGGAATGAAACGGCATCGCCATGGAAAGACGCTTCACGCGGTCGTACTCCGCCGAATCGCCGCGGACGACCATGCAGAAGCCGCCGTCGATATACTGCGTCAGTTGGGCCGCCCAAATCGAAAACTCATGACCGCTGGAATGGTCCATCGGACACGAAGCAACCAGCAACGGCTTGTCCGAATCGATCCCCAAGTCCGCGCGAATGGAAGGACTGTTCTTGGCCGCATTGATCGCGGCAAAATCGACCCCCGGGCGAACCAGCACGCACCGGTCGATCGGCACGCCCCGTTCGACCAGCCGGCGCTGCACGGTCTCGCTTGAACAGCAGACGGCGGACCGCGGCCCTTGCGCGATCGTCCGAAGCAGTTTCGCCTTGCGATCCGAAATCCGCGGATCAAAACGCGTGACGACCAGTGGACATCGGTTCAGGCGGGCTGCGACGGCGGCTTCGGCGGCAGATTCACCCCACGCGTGCACGACGTCGATCTGATGTGCGTCGATCAGGCGGCGGAGAGACGGCGCTGCCAAAAACGCCAAGCCCATCCGAGCCGGGGCATGATGAACGACTCGATCGCCGAACCAGTCTTTCATACACCACTGCCCGGCCACCGTCGCGAGAACGGCGTCATGCGACTCAGGCCGCAGGCGGTCGAGCAGTTGCCGGACGGCGACGCGTTGCTCCCAGTCCGAATGCTCGTCAAAGACATGAAGAACGCGCGTCATGCGTTACTCAAAATCTCCCATGGAGCGATCGTAAAAGAACTTCACGATGTCGTCAGCCGCCGTGGTCGTCAGCTCGCGAAGGACTCCTTCCCGCGTCTTGGCACGCGACACGTCGTTGGCGTTCAACTCGATCGTGACGATGCGCCCGTCGCGACTCTTGGGCCAAAGACGGACCTTTCGTCGATCCTTCTTCTCCAACACGTTGATCACCTTCGCCGCCACGCTCAATCGGGCGGCGGCGTGCGATTCTTCCGGATTCTCGGTCGCGTAGAACGATCTGATTTCAATCAGCAAGACCTGGTCTGCTCCCAGAAGCCGTCCCAGTCGAGCGCACGAGTGTTCGTCAAAACTCGGGTCGGTCTTACGTAGCCGATTCACGACATCAGTCGAGATGATTTTCTTGGCGGCTTTGTTCGACTCGAGGCTGAGAATCACGCGTTCTGTCAGCTCTGACGCAACCCCCGGCCAATAGCACACCTCGCCGAAATCATCCACCACAACCGCCACGGGGCCATCGCCAAAGCGGAACTCCGCCTTAACGTCTGGTCGACTGAACAACCCGGACATGAACAACGCCCTGCCCGCAGTCATCCCGCAAGCCGACGTTGACACCATCACGCCCACCGCCAACACGCACGCGACGAGCGCTGCGGTTCGATTCATCGCGGAGCGATTCAACTTGGCGGTCAATACCACACCCACCTTATTGGTCCACCTTGTATTCGTGGAACTTGCGCGACACCTTCTCAGCAAACTGTTCATACGTGCGCTGCCGGACGAGCTGTGCGGCCCGCGACGTCATCAACACCGGACGTCCTTCCGGATAGACGATGTCGACCGAATCAAGCGTGTATTGATCAACTTCGTCAGGCTCGGCCCGCAGATCCAACACCGAAATGGACGCCTTCACGCGACC
>CAYQFV010000082.1:0-5151 GCA_964416845.1 uncultured Phycisphaeraceae bacterium | reverse complement strand
CTTCGTCAGGCTCGGCCCGCAGATCCAACACCGAAATGGACGCCTTCACGCGACCTCGCAAGAGATCCGGCGCTGTCGGATCGCGCATTTGGAATTCCAGCAACTCAATGTACACCACCATGTCCGCATCAAAGTGGCTTCCCACCTTACGAGGGTCGACCACTGCGTCCGGGTGTTGTTCGAGGTATTCTTCAACGCCAAACGGGTCGACAACGTCCACCTTGTCCACGTGGGCGCTGAGCAGATCGCCCGTGTAGGCTGCCAGTTCCAGCCGAACATGAGGGTAGTCGAACAACGTCGCCGGGTCCGCCCAGATCACCATCGCGACTCGCTTGCCTTCAAGCTTGTCAAACTCGGGAGGAACCTTGACCTTGTGCTCGCCAAAGAAAATCAGCGGAACGAGCAGGTTGCAACCACCCACCGAACTCAGCACAAGAGCGAGAACAAGCTGCGTAACGGCTCGTTTCATAACAACGGTATCCACCATTCTTGGAAGCTCATCTGCGGGGAACCGGCCTCGCCAGCGAAACCACCTTCAGCCGCCAGCCGCGGTCCGAATCGCAACGATTTTGTACGCCCAAGCGGCTGCTGACAATAGCACGAATCCGTACAACAACCTGACCAGCGAAACTCGATACCAATTAACGATCCAAACGCCACCCAAGACCAACGACACCAGCGCCGGACCGATGACGAGAATCGTCCCCATCGCCAGCAACCAGCCCATGGGTTGAGCGCGCAACGCGCGCACCCAATGCCCGCGCACCGTGTGGGCGAACGCCGTCGTCATCCCGCACGTGGGACATGGGTAGCCCGTCAACACCAACAGGGTGCACTCCGGACGTCCCAACTGCCGATGCGTTCCAACGCCGCTCGCATCGGGCGTCACCGACGCAGCGACAGCGAGCAGCGTCAATGAACCCGCGAGGATACACAACGCAACGCAACGCACGACCATCGGCGATGTGCTGCGGCGAAAGCGCACCATCGGCCCCAGCGGATGTTCACGGTGACGATTCTCCCCGCCCCGCATCTTGTCGGCGTGATTCAATTCCATACCGGCATGCACGCGATGCACGTCCTCAATTCGCCATCGCCAACGATCTCGATCGAACCGATGACTCCACATCGATCAACGCCCCAGGGGTCGACTCCGTGTCATGGGCAAGACAGCCGGACCAAAAACCGATTCGCAAGGTTGACGAGGTCGCGACCGCAACACTATACTCCGCCAACCGGGGAGAGCGATAGGTCAACGCGAACCTCTTTAGTAGAAGGGACAATATCCGCGTGTCGGACCAATCTGCCTCATCCGATTCGTTTTCTGAACGTCACCATTTCTTCATCCGTCGCCTGCACTCCCTGCTCGGCATCGTTCCGCTGGGCACGTTTGTATTGGTGCACATGTCGGTTAACGCGATGATCGGCGCCGGCGGACCCGAGTACCAAAAACAGGTCGACCGAATTCACGACCTGGGTCCTCTGCTCATACCGGTTGAATTCATCGGAATCTTTCTTCCGCTGTTGTTCCACGCCCTTCTCGGGTTGAAAATCTGGTTCAGCGGTCGCCCAAACGTCTCCGCTTACAAATACGGCGCGAACTATCGCTACACGTTTCAACGCATCAGCGGCGGCGTCGCGTTCGTGTTCATCTTTTTCCACCTTTGGCAGATGCACTGGCTGGGCAACGTCTTCGGCGGGGGCATGTTCGATCCCCACAACGCCGCCCAAACCACCGCCGCCGCGATTCGCACCGCCTATTGGGGCGTTCCCGCGTCTCTGCTCTACGGAATCGGCGTGCTGGCCACCGTTTACCACCTCGCCAACGGTATTTGGACGGCGTTGATCACCTGGGGCATTACGGTGGGCCCCCTGTCGCAGCGCTACGCAGGATACATCTGTACCGTCTTCGGCGTGCTCGTCGGCTTGGCGGGACTCAGTTCGATCTACAACTTCCGGCAGTACAACGATGAAACCGCAGCGGTTCAGACCCACCAGGACACCGCCGCGACGATGTCAAACGCATCCGTTACGGATCGTTCAGGATAATTTCGATGGCCCAACAGCGAGTTGTGGTAGTAGGAGGCGGGCTTGCAGGCTTGGCGGCGTCGATGCGCCTTGCGGAGGCAGGCGTCCACGTCGACCTCATCAGCATGGTGCCGGTCAAGCGGTCGCACAGCGTCTGCGCTCAAGGCGGTATCAACTCAGTCAACGCTGCCACACGCGAGTTGGGAGACAGCGAGTGGCTACACTTGGACGACACCGTCTACGGCGGCGACTTCCTGCAACACCAACCGCCGGTTAAGGAAATGTGCGATTGGGCGCCGCGCATCATCGACCTGATGGATCGCCTCGGCGTTACTTTCAACCGAACGCCCGAGGGGTATCGCGATCAGCGCCGATTCGGCGGAACGCTCTACAAACGCACCGCGTTCGCCGGCGCAACCACCGGCCAGCAACTCCTCTACGCCCTCGACGAGCAATGTCGGCGATGGGAATGCGACGGGCTGATCCAAAAATACGAGTATTGGGAATTCCTAGCGCCCATCGTTGCGGAGGACGGGGTGTGTCGCGGCGTGGTTGCGCAGGACATGTTCAGCATGGAAGTGCGGGCCTTTCCCGCCGATGCCGTGGTGCTTGCCACTGGCGGGGGCGGGCTGATCTTCGGTCGCAGCACCATGTCGATGATTTGCACCGGCGGTGCGGCTGGCCGGGCGTTCAAAGCGGGCGTCAAGTACGCCAACGGCGAGTTCGTTCAGGTTCATCCGACCGCCATTCCCGGAACCGACAAACTTCGGTTGATGAGCGAGAGCGCCCGCGGCGAAGGCGGCAGGGTCTGGGTACCCAAGAAACCTCAAGACGAACGCGATCCCCACTCTATCCCGGCCGATGAGCGCTACTACTTCCTTGAGGAACGATACCCAAAATACGGAAACCTCGTGCCGCGCGACATCGCGACGCGCGAAATCTTCGACGTGTGCGTGAATCATGGGTTGAGCGTCGAACAGGGACGTCTTTGCGTCTACCTCGACCTGACCGAACTACCGCCGGACACCCAGCGGAAGCTTGAAGGCATTCTCGAAATCTACGAGAAATTTCAATCCACCGATCCGCGCGTCGACCCGATGAAAATCTTCCCTGCCGTTCACTACTTTATGGGTGGCCTCTGGTGTGACTACGAGAAGGACCCCAACACCAACGGGCTTCTTCTTGGCTCTCCCCGAAATCACCAGACCAACGTGCCGGGCCTGTTCGCCATCGGTGAGGCTGACTACCAGTACCATGGCGGGAACCGCTTGGGCGCAAACTCGCTGCTGAGTTGCATCTTCACGGGCATGTTCGTCGCGCCCACCATCGAGAGTTACATGGCCGGGTCGGGCAAAACCGCAGCCGACCAGCCTGCTTCTTTGTACGACACCGCCGCCGATCATCACCGCACCGCCTGCAGCGACTTGATTCACCAGCAGGGCGACGAAAACCCCTACGCGCTTCATCAGGAACTCGGCGATGTCATGACCCGAAACGTCACCGTCGTCAGAAACAACAAAACGCTCACCGAGACGGTCGCCAAGATCGACGAGATCCGTGAGCGCTACAGCCGGGTCTCGCTCAGCGACAAGGGGAATTGGACCAACCAGAATCTCAGCTTCGCGCGCGCCCTCGGCGACATGATTCTCATCGCACGCGTCATCGCCACCGGCGCGCTCCAGCGTGACGAGTGTCGTGGAGTACACTACAAACCGGAATTCCAAATTCCCTCGCCGGATGCGGATGCCCCGGACGAGCTCCACCGGCAGGCCGTCCAATGGTGCGACCGTTTCGCAGCGCGCAACGACAAATGGCTGAAGTCGACCATCGCGACGTATGCTCCGGATGGTCCAGTGATGACGTACGAAGAGGTGGATACTTCGCTCATTCCGCCACGCCCGAGAACCTACGGGCTCAAAGGTGCCGAAATCATCGAGAAGGTTTGGAACGAACGATTGGCTCGCGGTACAACCGGCTCAACAACATCGTCAGCCGCACCCGCGGCGACGAGTGGATAGGAACGGCGCATGACCAAGCAATTTACGGTGGCGGTCAAGCGGCAGGACGAGCCGCACTCCGGCGCCCGGTGGGAAAAATTCACCGTCGATTACGAACTCGGCATGAACATCACCACCGTGCTGCAGCACATTGCCAGAAACCCCCGTACCGTCGACGGTCGGGACTCTGCACCGGTAGCGTATGACGCCTGTTGTCTCGAGGAGGTCTGCGGGGCATGCACGATGGTCATCAACGGAACGGTTCGTCAGGCGTGTACGGCGCTCGTCGCGAAGCTCCTTGAGGAACGCCCTGCCGCCATCACGCTCGAGCCGATGACCAAATTCCCGGTCAAACGCGACCTGGTCGTTGATCGGTCGAGCATGTTCGACAACCTCAAAAAAGTGCACGCATGGATCAGCGCGGACGGCTATTTCGATCGCGGACCGGGACCAATCGTGCCTCAGCATCAACAGGAAGAGTCCTACGTCCTGACGACCTGCATGACCTGCGGTTGTTGCGTTGAAGCTTGCCCCCAAGTACACGAGCACTCGAACTTCATCGGGCCGGCGGCCATCAGTCAGGCGGTCCTGTTCAACGAACATCCCGTCGGCAAGTTCGAAGCCGACGCTCGTCTCGAAGTCCTGACAGGCCCGGGCGGGATTTCCGATTGCGGGAACGCCCAGAACTGCGTCAAAGTTTGCCCCAAAGGCATTCCGCTGACCGATTCGATCGCGAAAGCAGGTAGGCAAGCGACAGCGTTCGCCTTCAAAAAAATCTTGAACCGCTAACATCCGGAAAGAAGCCGCCATGTTCAGACGCAGCGCGTCCATCCTGGTGCTCGGCGTCATCCTGACGGCTGTCGTCCGCGCCGAACCCCCGATCGATCCGCTCAACCCCCCGCAGGGGCAATTCGTTGATGAGTGGCTTCTGCTCAATCTCGGCGGCCAAAAGGTTGGCTATGGGCACAGCACGCTATCGCGAAAAGGCGATCTGATCACCACTCGCACGCTTACCGTATTCCGCATCGGGCGAGCCGCCCAAGCCGTCGAGGTTTCTCTGCTGGCAACCACGCAGGAGACGCTCGCCGGCGAGCCCAGATTCTTCGACCCCCCCACGCGCCCAGAC
>CAYQFV010000081.1:0-17750 GCA_964416845.1 uncultured Phycisphaeraceae bacterium | reverse complement strand
CAAGAAGACTAACTGTAATTCTTCGATCGCGCCACCCCAAATGGGATGCACCCATGTTTGTTCCGGTCGTCAACGGGGCGTTGATTGGTCGAGGACGGCTTGGATGTTTGCAAGAGCCTGGCGGAACTCGGGTCGGTCGGGTTCGAGTCGAATGGCCTGCCTGTAGGCATCCGATGCTTCTTGAAAGAATCCTTGCTCTTGCAACAGGCTAGCGACGTTGTAGTACACGATGGCGTTGTTGGGATCTCGGGTGAGCGCCTCGCGGTAAGCATTGAGCGCATCGGTGATCCGACCATCCTGGAACAGCGTGTTGCCTAGACGGGCGTAGGTCGCAGCGTTCGTCGGATCGAGCTGCAACGCTGCATGGTAGATGTCTATAGCTTCATCGCGTTTGCCAGCCCGCGTCAGCGCTTGCCCTAGATTGAGATAGGCCCGCACCAAGGACGGATTCGTGGAAATGGCTTTGCGGTAGGCCTCGATCGCTTCGTCGCGACGACCAAGCTTGTCGAGCGCTCGCCCGCGACTGTTGTGGGCTTGGGCGATGGTTTGTCGCAGTGCATCGGGCTTCCAACGTTGAAACGTGTTCTGAGGAAGTATGGCAGCCGCGCGTTCGTACTCGGCGATGGCCTCCTCGTTGCGGTCGAGATCAGCCAGCGCATGACCAAGGTTGTAATGCGCGGATACGTGGTTGGGGTACAGGTTGATGGCGCGGCGAAAGGCCGTAACAGCCTCTGCGGGTCGGCCGTCACTCAGAAACGCCGTCCCTAGATTGTAGAACGCGCGGACGTGATTCGGCCTCAGCGCCGTCACGCTCGCCCACAAGTCCACGGCGTTGTGATAATCGCGATTGCGTCGAATGGTTCGCCAACCCAGCCCGGCGGCCAGCGCGATCAACAACGTTGCGGCTGTCACGACGCGCGTCCTTTCTGTCCAACCTACGCGAGCCGAGAGACGACCCAAGGCCGACCGAGCGATCGCGACGCCCAACACGACGACGGCTGCCAGCGACAGGTACATCCGGTGTTCGAAGGCGAGGTCCTTGATCGGAATGAAACTCGACGTCGGCGCGAGAATGACGAAGAACCATGCCCCGACGAACCCCAGCCAGTGACGTCGAAAAAGGCCCCACGCTGTCGCGACGAGCAATGCGAGCACAACGGTCGCCGCCGGCCAAACGTCTCGGAGCCCGGAAACAGCGGACCAGCCGTAGTCCAAGCACAGCCCGCTTGGCCAAATCGACAGGCGGAGGTAATGCAGCAGCACCTCGGCTTGCGTCAGGGCATATCGCATCGGCGAAACAGCAGTGTACCCAAACCCAACGTCGCTCGTACCGGTCGATGGCGGAAACAGTACGCCCCGCACCACGCCGGTAGCGACCAGTATGCTCCACGTCGCGATCAGGCCGACGTACAGCGCCCAGCGCTTGCGAATCATCTCCGACCACGTCGACGAGAGAAACGTTCGATCAAAGACGACGACCATCAACGGCGCGGTAACCATGACGGACTTGCTGCCCATGCCCAACGCGCACGCAACGACCGCGGCGGCGAACCAGGCTCGTCCGCGCGCTGAGCAAGCGCCACGCACCACGCAATAGAGCGTGAGCAGGTAGAACAGCCCCATGAGCGACTCGCCGCGCTGAATAATGTAGGTGACGCTTTGGGTTTGCAGCGGGTGCAACGTCCAGAGCAGGGCGACCGCCAGCGCAAGCCAAGTCGCCGACGACCGGAATCGGTCGGCGAAGGTGGGCGTGAGCAAGGTGCGTCGTACCAGCCCGAACAGCGTCAGGCCGGCCAACACGTGAACCACCAGGTTGAACACGTGATAACTCCAGACGCGGTCCTGACTGATCGCGTAGTTGATCGCCAGCGATAGGTTGACGACCGGCCGACGACGATGCATCAAGACATCCCAGATCGGGGTGTGTCGAATGTGCTCGTTGAGAACGATGTTGCCAATGTCGTCGAGAACGAAGATGCCGCCCAGGCTGTTGGCGTACGCTATCGTGCCTGCCGCAACGATTGCTAGAAGGGGAATCCATCGCTTGAACGAATCGTCGTCGAGAAGTTCCGGCGATGGCGGGTCGGCGCGGTGGTTATTCTGCGTTCCCGCGAATCGTCGTACCCTGTCGTGTCGTTTGTGTGGCCGGGGCATTCACTAAGTGCTCGTTCGATCCGTTCCGATCCACCGATGAACCCACTGTACGATGTAGCCCGCCAGCCTGGCGTGGTAGTAGGCGACGAGCAGCGGGAACGACACCAACATTTCCATCGGGGTTTTGCGCTTGCGACACAAGTCATTGTAAACGATGGCCGCCAGGAACAAGGTAGCACAGCCCGCTGCGGCTAACCAGCCGAACGGCGCGATGAACGCCGCCGGAGCGGTCAGGTACGTCAGGAGCAGCGCCAACAATTCCCACCTCGGCGGCAGATGGTACTTGGCAGCCAGGCGCGCGGTCGCCTTGCCGCTACGGTACGCCTGTCGAAAAAACGTCGACGCGCGGTAGGGATGATCGTGGATCACGCGTGCATCGTGCACAACGCGTTGCTCGAAGCCTGCCGCCCGAAACCTATGGAAGAGTCCATCTTCGTCGCCCCGCCCGGAGACGGTCACGTCCCGGTCGATCGGCGCGCGATCTTCATCCCAACCATATTGTTCGAGCAGTTCTCTCCGAACGCACATATTGCCGCCGACGAGCCTGCTCGCGAAAACCTGCCCATGGACGCGGTGTGTGCCCTTGAGCGTTAGTTCGAACAGGTTGCGCGGTGGAACGTTGTCGACGCGCCCGGTTACGGCGGCGACGCGATCGTGGACGAAACCGTTCGTCAAGCGATCCAGCCAATCGGGTTCGGCGACGATGTCATCGTCGACGAACGCGACGTATGCACCTTTCGATTCGGCGACCCCTCGGTTGCGGCTGGGATTGGCACCGATCTGGACGGTGTTGCGAATGAATCGAACGGTGCGGTCTGGCTCATTCGAGCACAGCGCTTCGAGCACCGCGGGTGTGTCGTCGGTCGATCCGTCGTCCACGATGATGATTTCGTACGGCCGGTATGATTGAGCGATGAGCGATTCGACACACCGCTTGACGGTTGCGCTACGATTTCGCGTCGGGACAACAACAGTAACCAGCGATCGCGTGGGCATGATGGTTCGGTAACGTACGGACCGCGTCGGACGGGGTCAACACGAGGCGACGCACGGAGTTTACTGCAAGGGCGGTCGCCGCGAGGGTTGCATTGCAGCGCGGGCCGGAACGGGGCGTTCAACCTCGGAGCTTGCGGTACTGGTGCGCGAGCGGTTACTTTCACGCCGTGGTTGCGTTTGGTGGACCGGCCGGAGCCTATCGGACGTCACGTGGACGGCCAAAGCGTAGTACACCGGCGACCGCGCGGCTGCTTGGGCGCGATGTACTCGGGACAAAACGTTGCTCGAATCCGATCAACACAGGCAGGCCGACCCTCTGAACGATGCTTTTTTCCGCACTGATCTCCTTGCGTCCACCTTGCGCAGCCGGTCGATCCGGGGTGGCGCGATCGCGGTGACTGCCCAAGCGATCAAGACGACGCTTCATGTTGGCTCGGTGATGGTGCTCGCCCGATTGCTCGCCCCGGCGGATTTCGGTCTGATCGCGATGGTCATGGTCTTGACGGGTTTGGTGAGGCGTTTCAAAGACCTCGGCTTGGCCATGTCGACGGTGCAGAAGGAGGACATCAATCACGGTCAGATCAGCACGTTGTTTTGGGTCAATGTCTCTTTCGGCGGCATGATGACGATGTTGACCGTCGGTGCAGGGCCGGTGTTGGCGTGGTTCTATCGTGATCCTCGACTGACGCACGTCGCATGGGCCTTGTCGGGCGCGTTTCTGATCAGCGGACTGAGTGCGCAGCATTTGGCGTTGCTGCGACGCCAGATGAGGTTTGCCGCGATCGCCGCGATCGAACTGGTGTCGGTGTTTGTCGGTCTGGCGGCGGGTGTGGTGTTGGCGATGTACGGGTGGGGCTACTGGTCGCTGGTGGTCCAGCAGTTGGGCATCGCTGTGGTTTCGATGATGGGCGCGTGGATCGGTTGCGGTTGGCGACCGGGACGTCCGGTACGCGGGTCGGGGGTTCGTTCAATGTTGGCCTTCGGTGGGAATCTGACGGGCGTCAATCTGTTGAATTACCTGATGCGAAACGTGGACAAGGCGTTGATTGGTTGGCGTTTTGGTTCGGTCTCGCTGGGGTTGTATTCCAAGGCGTACGAAATGCTGATGCTGCCGATTCAGCAGATCAACACGCCACTGACGGCGGTGGCGATTCCGACGCTTAGTCGGCTTCAGAGCAAGCCTGATTCGTTTCGGTCGTCGTTTCTGCGGGCCATCACGCTGTTGGTGTTCGTCGCCATGCCGGTCGCCGTCTTCATCGTCGTAGTCGCTGAACCGTTGGTTCTTACGGTGTTGGGCGATCAATGGGTGGATACGATTCCGATGTTCCGAGCCCTGGGCCCGGCTGCGATAATCAGCACGTTTGGTGTGGCAACCGGCTGGGTGTTCATTTCGCTGGGGCAAACCGGTCGTCAGCTTCGACTCGTATCCGTTTCGGTGGTGGTGTCCGTGGTCGGCATGGCGGTCGGTTTGCATTGGGGACCGGTGGGGGTGGCCGCAGGTTTGAGCGTTGCGATGTGCGTGGTACGGCTGCCGGGGATCGTCTATTGCTATCGTGCGTCTCCGCTGCGTGTCAGAGACCTTATTGGTGTTATCTGGCGTCCGGCGGTAGCGTCAGCGGTGGCAGGATGGGCGACGTACGTCGCGACCGTGTGGTTGGCCTCGCGGGTTGGAGCCACGTGGACGCTGGGGGCTGATGTTCTTCTGTTCGGCGGATCGTATCTTGCCACGTTGGCGGTCCTTCCGGGCGGACGCGGCGTTCTCGGCGAGGTGATGACGGTCGTACGCGAGTTGACGTCGACCAAATCTGATGAACCACTGACCGCCGAGTCGGCGGACAAAGTGGAACGTGTGCCGCGATCGAACCGATAAAGTCGGTAGCGAGCACGATGGACGACGGCGTAAGTATCGCGACTGCTGCGGTTGCCGGATGTGAGCGCTGGAGATGGATTCTGATCGTGCTGAAGGGTGGTTTTAGCCCATGTTGCGACCGATCGTTCGGCGCTTGTTCGTTATGTCGCGGCGTGTGTACTACGCGGTCGGTGGTGCGTTGCGAAGTGTTCATCCTCGGCCGGTGTTTGTGTTGGGAAATCAAAAATCGGGAACGACGGCGATTGCGGCGTTGCTCGGGCAGATGACTGGTCTGCCTGCTACGCTTGATCTTCGACGCGAGATTGACGATCCGTGCTATGAGCTTCTACGCAACGGTACGACATCGTTCGAGGATTTCGTGCGACGCAACCGCCTGGATTTTTCCCGTCTCTTGCTGAAGGAACCCAGCTTGACGGTGTTTTACGACGAGTTGATGGGGCGGTTTCCGGAATCCCGGGTCGTGTTTGTGATGCGTGATCCGCGGGACAACATTCGCAGCATCCTGAACCGCCTTAACCTGCCCGGCGATCTTCGCGAGTTGGATGCCGAGCGCCTGCGACGCGTGCCCCGTGCGTGGCAGCACGTCATCGATGGTCGATGGTTGGGGCTGAAGGGTAATCATTATGTTGACATGCTGGCGGAACGCTGGAATCTGATTTCCGGAATCCACTTGACGCACTGCAAATCCGTTGTGTCGATCCGATACGAAGATTTCGTCGCCGACAAGGTTGGCGAGATTGGTCGGCTGGCTGACGCGCTGGGATTGGCGCGCGAGCGTGACATCTCCGATCACGTTGACGTGGCATTTCAGCCGCGTGGCGACCGTGGTGTACGATGGGAAACGTTCTTCGGTCTGGACAACCTGTCACGCATCGAACGCGTTTGCGGCGAACGCATGCCGGCTGAAGGCTATCGTCCGACAGGGTCTTCCGCACTGCGCACCGCGACGCGCTCGACGCTGGACGGGAACAAAAGCGATGGATGAGCGCCATGGGATCATCGGTGTCGTCGCCGGTGCGCAGCAATTTTGCGTGTGCCGGCTATGACTGACGCGAGGCAGGTGGAAGCGTTTTACGATGCGTTTTCGGAGCGTCTGCTGCGCGATTACCTGATCCCCAATCGTCGCGTTCTTGCCCAGTGCGCGTTTCTCCGTGAAGCGATGTCGGGGAACGAACGGCGTGTCTTGGTGATCGGGTGCGGCAGCGGGCAGGTGACGCATGAGATCGCGGCGACCATGGCACGACGGGCAGACGTGTGCGGTGTGGACATCAGCGGCAGCAACATTGCAATCGCTCGTGCCCTGTTCGGCGGCCGGCGTATCAACTATCAACGTTTGGATATTCTGGAAGACGCCGTAAACGGCGTTTGGGATGCCGTTGTCCTGCCGGACGTGTACGAACACATTCCCGCCGCGTCGCGCGATCTGCTCCACGGAAAGCTCAAGCGGATGCTCGGCGAGCGCGGCAAGATTCTGCTCACACTTCCCAGCCCCGGGCATCAGGCGATGCTGCACGCAATGGGCGTGGGGCTTCAAGTCGTCGACGAGACCGTTACACTCGACGACCTAACGCGAATGGCTGACGAGGTTGATGCTACGATGACCTACTTCGCGTGCGTTTCGGTGTTTCGAACCAACGACTATGTTCACGCTATCCTGGAACGTGGTTGCGAGGACGTACGACCGATCGGCGCGACGGACCGCATAAAGATCAAACGGCAAACCGGGCGACTGGCCCGCTGGTGGCGGCTGTGGTTGGGACGGTGGGGGCTGTGTTGGTGGCCTGTTCGTCGGATGCGAGCGGCGGGTGCGTTGCGCCGTGCTCGCGCGTTTTCGGTTGGTCCAGGTAACGACGCGGACCGACCTGCGGAGACCAGCGCGTGAAGATTGCGTTCTTCGTCAGCTATTTCCCCGCGCTGTCCATCACATTTATCCTCGATCAAATCGTTGGATTGATTGACCGGGGGCATGACGTGTACATCTTCGCCGACCGCGACGGCGGCGATGAGAAAGTGCATCGAAGTGTTTCCGAGTACGACCTGTTGAATCGTACTTGCTACTTTGGCGTTCCGGCGAAACGTTGGGCTCGTGCGATTGCGAGCAGTCGGCTGCTGGCATCGGCAGCGTTTCGACCGGCTCGATTGGCACGGACGATCCTTGCACGCGATCGTGGTCCGCTGTCAGCCAGAATGCGGTTGTTGTTCGCCTCGTCGGCGCTGGGGATGTGTCGGAGATTCGATGTCGTCCACTGCCATTTCGGGCCGAACGGGGCTCTCGCGATCTCGCTTCGCGATATGGGATTCTTGCAAGGTCCTGTGGTGACGACGTTTCACGGTTACGACGTCACGCGTCACGTTCGCCGCTTCGGATCGAGAGTGTACCGGCGACTGTTCGAACGCGGCGATCTGTTTCTACCGATTAGCGACCATTGGCGACGACGTCTGATCGAGTTGGGGTGCCCACCGGGTCGAATCCGCGTACACCACATGGGCGTCGATCGTCACCGGTTTGAAGTGCGGCCTGTCCGGGCGCAGGATGGGCGAGCGACTCGACTGATTACGATCGCTCGGTTGGTTGAGAAAAAAGGCGTGTCGTACGCGATACGAGCGGTGCGTCGGTTGATCGATCGTGGGATTGACGTTGAGTACGACGTGGTGGGTGATGGGCCTCTGGGGGCGGATCTGCGGGCGTTGGTCGATTCACTTGATTTGGGGCAGGTGGTTCGAATGCTCGGATGGCAAGCGGAGGACGAAGTGCGTGTTCTGTTGGAACGAGCAGACATTTTGGTTGCGCCCAGCGTGACGGCAGCGGACGGCGACCAGGAGGGGATTCCGATGGTGCTGATGGAGGCGGCAGCCATGGGCATGCCGGTGGTCAGCACGCACCACAGTGGCATTGGTGAATTGGTTGAAGATGGTGTGTCGGGGTATCTCCTGCCAGAGAGAGACGCCCCCGCGCTGGCGGACCGGCTGGAGGAACTGATCGAGCAGCCGAAGCTCTGGGGGCAGTTCGGGCGGGCGGGGCGACGCATCATCGAAGAGCGGTTCGACATCGAACGGCTGAACGACGATCTGGAGGCGATCTTTGCCCGCCTCGCCACGCGATCCGACGCGTGAGGTGTGCGCTACCTCCAGCGCAACAGCGACAAGACGCCGAGGGTCATCCCCACCCCTCGCCAGATCGCCCGCAGAAACCCCAATCCGACGAACGTGGCGTAGCGCGTGTCGCGCGAGCGCTTCACCAGACGGATCGTCATGGGAAGTTGCATGACCGCGAGCAGAACCGTGGGCAAAAGAAACAGCCAGTGCTGCCGGGCGACGACGCCGACCGGAACGGCGGTCAGCGCGATCACACCGAGCGGCGGCTGGACGTGGTCGAGGAGGTTGCTGTACGAATCGCCCCGCGCGCGTCCGCGATGGGTCAGGTGCAGCCTGACCCGCCAATAGCCTTGTTGGAGTTGCGTGTACAGGTATTTGCGCAGTCGAACGATGTAGGTGTGTTTCACGCGGCTGCCGCGCTCGAAGGCCAGCTCGAAGCCTGCGTCCCGCGCTCGCATGGCCAAGTCGGCGTCTTGGGCTTTGACGTATCGTTCATCGAACCCGTCGCACCGTTCCAGCACGCTGCGCCTGTACACGACGTTCGCGGCTGCGAGAAAATCCACGCGCGAGCCCATCGCGTCGTGACGCACCATGATTTCCTCATGGACGAGCCGGGCAAGAAGGTGTTGCGGGTTGGCGATGCCCAGGCTGCCGCCGACCGCGCCGACCGCTGCGTCGCGCAGGTGTGGAAGAAGACGCTCGAGCGCGTCGGGTTCGGCGATGCAATCAGAATCGACGAACCAGACAAGCGGCGCGGTGCTCGCTCGCCAACCGACGTTCCTCGCCGCCGCCGGTCCACGCCCTTGTCCAGACAGACAGGTCACGGGATACGCGGACGCGACCCGCCGCGAATCATCCGTCGATGCGTCGTCGACGAAGATGATCTCGACAAGGGTGAGCGGTTCACGATCTCGGACCGCGACTGCGGCAGCTAAGCATGGTCCGATGGTCGCGGCGCAGTTTCGCCCAGGAATGACCAGGGCTACGGATTGTGCGGTGGATACGCTGTCATCCGTTTCAGGTACTTTGTCGTGGTCTGCCATCGTTGCCTTGGGTATGGTAAGTGTCTTCCATTCGATGCTCCATTGCTCGTCGCGAGTTCTATGGCGGATTGCCGGCGGTGACGGCGGAGAGCGCCTCTTGCAGTGATTCGCGAATGTTCGCGTTGTCGGGTTGCATCCTGGACGCGATGCGCAATGTTGCGACAGCTTCGGTAACTCGCCCGTCGCGCAACTGCGCAACGCCGAGGAGATACCTCGCCCTGGCATGAGACGGGTCGATTCGGACAGCCTGCCGCAGTGCGTCGATCGCCTCCTTGTAGCGTCCCAGTGTACCCAGCACTCGCCCCAGTGCGTATCGAGCAGCCGCACCGTTGGGGTTCGCTCGAATGGCCTCGTGAAAGGACGCGATCGCATCGTCCTCTCGACCCAACGCGTCCTGAGCAAGCCCGCGGTTGTAGAGAGCGGGTGCGTACTCGGGACGCGTTTGTAGAACGCGATCGTATTGATCGACCGCCTCACGCGACCGCCCGGCGGCATGCAGCGCGAGGCCCAAATTGCAGCGAGCGTCGATGTGATCAGGGTCGATCCGCAGTACTTCATGATACGCGGCGATCGCCTCCTCGGGATCGCCGGTACGGTACAGGGCGTTGCCAAGATTGTACCACGCGCGAAAACGCTCGGGATCTTGTTTGACGACGATTCTGAATTCTCGAATTGCTTCGGCAAGATCGTTCTTGCGTAGGGCGGCATTTCCCAGATTGTGGTGGGCTTGAAGCTTGGTCGGGTCGATGCGCAGGGCGGTCTTGAACTCGGCGATAGAACGATCGAGGTCGCGGTCGAAAAGTGCGTTACCCAGATTCACATGCCCTCGCGGATTGTTTGGGCGTTTGGCGACCACATCCGCCCACATGGCCAACCGGCTGCGATAATCGTCGTTCCGCCGAACGGTCACCGCGCCCAACGCCGACGCGATGGCGACGAACGTGACAGAGGTAAGCACGCCTCGCCACAGATTCGGCAGCGTCGTCCTGACGTACAGCGTTTCCAGCAGCGACTTGACGAGAACGACGGCCAACACGACGACGGCTGCCAGCGATAGGTACATCCTGTGTTCGAAGGCGAGGTCCTTGATCGGAATGAAACTCGACGTGGGCGCGAGGATGACGAAGAACCATGCCCCGACGAACCCCAGCCAGTGACGTCGAAAAAGGCCCCACGCTGTCGCGACGAGCAATGCGAGCACAACGGTCGCCGCCGGCCAAACGTCTCGGAGCCCGGAAACAGCGGACCAGCCGTAGTCCAAGCACAGCCCGCTTGGCCAAATCGACAGGCGGAGGTAATGCAGCAGCACCTCGGCTTGCGTCAGGGCATATCGCATCGGCGAAACAGCAGTGTACCCAAACCCAACGTCGCTCGTACCGGTCGATGGCGGAAACAGTACGCCCCGCACCACGCCGGTAGCGACCAGTATGCTCCACGTCGCGATCAGGCCGACGTACAGCGCCCAGCGCTTGCGAATCATCTCCGACCACGTCGACGAGAGAAACGTTCGATCAAAGACGACGACCATCAACGGCGCGGTAACCATGACGGACTTGCTGCCCATGCCCAACGCGCACGCAACGACCGCGGCGGCGAACCAGGCTCGTCCGCGCGCTGAGCAAGCGCCACGCACCACGCAATAGAGCGTGAGCAGGTAGAACAGCCCCATGAGCGACTCGCCGCGCTGAATAATGTAGGTGACGCTTTGGGTTTGCAGCGGGTGCAACGTCCAGAGCAGGGCGACCGCCAGCGCAAGCCAAGTCGCCGACGACCGGAATCGGTCGGCGAAGGTGGGCGTGAGCAAGGTGCGTCGTACCAGCCCGAACAGCGTCAGGCCGGCCAACACGTGAACCACCAGGTTGAACACGTGATAACTCCAGACGCGGTCCTGACTGATCGCGTAGTTGATCGCCAGCGATAGGTTGACGACCGGCCGACGACGATGCATCACGACGTCCCAGATCGGGGTGAAGTGTCGAATGTGCTCGTTGAGTTGGATGTTCGGCTCGTCGTCCAGAACGAACACGCCGTCGAGGCTGTTGGCGTACGCGCAGATGGTCGCTGCGATAAGAAGAACCGCCGACCAGCCCACGCCGCGCGAACGTCGCCCGCTCGCAGGTGCGAGGGCGGGTCGATGCCCAAGCGAAGCGGTCCTGCTGCGATCCAAACGGGGCTTGTCGGTGTTGCGACGTGTCATCGGCGAGTCACAGTTATCGGCCATCATGCGTGTTAGCGATACGACGGGGATCGTGCATAGCACAATGCCGCCTGCGATTCAAACATGCCCGGGGCGGACGCGCCGTGCGTTTGGCGTCCACGTGGCTAAACACAGCCGGGCGAGGTCTCGTCCGATAGCGGTCACCGCGCGTCCGTTGATGCGCGACTTCGCAACCTCGGATCGCACGTCCCCAACCACCCGGGTGTGGAATCCGGCGTTCGGCTGGGCTAGGATGCCCTGACAGGCTGCGCCCAATCTGCGTTCGCTCTGGACAGGAGCACCTCGTTCAATGATCGCCCGGACGAAATCTGAGGACGCCGCAACGACACCCGCAGATCGCGCGAGTGTGTTCGTGGTCGTGCCAGCCTACAACGAAGGTCCGTGCCTGGAACAGGTGCTTGGCGAGCTTCGTGCGACATATCCCAACGTTGTCGTGGTCGACGACGGATCGACGGACGACACATCCGCCGTCGCGAAACGATGTGGCGCAACGGTGTTGCGACATCTGCTGAACCGCGGACAGGGGGCAGCCCTTCAGACCGGAGTCGAATACGTCTTGGCGCGGCAGGCGAACGTGGTGGTGTCATTCGACGCTGACGGGCAGCATCGAGTTGAAGATATCGAAAAATTGTTGCTGCCCATTGAGCGCGGCGAGTGCGAGGTGACGCTGGGGTCGCGCTTTTTGGGTGAAACGGTGGACATGCCGTCATCACGCCGGCGAGCGTTGCGACTGGCCATTCTGTTCACCTGGCTGGTCAACGGCGTCAAGCTAACGGACGCCCACAACGGGCTGAGGGCGTTTTCTCGGCGTGCGGCGGAAGAGTTGTGCATCACGCACGACCGGATGGCCCATGCAAGCGAACTGATCGACTGGATTCGCCGCTCGCGGCTGTCGTTTCGCGAGGTACCGGTTCAGATTCGCTACACACCCTATTCGCTGGCCAAGGGGCAGTCGGTTCGGGATGGCTTCCGCATCGTCATACAGTATTTTCTTGGAAAGGTCGGACGATGACTGTTTTTCAGACCGTTCTTCTGGTGATCGCCGGATGCGTGTTGGCCGGCAGTCTGATTGCGATGCTCAAAGGCTGGGCGACCAGGCGTGAGGGCGTCGTGCTGTCGTTGATCGCGACGGCAGCTTCTGTCGCGATCGTTTGGCCGGCGGTAACGACCAGCCTCGCTCGGGCGATGGGCATAGGTCGCGGGACTGACTTGGTGCTCTACTGTGCGGTCGTGGTCATGTTTGTCGGGTTCGTGATGACGTATGCACGAATACGACACCTGCGTCGGGAAATCACACTGTTGGTGCGCGCTATTGCACTACGCGACGCGACAGAAGGCAGCGAGACTGAACGCTCGTCGGCATAACGGCTGGCATCACATTCCACTCCACCGCGGTCCGGCTTCGCAGTGTACCGAACACTGCGCCGTGCGATGACTGGCGTCACGAGAAGACTACAACAGAGTACAACTTGCTGCTTCTAGAATCGGTCGGCGCTGGCATGCTTCCACGCCACTGCGTAGAACTGCGGTGGCGACGACGTTAGCAGTTCGCCGTCTTCAAGGTAGCGGTAGATGCGGCCATAGTGTTTGACTTCGGTCGGGCTGATGCGGCGATGAATGTGCCAAGGTCGCAGTGATTCCAGTTCGGTCAGCCCCGCCGCACCAAGGATTTCGAGCAAGCTATTCACAGTGTGGCGATGATAATTATAAACGCGGTGACGCTTTCCCGTAATGTCCAGTCCACGAACAAGATCAGGATCTTGGGTCGCCACACCGACCGGACAGTGATTCGTATTGCATTTCAGTGCTTGGATGCATCCCAGAGCGAACATCATTGTTCTCGCCGAGTTGCACAGGTCAGCCCCGATCGCCATGCGTTGTACCATGTGGAATCCGGTCACGATCTTACCACTGCAAATCACACGAATCTGGTCTCGCAATCCACTGCCGACCAGAGCGTTGTGAACAAAGAGCAGACCATCCGTCAATGGCATGCCGATGGAATTTGAGAACTCCAAGGGTGCCGCCCCCGTGCCTCCCTCAGCGCCATCCACCGTGATGAAATCGGGACAGTTGCCTGTTTCGATGATGGCCTTGCAGATTCCGAGGAACTGGCTGGGCTGACCGACGCAGAGTTTGAACCCGACCGGTTTTCCACCGGAAAGGCGTCGCAACTCGACGACGAACTTGAGCAGCGCCTTGGGTGTGCAGAATGCCCGATGGTAGGGCGGGGAGATGACATCTTCGCCAACGGGGACGCCGCGTATTTCGGCGATTTCCGGAGTGACTTTGGCTCCCGGAAGTATGCCGCCGTGACCTGGCTTGGCGCCTTGCGAGAGTTTGACCTCGATCATGCGTACGACGTCGAGATTGGCCTTTCGCTGAAACTCGTCGGGGTTGAATTCTCCGTCCGGCGTTCGGCAGCCGAAGTACCCCGTGCCGATCTGCCAGATGAGGTCGCCGCCCGGTTCGAGATGGTACGGAGTAATGCCGCCCTCGCCGGTGTTGTGGGCGAACCCGCCGAGTTTCGCGCCACCGTTGAGGGCGAGGACCGCGTTCTTGCTGAGCGAGCCAAAGCTCATCGCTGAAATATTGAGGGCGGATGCGGCGTAGGGTTGGTCGCATCTGCCCGCGCCGATGATGATGCGTGGTTCGACATCCGGAGCGGATTGAGGTGCGAGGGAGTGGGCGATCCACTCCGTGCCGACATCGTTCAGTTCCCGAATCGTGCCGAAGGGGCGGGTGTCGATGGTATCCTTGGCTCGCTGGTAGACGACGCTGCGCATCTCCCTGCTGAAAGGCCTTCCGGATGTGTCCGACTCGACGAAGTATTGTTGGATCTCGGGCCTGATGCTCTCCATCATGTATCGGGCACGTCCGATAACGGGAAAGTTACGGATGACCGCGCGAGCTTGTTGACTCAAGTCGCCGACACCCAAGACAAAAAGCGGGCCGACAACGAGGAGCGCCCAGAGCACGGGAGGCCACAGCAGGGCAAGACCGCCGATGACGGCAAAAACGGCGAACGAGATGGACCAAAAGAGTTTTATCGGTGACACGATGGGCAAGCATCCTCCGGCCTGAAGTCAACACATGCAAGGTTGATTGTAATGGCGGAGACGGATTGTTGCACCGCTTGGAAGACCACAAATCGAAAGGATTGTTCGGGCGCGCGATAGCTGTTGTGGTGGCGACGTCGCGCGACGCCTTCCGGGGCGTCAACAATGTGCTTGTCGGGCGGGCAGGGGTGCGAGTAGGATTGGCTTCGGGGATGGTCGGGCATCAGTGGCTACGTCGGCATCGAATTTATCATAGTGGGCGACTCTCGCGGTCGTGAGGGGCGAGTTGCAGGGTGCGGAATCCGGAATGACGATTCGCTGGGGAAATGTTGGTCGGCAGTCAGATGCCCTTGCGGTGGCTGTCGTAATTGCCTTGTTGACGGCCGCGTTACCGACGGGTTGTGGGACCGAACTGCCGGTCGATCAATCACCGGTCGACGCTCAGCCTCGAGCGGCTGAGTACGAAGAGCCGTTGAATTGCGGCGCCTGCCATCCGACTCAATACCGCGAGTGGCAGGGCTCGATCATGCACTACGCGGCGATGAGCCCGGTGTTCAACGCCTTCGAGCTGACGATTCGCAAAATCACCGAAGGAGCGGTAGCGGCAAACGGTGACCAGCCGAACTTTTGCATTCAATGCCATTCGCCCACGGGCGTGTACAACGGCGAGTTGCCCGATTTCACCGACCCCGAAAACGCGCTTCCGGCGAGAGACAGCTTGTCCCGTGTGAGCGAGCAAGGCCTGAGTTGCGACGTCTGCCACACGGTCACCGGGCCAAACGTGGAGGCCAGCCTGCTGGGTGACGGCATTGCGAACGCGTCGCTCTTGTTCGCACCGAACGCCACGAAGTTCGGTCCGATCAGCGATCCATCGCGTACGAACTACCACGGCTCATCGTCTTCAGCCTTCATCCAATCGCCGGAATTCTGCGGTGGTTGCCACGACGTGCGTCTCCCCACACCGGATGCCGACACCGGCGAACCGTTTCAACGGCTGGAAAACCTGTTCACCGAGTGGAAGGAGGGCCCTTACAGCGGCGTCGACAACCCGTACGGGAGGGTGATTCGATGTCAGGATTGCCACATGTCCTTGTACCCACTGATCGAACCGGGCGTATTTCCGTGGACGCTCGTCGGGACCGGCATTGATGCGGTCGAACGACGCCACGCGATTCACGCGTTCACCGCCGCGTCGATTCCGTTCATCGACGACCCGCGCTTTCCGAACGTCGACACCGAAGAAAAGGACCGCTTTGGCTTTCCGATGGGCCAGCGCCAGCGTCGCGAGCAAATGCTGCGAGCGGCCTGCACCCTGACGCTGGAAGGCACGGTCACAACGGTTGGACCAACCGATGACAAGATCCGCGTCAGCGTGGTCGTGACGAACGTTGGCGCCGGCCATCGCGTGCCGTCGGGGTTTTCGCAAGAGCGGCAGGTCTGGGTGGAATTGGTCGTTTCCGATGATGCTGGCGCTATTTACGAATCGGGCTACTTGCGGGACAAAGCCCACCCCGAGACCGGCGAGATAACGCCGGACGGATTGCTCGACGACGAAGACCTCGACGATCGCCATTTCACGATCGACCTGGCCACGCTCGATTCACACTACGAACCGGGGCCTGATCGCGACCAGAGGCCCGAGGTCAATCTGGGCATCGTCAACTTTCAAAACGCGTTCGTTCGTATCGGTGCTGACGGCGTGCGTGAACCGGTCATCAATCCCCTTCTTGCAGATACCATCGAGAACGATCATTCCCTCGACATGCTCGTGCCGACCGTTAAGCGATACGACATTCCCCGCCCAGAGCGAGCGATCGTGGGGGACATCCGCGTTTCGGCACGGCTTCGCTATCGGGCGTTCCCGCCTGAGTTTCTTCGCGTGCTGGCCCTCCGCGAGCCAAGCCTGGTTTCGGAAGAGATCGTCGACCGCAACGTGATCGTCGACATGGCCGAGACGAGCATGACCATTCGCGTCATCGACGAACCCTAATCGCTTCCGGACGTTCGGATTGCCTCAGAAATCATGGAACCCCGGCGTTTGGCCGGTGTCGAATGGTTTTAGTCGAGTCGAGGCTGCTCCGGACGGGCAGCCATTGGGAGAATCCTGTGACGGTTGTGGAGACGCTGCGATGAGGTTCAAACACAAATTGTTGATGACTGCGGTAGGCCTGATGGTGGCTTCCGGCAGCGAGGGTGTGATGGGCCAGATGGTGATCATCGATCCACCGATCATCGTTCCTCCGCAGCCGATTCCGCATCCACGGCGGCCGGTTGAAACCGTTCTGGAGGTGGTGAATCAACTTTACGTGACGGCCATCACCGATGGCGTGGCGAGGACGAAAGTCGATCAAACGTTCCACAATCCGTATCCTCAGCCTATCGAGGGGACGTACTTCTACCCGCTGCCTGCTGACGCGTCGGTAGGCGGGTTCAGTATGTTTGTCGACGGGCGGGAGTTGAAAGGCGAAGTTCTGGAGAGGCAGGAGGCCCGGCGAATCTATGAAAGTATCGTATCGAAGATGCGGGACCCGGCGCTCTTGGAATATGTGGGTTCGCGTTTGTATCGCGCGAAGATTTTTCCGATCCCCGCCAGTGGCGACGTACGCGTGACGTTGCAGTACACCCAATCACTGGACATTGACAGCGGGCTAATGTCGCTGGTGCTACCGTTGAAGGGTGATTCCCGATCGTCCAAGCCCGCGACGCACACCAGCGTTGTGGTGAACATCAGCGGGCAGACCCCCATTAAGTCGGTGTTTTCTCCGTCGCACGCGGTGAGCGTTCACCGCCCGTCTGATTTCACCGCATCGGTGAGTTTTGAATCGAACGATACCCGATCCGACAAGGATTTTGTCCTCCATACGATGCTCAGCGATGAATCGTTCGGGCTTGCCTGGCTGACCTATCGCGAGGGTGGCGAAGACGGGTATTTCATGGCGAGGATCGCACCCAAGTCGGAGCGGTCAGCCGACGACGTGCTGGCCAAGGACGTGTCGTTCGTGTTTGACACGTCGGGCAGCATGGCTGGGGCGAAGATCAGTCAGGCCCGCGAGGCGTTGCGATTCTGTCTTTCACGCCTGAACGCCGCCGACAGGTTCAATGTGGTCACGTTTTCGCACGAACCCCGGGCCTTTCGCGACGCGGTCGTGCCCGCGACTCCCGAAAACGTGGCCGCTGCGACGTCGTTCGCCCAAAACATCAGCGCGTCGGGCGGCACGAACATCAACGACGCGCTGTTGGCTGCGATCAAGGGAATCCCAGGCGGTGACTCGTCGAGGCCGCACCTGATCGTATTTAGATCGGAAGAGTGCACG
>CAYQFV010000080.1:0-18094 GCA_964416845.1 uncultured Phycisphaeraceae bacterium | reverse complement strand
CGGTTATGGCCGCGTCGGGTGGACGACGCGGTGGACGAGACGTCGGCGTCATCGCCAAGCGCAGTGTGGAGTCATGTCTTGCACTTGTGAGTCAGGTGAGACGTTCGGCAGGCTCGATGGAAGCGGTAACCGTATTGGACGTGTTGGGGTCTTGCTGTTGGGGCGTGTCGGGGCTGTATTCGGGCACTAGCTGTCTCATCGACGCGCTGATGCCGGCCATATCCGCTACGTCCGACAGCGCGACGAGCGCGTCGATCCCTTTGCAGATGCGATCGAAGTCTTCGGGTTTGTTTTTCCAGATGCCGATTTTGGGATGCGTGGTTCGTGACACATCCTCGCCCTCGATGGCGAGTTCTTCGAACAGTTTTTCGCCGGGTCGCAGGCCTGTGAAGATGATTTCGACATCCGCGCCGGGGCGCAGCCCAGACAAAGTAATCATGTCGCGGGCGAGGTCGACGATTTTGACCGGATCGCCCATGTCCAAGACGAAGATCTCACCGCCGGACCCCATGGCCCCCGCCTGGAGCACGAGTTGGGCGGCTTCGGGGATGGTCATGAAGTATCGCATCATGTCCGGGTGGGTGACCGTGACCGGCCCGCCGCGAGCGATTTGCTCGCGAAAGATGGGTACGACGCTCCCGCTGCTGCCGAGAACATTGCCAAAACGGACGGTGATGCACTGCATGGGCGTTCGGCTGCTGAGCTGTTGGACGTAGAGCTCGGCGATTCTCTTGGAGCAGCCCATGATGCTGGTGGGGTTGACTGCTTTGTCGGTCGAGATCATGACCATCTTGGCGACGTGGTGCTGCGAGGCGATGTCTGCGACGTTTTTCGTTCCGATCACGTTGTTTTTGATCGCTTCGCCGGGATTGAGTTCCATCATCGGCACGTGCTTGTGGGCGGCGGCGTGGAAAACGGTGGCCGGCCTTTCTCGCTCGACGATGGTGCGAAAGCGGGTTTGGTCGCCAATGTCTGCGACGTAGGGCACGAGGGAGAGGTTCTCGAACGTTCGCTGCAATTCGCGGTGAATCTCGAACAAGTTGTTTTCAGCCTGCTCGACGAGGATGAGCCTGCGGGGGTTGAATCGGGCGATCTGGCGGCACATTTCGGATCCGATGCTGCCGCCCGCGCCGGTGACCAAAACGGTGTTGTCGGTCAAGGCTTGGCCGATGGCGACGGAGTCCAACTCGACCGGCGCGCGGCCTAGAACGTCTTCGATGTCGACGTCGCGAATGTGGCTGACTCTCATGCGGCCGTCGATCAGGTCGGCGACGGCAGGGGTGATGCTGAAACGCAGATTGTATCCTTCGCAGATTTCGACAACGCGGCGGATTTCGCGTGGCGTGGCTTTTGGCAGCGCGATGAGAAGTTCGTCAACGAGGTGCCGGTCGCAGATTTCTTTGATGTCGCCCAGCGTTCCGAGCACTTCGACGCCGTGGATCGTTCGGCGGACTTGCGCGTCGGTTTCATCGAGAAAACCGACGACGTGGTACCGTTGGCTGGGCATTCGTTGGATTTCGCGAAGGACCGCCTCGCCGGTATCGCCCGCGCCGACGATCAGCACGCGTGATTGCTTCTCGAAGGGCTGGGAGTTGATTTCTTCATCGTAGAGTCGCACCCCGATGTGGCAGAGCGAAACCAGGGCAACCGTGCCGGCCCAATCGAGCAGGAATACCGATTGTCGCAGTCGCGTGTCCAGATCGCTATCGATCAGACGGTGTCCGAACCAGCGAACCCACAGATTCTCGATGATGAAGAAGAGGGCGAGGAACAGAAACGTACCGATGTAGGAGGCTTTGACGATTGCGAAGATGTCGTACAGCCCGACGTAGCGCCATGACCCGCGGTATTGTTTCATCCAACCGAAGACGAGGAGTTTGATGGGGACCGCCATTGCCGCCATGGGCAGAAACAGACCGACGAACCACCGCCCCATTCGATGAAAGTTGTACGCCAGCGCGAAGGCGCCCAGCAGCGCCGCCAGAAAGATTAGGGTGTAGAGGCATAGGGTGGCGGGCAGGCGGTACTTGCGATGCCAGGGCTGGTGCGCGTTGTCGTTGGTTCGCACGGATCGAGGAGGAGGTTGCGGCGTGGTTGGGGCGGGGCTCGGTGTCGTTGTCATTCGTTGAAAACCAGCCTATCACTTCTCCGCGTCAACGCATGCCACCCGCTCCGCAGGCGGTCAGCCCGCGACTTTGTCAAGAGGAGGCAGCCCGGGCCGTCTATCCGGTGGACGCCGCTTCACGCGTGGTTGCGGGTTGCAAGCCCGTCGAGCCTGGGGTTGTGTCTTGTGTCTGTGACGGCGCGTTTCGCATCGTTTCTTCGAAGCGAGCCCAGGGAGCTTCGGGGTTGGCGTCTTTGATGCGGGCGGCGATAGATTGAGCCTGAATGGTGGCATCTTCATCGCGGTAGTACCACAGCAGGTAACAGTAGAGTGCTTGGGCATTGGGATTGTCGTGATTCTGATCGGAGAACCGACGCATCGTGTCGGCGAAGCGCTCGAACGCGTCGTCGCCGTCGAACAGACTACGGAGTGAGATAGGGTAGGCGAACATGCCGTCGACGTCGTCCGGTTTCTTGGCGTTGTACGTAACGATCTTGTCGAGTTTGTTGATGGCTCGAAGGAATTGACCGGCGGCGGCGGTGGATATCAACTGGCCGAAACGCGGTATGGGGTCTCGCCGGTCGATCGATTCAGCGGAGACAAACTCGCTGAGGGCTCGGCGGTACTCGCCTTGTTTGAAGTAAGTCCAGCCGTTTTCCAGGCGTTCGCGCTTGAAGGCGTTGAATCGTATGTCCATTAAGTCGCTGAAGCTTCGCCGCGGCAGATCGTCTTCAGCTTCGATCCGTCCAAGCGTGCGGTCCACATCCTGCTGCCGCGTTGCGAAGCGGAGGTTGGGAACCGATGACGTCGCGGTGAGCCTTTGGAACGCCCCCGCAATGGTGGCATCCAGGGTCGGACGGCCGGAAGGCAGCCGACGCGGGAAACGCCCAACGCCACGCGCCCGGGGCGCTGTCGCAGGGAGTGCGGAACGGGTCTGCTGTGCGGACGATCGCCTCAATCCGGACACGGTCACGCCTTGACCATAGCCCAGACCGTTGTCCCGGCGGCCGCCCGTGAATGCCGTCGTTGCGCGACGACTGGTCGACGCACTGGACGTGTGATTACCGGATCGACGTTGGGAAGACATCGGGTTTGGAGAAATGCCGTACTGGGCCGTGGCTGGCGAACACCAGCACGTCGCCGCTGCCATCACCACCACCCACGCTAACGGCAGGGATGACGTGCGGTTCCGATAACGTTTCTTGAACGGAGTCGGTGAATGATCCATAGGTTGTTCTTCGACCACCGGGTGAGCCGGCGATTTCGGTGCGCTGCTGTTCGTTGTCGGCGATACGTCCTCGATCATCGTAGATTCCGGAGCGACTTAGATCAACAATCCGGACGGTTTCGCCACCGCGAGACCAATGGGATGCGGGCTGTGACGCTGAAATCTCCGCTGCTAACCATTATCGGCCGATCGCTGGGTGCGGGTGAGAAGACCTGCCGCACGTCGCTGAAGTTCGTCGAACATGTCTCGAATGGGCGCGAGGACTTTGGATGTCGGTCGATCGGCCGTTGCAATTCTGGCGATGTCATCGGCGTGTTTGTGGCGATACTTGGCGGCCCGGGCTTCCAGTTCGGCCAGGATGGATTGGATGGCCTCTCGCTGCCCGGCGTCGAGCTTGTGGGTTCGGATGAATGCTCGTACAAATCTGGCCCAACTCGTTTCGTCTTCGGCGATGTACTTTCTCGCGAGGGCTCGTCTTGCTCGTCGACGAGCAGCAGGGTCGCGAGATCGATCGGGACGCTTGGTCTGTGCATTTGGAATGGCCGGTGCGGCAGGCTGCGCGATGGGCAGCTCGCCGCGCTGAATTGCGTCGTTTTCCATCCCCCAGTCCTCGGGCCTCCATTCGCCCTTCGCCCAGGCAGCGCGTTTGGACTCCCAGAATTGCATTTGGCGGTCGAAACTGGCGCGATCTTTCTCGAGCAGGGCGCGTTGCTCTTCGTTCATGTTCTGTTTGAGTGCGTCGGCTGTTCGATTGAACCGGTTCAACAGATCGCTCATGATTGGATCGCTTTCGCGTGTCCACCGTTGAACATCTTGGGGTGTCAGCGGCAGGTGTTGGATACGACGTTGGACGTATTCGCCGACCTGCCTGCTGAGGATATCCGCATGACGGCCGAGAAAACCGAACGCTTCGCTGTAGAGGCGGGCTTGGAAGCGAAAGCTTTGCGCCGGGGAGAATCCGTAGCGCTGGGAGGTCAACTCGGCTAGCTTGCTCATCCGTCGCCGAATCTCCCACGGTGGAATGCGTACGAGTTCCTGATTGAGCCGTTTGGCGAAAAGGTCCGATTCGGTATTCCATTCGTTTTCGGCCCAGATGCGTTCGACGAATGAATCCATTGGGTCCACCTGGGACGACCAGTCGCCGAGCCTCTGGAGTTCCGTGCCAAGTCGTTCGGCCAATCGCTGTTCACGCTCGATCGGATTGTTCGAGTCGGTGGAATTCGGGGCGGTTTGGGCCAGGGCGAGATGGGCGGCGAGAGCCGCGATCGCGATCGCGCGTGCTAGTATGGCCTGGTCGTTGAGCATGTCTGCACCCCTGGCGTTACGTCGACCATCGATGTTTGGTGGTCCAGATGATTGTATGGATCGGGAACAGCCGGGAAAAGGGCGTAAATCTCAGACGATCAGAAATGTCGCCGCAGAATGAATTCGCACATGGATTCAAGCGATTCCCGGGCGGTGGTCCGGGGAAAGGCGTGCAAGCAGGTGATCGCACGATCGACGAATTGTCTCGCTCGTTGCAAGGCGAACTCAATGCTGCCGCTCTCAGCGAGCATGCGTTGAACCTCGTCCGACGTTTCGTCGGTCTGACCGGATACGACAGCACGCAGGTGCGCGACGACGTGCGACGGTGCCGTGGAGAGACAATGGATGATCGGCAACGTTGCATTGCCAAACGCCAAATCGCGGCCTGCGGACTTGCCGGTGTCGCGCTGCGTGCCCGCGATGTCGAGTACGTCGTCGACGATTTGGAAGGCGATGCCAGCGGACATGCCGAAATCGCCGGCAGCGGTGATCAGATCGGAACCGACGTCGGCGTATCTCGCTCCCAGGGCGCAACACGCGGCAGTCAATGACGCGGTCTTCCCGCGGATGATGTCGAAGTAGGCGGCTTCGGTCAGGTCGGGATTGTTGCGTTGAGAAACCTGCATCAACTCGCCTTCGCAAACCGTGTTGGTGGTCGATGCGATGGTTCGAGCGGCGAATTGATCGTCAAGGCTGCTGCAAAGGTGGTACGCGTGGCTTATGAGGTAGTCGCCGAGCAGAACAGCCGTTTCGTTGCCATGGGTAGCATTGATGGTGGAATGCTGCCGGCGGATGTCCGCTTCGTCGAGAACGTCGTCGTGAACAAGCGTGGCGAGATGAACCATTTCCACGACCGCGGCGAGCGTTAGGTGGGCATCCTGCCGATTCTCGCACGCCTCACCAAATAACAGGACCAGCGCCGGCCGCAACATTTTTCCGTGGTATCGCTGAATGCGGGTACAAAGCTCGTTGATGAAAGGACGATCGCTGAACAACTCGTCATCGAAGACTCGCTGCACGTTCGCGAGGTCGTCTCGGATCACCGAGTACAAATCAGGTAACATGGCGGAGCCGGTTATCATGGCTGAATTCTCGAGATCTTGTCTGCGTCGCCGGGATGCCTTATCGACGAACGTGACTCTGCAGCGGGACGAATCCACTGTGCGTCGTTCAAGATGCTAATGCGCTACCACGTAGGTTCCAAATTGTTTCAAAAGATTTGAAAAACGAAGGCAGTTTGGGAGACTCGGCACCCGCGCTTCGTCCATCGTGATTCCGCGGCGCAGGTGGATTGTGCGATGGGCTCTGATGCCGAGTCATGGCAAGAAAGCCCGTTCCCAACTGAATGTACTGCGACCAATCCGATTGGGTGGAGCCTTCGGTCTGGTTGGCAAACGAGACTGGAGAGCCTCGCGGAGCGGGCGGACATCGAGTGAGTTCGCGGCGTACCGGAGCCGAATCGTATCGTCCTACGCGAGGTAATGCACGACGCACAGGATGTGCAAGGGCGTGCGGCGCGAGTGACCTTAATCCGGAGCGGCGGGATTCATCCCGCGCGCCATTCTGTTAGCCAACTCCCAGTTGGACGAGTTGGGACTCCATCGCCACTTGCGGCATTGAGTGGGCGCGTTCCTTGCGAGATGGAGACACGTCGATCAGAGGAGCTTTGGGTCCGGGCGGGCGCGACGTTCGGGTGACAGGACCCCGCCACAAGCGATACGACCACTTCGCAGAGTCGACCGCCGTGGGTACGAGGCTCATCATACCCAAGAGTTGATCGCAAAATCCGGCGGCATACAGCCTGTTGGCTGGACGCAGAAGCGTGCGAACGGCATTGACCGGGTTGTAGAACGAGGCGTACGCAGCCAAGACGTTTAGCTGGGACCGCCACGGCTCGCGCGACTCTGAGGCCACCACGTGGTTGCCGTCGAACTGGTGCTGGAGCAGCGGGCGGTTGCCCACCGAATCAAAGACCAATCCGTTCTCGAAAGTCGGCTCGTAGGAACGCGTTCCCACGGCCGGCGTGAGCGCGGTGACCTGCATGCTTTGTGCACCGGCCCGTCGCAAGAACGCCACTTGGTTGAGCAAGCCGTAAAGGTTGCCACGCGACGTCAGCGGTTGGCCGTCGTGGTGCATCATCATGGGCATGGGGCAGATGCCGGTTTTGTTCATGAGTGCGAACAGCTCCGTCGTCTTGTTGACCGACTGCCCCTTCTTGATGAGTGTCGCCGTTAGGTCTTCGATCCCGAACCACAGAGCGCGAAGCCCGGACAGCCGAGCAGCCGGCAGCAGGTCGCGGTTCTTCCAGGTGTCGAACTCGGTCGCCTCGGTCCCCCAGCGGACCATTTTTCGCAACGGCTGGCCTCCGATCGTGGCCATCGCCATGTGGTCGAACATCTCCTCAACCGCGGACCGGTTGTTGAAGAAGTTGTCGTCCGTGCCGAAGAAGAACCGGATGCCGAGCTTCTCGCGCATTTGGCGCATCTCATTCACGATTCGCTGGCCACTCTTATGGCGATAGGTTCGCTGATTGTAGGCCGGAATCGGACAATAATCGCAGTTGAACTTGCAGCCGTGCGTGATTGTGAGCGAGCCAATGGGCGAGTGTCGTCCGACACGTGACATGGGCAGCGGTTGGGGTTTGAGGCCCGATCCGCGATGGGGGCGCTCGAGCAGCTTGAAGCCCATCAACGGGTTCGGCATTTCGTCCAAGTCCTGAACGAGTCGCTGGATACCGGTGGTGACCAGAGGGGCGTCGAGATGTTCGTCCCTGCGGTATACCAATCCTGGAATTCCGACCAGCGCATCGTCGCGGCGGGCACGGAGGAAGGCTTCGCGCATCGTTCCGTGAGCGCCGCGGTACTCGAGCAGCACGTCAACGAGCTGCATCAAGATGAACTCTTCCCCGGTCACCACAACGTCCGCATTGATATCCGGATCGCCGTAGATTCCGAACATGTCCCACGGCTCGTAGATGGCTTTGGGGCCGCCGGCAATGATCAGCGGACGCCGCGAACCCGTGCAAGCATCCGCGACGAGACCATAAGCTCGCTCAGCATGAATCTGCATGCTTGAAACGAGCAGCATCTCGATCGGTTCGCCGTCAAGAGTGGCCCGGCTGGGTCGAAAATTCGGATTCCACTGCTGCAAGACGACCCGGACTTTGGTTAACCCGGAATCGTTCAACGCGGCGGCCACCGCACGCGGACCCGCCGGCGCCATACGCCGGGTGGTGAAGTAGTAAGGCAGCAGTCGTGTTCGTTTGTCGAACGCGTAGGCAACAACGGTGGGAATACTCAGGCCTTCTGCCGCCGACTGAATCTTCCTGCGCAGGGCCGGATAATCACCGGTCTTCGTATATTCATCGCCCTTTGGGCGTGTAGGTAGCTCCACGAGTGAGCACTCCTTTAAGTCTTCAAGATAAGCCCGTGCCTTCGACCCCGAGTCGTCACAAGCCGCGTCCGCCGCAATGGCGAAGCGGCCGTCGGGAACCGGGCTTATCGCCGTCGCTAGCGTCCACCGTGATGTGGGCCGGACCGCACCAACGGTACACTGTACGGCGTGCGCTCAGCGGGTCAAGTAAGAACTCGAACGGCAGCGGGCGACGGAGTAGTCGTATCTTATTCCCCGAGTAGGGGTTGTCGATCCTCAAGGGGGTGTTCCGCGTGTGGGGGTGACGGGGATCAGGCGTCGTCAGCGTGCCAAACGTAACGCCGCTTGAACCAAAGCGCGACGTTCACCAGGCCGATCAGGACGGGTATCTTGACGAGCAGACCCATGACCCGGCGAAAGCGATGGTCGTCGTCTTCGAATAGTCCGCGCCAAGCCGCCTGGCTTTCCAGAACGAAACCAGGAGCATGGTCACGAAGTGGATGCACAATGGGACGGTGATGCGGACGACATCCAGCGGCAAATGCACGATCTGCTCGCCCTTGAGCGAAGACATCACGACGATGGTGAACAGCAGCGCCACGAGCGTAATCAGTGATATCTTCCGGATGAAGCGCTGCTCGTATCGCTGACGCTCTTTCGCCTGGAAACCCGTGAATTGGGGATGCACGACCGACGACGCCCGCGTCAGACCGAAACGGTTATGCCCGCAGTTTCAGGAGTGAAGATGCGCTAGTGGATCGCCGGGACGCGGATGACAGCACCCGCGTCGACCGAGACGACCTCCACGTGCCCAACGGTGCGGCGATCATCTTTCAAGAGGGCGTGCACGTGAAGCTTCTTCCCTGCATGCGTAAGGATACCGGGTGGGCCATCGTAGTAGAATCCGACGAGTACGCCCTGCTTGCCATCCGCTCGAACTCGAACAGGGTCGTGCCCGGGCTCATCATCACTATTAGGCGGGGCGAAGGGGCATCGACCGTTGAGGATGTGTAGCTTGATCGTGGAGAAACGCCCCTCTACGAGGAACGGAAACGGGGCTTTCGTGTCCAAGCCGTTGTTCTCGGCGGCGACACCTACGAACTGCTCAAGCTCGTCGAGCGAGAGCCTGCCGTCCGTGCGCAGATCGACCCAGCGTGGAACGGTTGCCATCACCAGAAATGTCGCGGTCGCATCCGGGGGCGCGGGGTGCAGCGTTTCCGCCCGGGCAGCGGAGTCGGCCTGCGCAACCCATGTCTCGCCGTCGAGGACGACGATCTCGCCGGCTAAGCCCTCCGGCGCGCCGATCCCGACGGAATGAGGTCCGGTCGCCTCCGACAGGCGGACTTTGCCCGATGTATCGCCGTCGCGCAAGACGCCACGAAGCGTACCCCACGTCCGGACTTTGCCGTTCCACGAGTGTGACGCGCAGCCTCCCAGAAGGGCTACCGAAAGGAACGCCACCAGCGTGATTGTGTGTTTCATTCGGAACCCTCCAAATGGTTGAAACATGAGCGCCCGCGCCGACATCAGCGCGTGAGCGACATCACGAAGCTCGGCGAGCATGATACTGGGCGGCACCGATTCCCGCATGCATCGCCGAACCGTGGGATTCATCTCGTCTCAATGCAACATCCGCGCCCGCGGGGCTGCTCAAGCCGCGCGAGATCGGTCTCTAAGAGTGTCAATGTTCCAAGGGAGGTTCGCACGCAGTTGAGCAGCCGGCGGTGGAGCTCTGCCGGGTGCTTTGCGGCTGCGTAATGTTTCCACTTTCCCTTCTGCCGGGCGGCGGCGAGACCAGCCTTGGGCAGGTAGGCGAGAGGCCGCGAGATTCTCGGTTGGCGCATGTCCAGTGCGACACACAGATCGCAGACGCAAACTTCGCCTTCGAGCCGCAGGTTCAACAAGCGAGTTCTGTTCTCATCGGCGAACGCTCGAAAGACGGTATTGGTTGTCTTCAACACGGTTGCCATCGCCGCCTTCCATATATGTTTATGCGAATATGTTGTACGGCAAGTGCGAAGTCGTCAAGCTGCGGCTGGTGAGTTCGTTGGTTGACGACGGCGAATTCTCAGAATTGACAATTCACGAGGCGACGGGCTGTCGGTAAGTGTTTCTCAATTCATCCACGTTTCGTGTGAGCCAACTGGCCTCATCACCGTTATCGGGCTGCGGTGATTCCAAGCATTGACGAGCGATTTGGCGCAAACCGTGCTGCGATGATTGTCGATCAAACACTGGACGTGAGTTACGCCGCATGCCGTATCGCAGGTTGTTGGGAGAGTGATCGTGCGCCAACGCAAATGGGTCGGGGTGGCCGTCGTTGTAGCACTGGTCGGCACGATCGCCAGCGTGTGGTGGGTGTCTAGATCGAGCGTGGTAGCGTTTGAGCAGAACAGCGTCGCGAAGGCCCAGCAGTACCTGTTGACGATTTCCCAAACGGCGGCTCAGCGTCTGGGAGTGTTCATCGGGGACATCGAGAAAGAGACGCGGCTCGTCGCACAGAACCCTTCGGTCGTACGGGCGGCGGAAGAAGGACTGAGTGCTCAAGACGTGCTGGCCAGAGACGGGTACTCACTGGAGGTCACGACGTTCGATGATCACCTCGACGGCGTTTCGTCGCTGTGCCGGTTGAATGCCAAGGGCATCGTGCAGAGCAGCTTGCCGCCCGGATCGCGGAAGATCGGTGAAGATCTCTCACGACTACCTGGCGTGAGCGATGTTCTCGATCACCATAAGCGGCGACAGCAACAGTGTCCTTCCGGTGTTGGTTGTGACTGCGCCTCCACCGCATTCACGAGTCATGTTTTCGCAACGGAATCCGGAAAGAGCGCTGTCTCGATTTGCGCGCCGATGTTCGAACGCGACCGACTGGTCGGGATCATTTGTGCCTTGGTCTACACCGAGACCATCAACGAGCAGATTGACGAGATCCACGCGGGCGAGAAGGGCTACGCCCAGATTTTCGACGATGACGGTATCATGCTCGCCCATCCTGATCGCACCCAGATCGGCACAGACATCTTGGCCGTTCGGAGAAAAGCATTTCCATCGGTCGACTGGTCTGAAATGGAAACACTCTTGACCAGAATGAGCGAGGGTGAGACTGGCGTGGCGGTGTATCACTCGGCTTGGTGGAACGACGACGACTTGCGGATCGTCAAAAAGCTGGTGGGTTTTTCACCGGTCAGAGTCGGGCGTGAATTGTGGTCGTTGGCAGTGACAATGGGTTATGATGAGATCGCCGAGCCGATCTACTCCCAAACGAGAACGATGTTTGTCGCAGCGTCGCTGATGTTGCTGGCCTTGCTGGGTGCGGGAGCAGGGTTCTATCAAAGCGAAAAGAAGAAGGCTGCACTTCTGTTCGAGACACAAACGAATCAACGTCTCAGGGACGAGATCGCCGTGCGCAAGCAGGCGGAGGAAGAGCTACGCAGCGCTAAGAAGTCGGCAGAGGACGCGAACAAGGCCAAGAGCGAATTCCTCGCCAACATGAGCCACGAGATTCGTACGCCCATGACAGCGATCCTTGGGTTCTCCGAGAATCTCCTCGATGGCGACCTATCAGAGTCGGAGAAGCTCAACACGATCCATACGATCCGCCGCAACGGGGATAGCCTGCTGAGCATCATCAATGACATCCTCGACCTGTCCAAGATCGAAGCGGGCAAAATGACGACCGACCGCAAGGTCTGTCAGCCCTGCCGGATCGTCGCTGAGGTTGCTTCCCTGATGCGTGTGCCGGCCGACGCAAAGGGATTGCCGTTCGACATCGAGTACATCGGAGCGGTTCCGGAAACCATACAAAGCGATCCCACGCGTCTGCGTCAGATTCTCATCAACCTGATCGGCAATGCGATCAAGTTCACCGAAGTCGGGTCTGTCCGCCTCGTGATCCGGCTCGTCGATGACGGCGGCGCGCCTTTCGTGCAATTCGACGTAATCGACACGGGGCGGGGGATGTCACCGGAGCAAGTCGCCAAGCTGTTTCGGCCATTCACGCAAGCAAACACCTCCACGACGAGAGAGTACGGCGGAACGGGGCTTGGCCTGACCATCAGCAAGCGTTTCGCCGAGCTCCTCGACGGCAAGATAGCCATGGTTGCGACTGAGATCGGCGTCGGGACCACCTTCCGCGTGTCCGTGCCCACCGGGGCGCTCGACGGCGTGAGGATGCTTGAAGATGCGATGGCAACGACCGTTGTGGCAGACACGACCGGCGACGAGAGGCGAGTCGGGCCGTCAGCCCTTCGCGGTCTTCGCGTCCTCCTTGCCGAGGACGGACCCGACAATCAGCGACTCATCTCGTTTGTGCTGAAAAAGGCCGGGGCGGATGTGACGATCAAAGAGAACGGTAAGCTTGCATTGGACGCCGCGTTGGCAGCCCGCGACGAGGGCAACTCGTTCGATTGCATCCTGATGGACATGCAGATGCCCGTGATGGACGGCTATGCCGCTACGGAGCAACTCCGCCAGAAGAACTACGCGGGGACGATCATTGCGCTCACCGCCCACGCGATGACCAGCGACCGCGAGAAGTGCATCGAGGCCGGGTGCGACGACTACGCGACGAAGCCCATCGACCGCAGAAAGCTGATCGAGACGATACAACAGCAATTGCTGCACGCCGACGCGATGATCCCGTTGGCCACATAGACCCGGTTCCATCCGGCGAATCGTCACCACATTCAACTGGGCAGCATATGCCACCGGGCGCTACCGAACCGCGCGGAAGCTATCGAGCTCGACGCGTGGGGTGACATAATCGTCACGCGCGGGCTCGTCGAGACAAAGATCGGTGGACAGGTACTTCTTGTTCGAGTCGGGCAACACGGTTACGACGGTGGCGTCGGGTCCGAGGTCTTCCACAAGTTGCATCGCGCCGACGATGTTCGCTCCTGAGGAAATGCCAACCGCCAGGCCGAGTGTGCGGCAGAGGGCTTGCGCCATCAAGATCGCGTCCCCGTCCCAGACGTCGATGATGCGATCCAGGCTGGAGAGATCCAGGATCGGAGGAATGAAGTCGTCGGAAATGCCCTGAATGCGATGCCGCCCGATCTTGTGTCCGGTCCGAAGCGTGGGTGAATTCGCCGGCTCGAGTGGATGCACATCGACGGGATGCTCGCCGCGTCGCAAGTATCGCCCGACCCCCATGACGGTCCCACCCGTGCCAACGCCCGCCACAAACGCGTCAGGGATGCGTCCGAACATGCCAAGCTGAGCCTCGATCTCCGGTCCGGTTGTGGTGGTGTGAGCCTCAACGTTGGACGGGTGGGCGAACTGCCGCGGGAGAAACACGTCCTCGTGCTCTGCGGCGAACGTCTCAGCTTTCTCGAGCGCAGCGGGAAAGCCGCCGTCCTCGCGAGGCACGGGTATGACTTCGGCTCCGAACGTGCGAATCAGACCGATGCGCTCTCTGCTCATCCAGTCGGGAATGTAGATGCGTACGTGATGTCCGAGCGCACGTCCGACCCCGGCGAAGGAGATTCCGGTGTTTCCGCTGGACGCCTCGACGATCGTATCCCCGGGACGCAGGCGACCCGATTCATACCCACAACGGATCATGTGGAGCGTCATGCGATCCTTGATGCTACCGGTCATGTTCATGACCTCGTACTTGGCATAGATACGGCGCGGTCCGGCGGAGCTTCGATACCGAATCTCCAACAGTGGGGTGGAACCGACAAGGGCCGCAATCGCGTTGACACGTCTTGCGTCAATGGCCGTCGGGGTTGCATCGGGCATGTTGGAACTCCCTCATGATTCAGCCCTGTCGGGCAAACGCAGCCGGTACTTATCCGGCACCTCGCACCCATCGGACATCAGGGCACCATCGTATCCGGGTGTCTACTGGATACAAGCGAGAACGACGCCCCCCCGTGAACTGGGGGCCTATCTTCGGGTCGCGCCGCCGGCCGTACTGCGCCCGTCGCGATGCGCGAGTCGGCGGAGTGTATCGGTAGACCGTTCGTGGACGGTTGCGAATGACGATGCGTGATCTTCTGCGCACACAACAGGCCGCCACCTGGTTCGGCGACGGCCTGTTGTGCGATCAGTGAAAGGCGAAGCTCGCCTTGGTCTGGTTACCGAACCATAATCTTCGCTCCGCGAACAGGCCGAAGCGTGAACCGCCGGCCAGCAGTGTCGCCCAACATGGTTTCCTCAGGACGGATGTTGATGGTGAAAGCTCCGTGTGCGCCGCTGGGGATGCGATACGTGAAGGAACCGAGGTACGTGTTACGTCGCGTCGTAACGCCGTCCGCCATCGCTGCACCGACAATGCGAACGCCGTTCGGATCATCGGCGTGGACACTTTGCGTCTGTGCGAACACGTAGTCGTCGCGACTGTCGTCGATGGCAAGTGTTTCCGCTTCCAGTGATCCTCGCGAACCACCCGTTGCGACCAACGCGATTTGATAGCCTCGCAGTTCGGCCACGGCGCTGGCAAACACTTCCACGGTGACTGTGTCACCCGGGCGTGCACTTCGCTGAGAGGCTACGAGCTTGATGGTGGCTTCGGGTATGTCGAGGACGCGATCGACTGCCAGCCCACGTCTGTCGCGCTGGACCTGAACGGGAGATGGCGTGCAACAGGGATCAATGCCGCTGAAAGAGTCCAGGACGGCGAACAAGTCGAACAGGTTCAGCGATCCGTTTCCGCCACACGGTTCGACATCCAGCCGATCAAACGTACAGTTACCGGAGAAGATGCCGCCGAAACCATCCAGTACGCAGAAGAGGTCGAACAGGTTAACTGTCTGGTTGAAGTCAACGTCACCGAAGGTGTTGACTGTGCTCGAACACACGCCCGCCGTGCACAGGTCGAACGTGCAGATGTCGGCGTCGCTGCATTCACAATCAATGACACACGGAAGACACCCGTCCGGTATCCCATCAGTGTTGCAATCCTGACTCGTACCGGCAGCGATGTCACAATCATCACGTACGCTGTTGCCATTGCAATCGCACGCGAAGGTCGGAAGGGCATCCTGAATGCCCGCGTGGAAGTCCGAGCAGGGATCGATGTTGGCCCCCAAAAGCGGATCGACGTCGCTGACCCACGGTAGCGGTGTGGACTGAACCAGTTGCACAGGAGCGATGCCCTCAACACCGGTGTCCAACACCAACGGCCCGTTCGGCGGAACAGCTTTGGTGAACGAGAACCGCGGCTGTACGTTCAACACAGATGTGTACGTGCCGCCGTTACAGTGGCTTTTGGTCACAGTCAACGTGCCGGATGGTGGCGTTACGGAAGATAAATCCACAGCAACGTCCCATTGCTGGCAGTTCTGTGGATTGGCGACACAGTCGGTCTCACCGTTGAAGGTGACCGTGATTGGGTTGATACTTCGGAGGCTCAAGGCCACGATATCGATCGGTACGGTTACTGGCGCTGCCGCCGGCACGTCGCAGCGATCGAATGGATCGACCGTCCTTCGAATCAGCGTATCAGCCGCCCCAAAATCTCCGAAAGTGGTCGGGCCAAGGGGAACGCCTTCGAGGCACACAGTGCCCGAGAACGGATCGGAGCCGGGACCGAAGAAGTCGGCCGGTATCGGCGGCGAGCCAGGAACGCCGAACTGGTGACACATCTGCCCTGCCGCAGGCGATATCCAGGGATCAATGAAATTCCCGGGCGGGCACGCCGCAGCCTCTCGTGCGATCGGGCCACCGGTGGCGCAATCGACCGGGGGACCGATGACATGAATAAAGATGTCTCCACCCGGTTCAATCACCACAACGACGTTCTGTTCCGGGCATTCGGTGCACGAACCAGACCAGACTCCGCCGATCGCATCGCAGGTGGTCAGATCAACCTCGGTGCATTGTCCCTGGCCGGGGATGCAGCATCCGCCCAAGGTGTTCGGATCGGTGCGCTCACACACGTCCAGCGTACCGTTCCCGTTGCAATCCTTGCTCGGATCAGCGGCAATCTCGTCCCCATCGGGAACCCCGTTACCGTCGCAGTCGCACGGGCTAGGATCGCATGTCGTTCCGTCGCCCGCGTACACGCCCGGGCCGAAGAACTGCTGGACCGGTGTCTCGCATTGCCGCACGTTCGACAGGCGGCAGGCGCACAACCCTGGCGTATCGGGGAACGAGCACTGAGCGGGGTCGGTTAGGCAGCAGGCGCCGCAAGGCTCGTTGCACGTATCGAAGATGCCGCTGAATTGGTCGATAACGACGGCAAGATCACATCCATCGATCACGCCGTCGCAATTCACGTCTCCGTTTAGACAGCGGGTTGGGTCCGAGATGCCTTCAGCCACACAAAGAATGTCGAATAAATTGACCGTGCCGTCGCCGCTCGCATCGCCGTCACAAGGACAGACTCCGAGCAGCGCTTGCCCAGCAGAAGGGCCGGGCTCGCGCGTCGTCGTCGCCCGTTCTGACTCAACCGACGTTGGATCACCCGCAGGATTCGTCGGCGAATCTTGAGTTCCAGAGGCTGAGGTTCCGTCGTTCCCCCGACTTGGGCGCTTCCCCTCACCCGCGACTGCCATGGCAGACACCCCCGCTACCACAATGAACACCGTCAACCTCAGTGCAATTCGTTTTTCCATCGTCATTCCTCCTGGCTCGTAGGCCGCGAAGCCTAGTTTTTGAAATGCGCGTGTTCTCCGACGTGGGTCCGATATGTTGAACGCTATTCTATCTGCCTTTGTGCATTCCTGCAAGCCAATGTTCACCAAAACACGCAAGAATAGAGCCGACGAAGTTCGGCGAAATTCTCCCCGGATGTCCCTTACATTCATGGCTGCCGACTCGAACGTTCGTTGCGTAGGAGTTCGTCGGACAACCGGGCGGTGTGGGCGGACGGGCTTGAGATGTCGCATGGTGTGGTCAGCCGCAACGGGCGACCGCAGGCGAACGATCCGGCGTCACGTCGACGGTGGGCCGGAACGCGACCGTCCCGGCAGTCAACACAAGCAACATCACCGCTCCAACGGCCCGATCACGCGTGACCTGACGTCGGCATTGCACGCGTCCCCGATACCGTCCCGGTCGCGATATTGCTGCCGCGCGTTTGGGATGTCGGGACTGTCTCCACAAATATCGCCAATGCCGTCATTGTTGAGATCATCGCTCATGAGTCCCGTTGGCACGAAAAATGGGATCGCTGTTGAACACGACGGACTACGTACCGCCGTCAAACCCTGCGCGTCGAGTAGTCCCGAAGCGTGTGCAGTGGATCAACGGCATCTATGAATGCCGTCCGAACGCCGTCGACAACGATGGTTCTGCTGGCATGGTCGGACAGGGCGCCCGGCAGGCCAAACGTGAAAACCTGGCTGACACGCGTGGGGCAACCGGAGCAATTCGTGTAAGCGTCGAAACAGATGCACCGGTCGGCAGGTGTCGTGGCGTACAAGCCCGAGATTCGGGCGAGACTGTCGATTGGCACACTGAGCGCCGGCGTCGCTATGCAGATGGCAGCAGCCAGCGTAGTCGCCAACGTAACTCTTCTTAGCATCTTCCCTCCTCTTTCTGTACTGTTCTCCTCGTCGTTGCGCGAACCGCGCGCGGTGTTTCCGCTGCTGGTGCTCAGCGGTTGAATGTCGGGCTGGTGTTTCTCTCACCAGTGATTCAGTTACTATCGGTTCTTGTGAGCGGGCGATGCCCCATGACGACAGTCTCCGCCGCCAACATGAGTAGAGTCATCGCGACCAAGCCGCATTCGGAGACAGTCGAATCGTTACTCGTAACCGGAAGCCCAATGGTATGGTTTCGGGTCGTTCCGGCATCGACGTTGTTCCAAGTTTCCGGGCCATGATTCATTGGATGATCGTTACACACATGGCTGGGTAATGCATCCTCGCATTCGTCTCTCATTGCCCGCGCACACAAACTGCCAAGCATTTGTGAAAAACTTTCTCACATCCTTGACATATGCTATGCTTTTGCTAAAATACCGCCCAAAGCTGGAAAGGAGAATGCTTCCGACAGTACAATTCGTGACGGCGAGGCGCGGTATCGGCAAGCGAAAGCAAGAACTCTTCGGTTGCCGCAGGTAGGCGTCTGCGCTTCGTTTCTTCGTTTCTTCGTTTCTTCGTTTCTTCGTTTCTTCGTTTCTTCGTTTCTTCGTT
>CAYQFV010000079.1:16276-18131 GCA_964416845.1 uncultured Phycisphaeraceae bacterium | reverse complement strand
GGCGTTCTTCGCATTCTTTGGCGGCGGAACGGCTGGCCTGGGTTTGGGCGGCTAGAGGGTCTCTCTTGCGGCAGCACTCCGCCTCACCGAGTTTTCTACGGTGCGGCGGAGTGCTGTTCTGTCGTTTGTTCGTGCCTGCGTTCCGATGCTTGACACAGCCGCCCGGCATTCAATCCTCCCCCTGCGGAACACATCACCGTTTTGAGCCGACCTATGTATCTCGTTGGGTTGCAGCGTGTAATACTGCGGATCGCATGTTGGTGAATCTCCAACGGCGCTGTGGCGTCCCGGGGAGATCTCGTATCGCAAGCCGCCACGCGGGTGTTGGCATCGTTTCTCCCCTGTACGCTGCGATTCTCACAGTGCACGAGCTTTGTGTTGCCGCCAGCGCGCCGCATACCATCCGACGTGACAACGCGAACATTACAGCTTTGTAATGTTGAAGTAATTGCCGCGATATGCTCGATCCGTACCATATGTTGAGCTACACGGCGGCGCGGCCAGGTGGCGTCAATCTATCTCGCGAGAATGAAAGGTAGACGATATGCAAGGAACTCCGTTGGTTCGGATCGTTGCGGTCGTAACAGTGGCGTTCGTTGCCGGTGAAGGTAGCACCGTGGCGCAGGAACATGCGACTAAGAACCCGACCGCAGACTCGAAGGTGCCGCATCCGTTTTCGCTATCGCTGGCGAGCGTCTACACCGTTGATCCTGGGGCTGATGGCTCAAACTTGGCCTTGCTCCTATCCGACGATCTCGGAAGTCCGGTCGGTGGCAGCAAGTCACACGATTACCGCGAGATTAGCGATTTCTTCAATGTCCGTGAGGCCAACGTCAACACGGTGGTTGGCGAGTGGGAGTTGGAGCTGGAGGGCGACTGGGTGACCGGTGCCACCAAAGATGACGACTTCACGTTCACGCCGAACATCAAGTACGGGCTGACGGACGATATGTTCATCGAGTTGGAAGTGCGACCGCTCGTCATCGGCGACGGTGGTGATCAAGGGGACGGGGATACGTCAATCCAATTGTTCTATCAGATTGCCCGGGAAACGGACGCGCTGCCCGCGCTCGCCACCTGGATCGAAGCCCGCATCCCAACCGGCGAGGGCTCGTCTGGGGTTGACGGAGAGCTGCACTTCAACCTGTCCAAGACACTCATGCCCCGTGTGCGTGGTCATTTTGAAGGATTTGTACTAACGGCAAATGGCGGTCGCGGAGACGAAGGGGCTGACCGGCGATCTTTTCAATGGGCGGCAGGTGTCGGACTTGATTACCAAATTGACGATCTGACCATCTGCACCGTGAACTACTTGAATCGCAGCAGTGAAGACTATGGCAACGCCAATCAGCAGATCTTGGAGATCGGTGGCGTGCGGAAGATCGCAGAGAATCAACACTTGAAGCTCGCGTTCGACATTGGCCTCGGCGGTGAAGAGACGCGGGACTTTGGCGTGAAGTTGCTCTGGTCGCTCGAATGGTAAGTGATCGGTACGATTGCCGCGTACGTCATGACTGCTGCACTGGATGCAGGTGGAGTCGACCGTACTTTTCCAGTGCACTTATGCTTGAGTTTGGGGGATAACGCGCGGCAAGTGTGTGGGGGCGCGCAGAGACATGAGGCCAGTATGCTCGCCATACCAAATCCACGGCGTGTCAGTTGGGGCGTTGATGCTGGGGTGCATCGGCGTTGCCAGTTGCGCTACCGTCGACCCTCGACCTGATTTCGACCGTACTGAACGCATGGTGGTTTCGCGAACCGGCGTTGATCGGGCGTACAATCCCGATACCTATGCGGCCGTCGAAGATGTCGTGGCGGAACTTCTGTCCGGCGGGTTGACCACCGACGAAGCCGT
>CAYQFV010000079.1:0-16176 GCA_964416845.1 uncultured Phycisphaeraceae bacterium | reverse complement strand
TTCGACATCGTCAACGAGGCTAACAACCTGGCCGCAAACGCCAAACGGGACTGTTACCGGTTCATCGCATTGAAGGAATTGGAGACCATTGTCGGGGAGTCACTGGATCTTGCAGAGAAATCGCAAAAGCTGGCCAATGATCGTTTCGAAGCCGGTGAAGCTGGGATAATCGATGTCAATTTGGCGCGAGCCAACGTGCTGAACGGTAGATCACGGATGATGAGTCTTGACCGGGAGATCGAATCTGCGCGAACAACTCTTGCACACACGCTCGGGCTGGCGAGATGGCGAGAACTGTGGACGCTTGACGACGCCTTGCCACAAGAGACTTGTCCGCTCAACGATGATGAATCGCTACTGGTTTTCGCCATGACCGAGCGGCTGGACGCCCGTGCCGCGGCGATGAAAGTGTATGCTGCCGAGGATGAGATCAAACGGCAGTACTTGAGCATTTTCCCCAACGTCACGCTTGGTGTCGAATGGGAGCGGGCGGAAGGGCAGGCGTTGCCGGGTCGCAACATTTTGGCGGATACGGCCCGTACTTCCGTCGCCAACGGACGCCTCACAGCGCCCAGTATTCAATCCCGTGGGCAGAGAAACCTGGACCGTCGACAGATCATTGATTCACTGCTCGGCCCGACGCTTAACATCACGCTTCCCATTTGGGACCAAAACCAAGCCCAGATCGCCAAGGCCAAGTTCTTGGCCGTACAGGCTCGAAAGGCATACGAGGCGATTCTTGACGATGTCACACGCGACATTCGACAGGCTCAAACCGTGGCCAAGAGCGCATCACAACTGGTTGAATTCTTCGAGAACGAAGCGTTGCCGCACGCCCGCCAAAGTGTGGAAGCGGCCCGCCGCGGGTACCGAGCGGGAAACCTGGACATCCTCGCCCTGCTCGACTTGCAGAAGACACTCGTTGCCCAGCAAGAGGCATACATCGGCGCGAAACGCGATCTGGCTATTGCGCTGGCGGAGCTACGTCGCGCCACGGGCGGACGACTGCCATCCGAATCGGATGACGACGAGGATGCGAAACAAGTCACCAGACGCAAAAAGGGAAAACCCTAATGGCCAAAGGTACTCATCGGCGTTTGGTGCGCGTCGTCGCAACCTTGGGCTGGTTGATGCTCATGGCCGGATGCGATCTTACCACAAATCCCGCGTCGCCAGTCGACTTGTCCACACCATCAACCGACTTGGCCATCTTCATTCAACAGTTCGGGCGCGAACTGCTCGCGGCTTTCTTGTTCTAAGAACCATAGGACGATGACCACGAACCCCCCACTCGCCGACGAGCCGCATGTCCCTGACGGATCGAGTGCGGCGGAGCCTTTCTTGAATGAAGGCGGGTTCTATGTTCGTCATCGCAAGAGCATTCTCTTCATAACATTGGTCATGTGCCTCGCCGGCGCCTACGCCGCGTATCGCATGCCCTCCTCCGTGTTCCCTCAAACCGACTTTCCCCGAGTTGTCATTCTTGTAGACAGCGGTGTCATGCCCGCTGACGAGATGATGGCGACGATCACGCGGCCGATTGAGGAGTCGATAAAGGACATCCCCGGCGCTGTCAACATTCGTTCTGCCACGGGTCGTGGATCGGCTGAGATCAACGTATTCTTCACCTGGCAGACGGATATGATCCAGGCAGAGTTGTACGTTCTCGGCCGATTGTCACAAATCCGAAGCACACTACCCGCCAACGCAACCACCGCGGTCCATCGTTTGACGTTCTCTGCGTTTCCCATGATCGGGATCAGCCTGACGAGCAAAACCCGGGGCATGACGGACTTGTGGCAGGTGGCACGATACGACATCAAACCCCGCTTCTTGCGTATCGGCGGAGTTGCTCGGGTCGCTTTGGTTGGCGGCGATGTACCGGAATTCCACGTGTTGGTCGATCCGGTTAAGCTCGCCGCCTATCGCTTGACCTTCCAGCAAGTCAGCGACGCACTTGCTAACACAAACAAGTTCGTCGCGGCTGGCATGCAAGAAGAGAATCATCAGCTCTATCTGACACTTCTCGACGGTCGCGTCGCGAATCGTACGGAGATTGAGAAGGTCGTCGTTTCGTGGGAAGGAGGCGCGCCCGTCCGTGTCCGCGACGTCGCATCGGTGCGACCGGGCGCGGCACCAAGATTCAACATCGTTACAGCCGACGGCGTGGACGCGGTGCTGCTGAATGTCTATGCACAGCCGGACGGCAATGCTCTCAGCATCGCGCGGGATCTCAAGCAGGAGTTATCAGTGCTTCGCCGCGAGCTTCCACGTGGCATGAACCTGGCGTTCTTCTACGATCAATCTTTGTTCGTTCGAGAAGGCGTAGGTAGCGTCTGGGAGAGCATCGTCATCGGGCTCGTTCTGTCGGTGCTCGTGCTCTTTGTGTTTCTCGGGACTTTTACCACAACACTCGTCGCGGCGACCGCCATTCCCGTGACCATTCTCGTCACGATAGCGGGCATGCATCTGTTCCGTATGAGTTTCAATCTGATGACGCTCGGCGGTATCGCCGCTGCGATCGGAATGGTGATCGACGACGCCATCGTCATCGTCGAGTCTATTCATGCCAAGATTTGCGCCGGGCACGCACCGCGCCGCGCTGCCCTGTTGGCAGTTCGGGAGGTCGGGATGCCGCTCATCGGCAGTACACTCACTCCGGTTGTGGTCTTCATCCCGCTTACATACCTCGATGGCGTGCCCGGCGTGTTCTTTCGTTCGTTGGCGCTAACGATGGCGCTTGCGCTGTTGACCTCTCTTGTGCTGGCCGTCACGCTCACGCCCACGCTTGGAAGCATCCTCATCCGCGGCAAAAAAGGGGCGATCCAGGATGAACTTGAACAGGGCGGCCCCATCTTGCGGAGAGTCATCGGGATCTACGAATGGGTTGTACGTCGCGCCTTGCGTCATCTCGGACTCTCGGCCCTGTGTATGGTTACCGTCGTCGCGACAGGTGCGTTCCTTTATTTTCGACTCGACACGGATTTCCTGCCTGCGCAGGATGAGGGTGCCTTCGTGCTAGACTACTTCTCGCGCCCTGGAACCAGTCTCGCCGAGACGGATCGCATGCTTCGTCATGTTGAGGAGATTCTTGGCAGCACGCCCGAGGTGGAAAGCTATTCCAGGCGAACCGGTGCACGGTTGGCACTCGCGATTGCGGAGCCCAATACCGGAGATTTCCTTGTCAAACTGCGACCGCAACGGCAACGAAGCACTGAGGAGGTTATCGACGATATTCGAGTACGCGTGACTGCGGCAGAGCCGGCACTGCAAACCGAGTTCCCCGGCGTTCTTGGCGACCTGATAGGCGATCTGACTTGGTCTCCGAATCCGATCGAGATCAAAATCTTCACATCCGACACCGAGACGCTCAAACGAGTGGCCGGACAGATCGCCGGCGCGATCAAGACCGTTCCAGGCGTCGTCGACGTGATTGACGGCCTCATCGTGGCAGGTCCGTCGCTCACGTTCGAAGTCCGCCGGGCGGACGCCGCCCGCGTCGGGCTAGATGCTGACAAGATCGGGACGATGTTGCGCACGGCGCTGTTGGGTACCGACACGTCGTACGTCCTGGAAGGAGATCGAACAGTTGCTGTTCGCGTATTGCTTCGCGGTAGCCGTCAGCAACGGGCAGCCGACATCGCGAAACTTCCGTTGCGCACACCGAGTGGGCCGCGTGTAACACTCGACGAAGTGACGGATATTCGACGTCGCCCGGGCGTGCTCGAGCGCCACCGTGAAGACCTTCGAGAACTCATCGCCGTGTCTGGACGTTTGTCCGGACGCGACCTCGGAAGTGGGATCGCAGCGATCAAGGAGAAACTGGCGCAGACCGTGACCGTACCGCCGGAAGTTTCGATCGAATACGGCGGCCTGTATCAACAGCAACAGGAGTCGTTTCGCAATCTGGTGCTGGTTTTGGCTATGGCGATTCTGTTGGTTTTCGGTGTGTTGCTGCTCGAGTTTCGCTCGGTGCTGCATCCCCTTGCTATCGTCATCGGTGCGGTACTCGCTCTGTTCGGTGTCGTTGCAGCTCTATGGATCACCGACACCTCGCTCAACATCGTTTCCTTTCTCGGCGCGATCATTGGTGTGGGCATCGTGGCGAAGAACGGCATCCTGATGCTGGACTTCGTGGACCACCTCCAAGCCCGGGGATTGCCGTTGGTTGAAGCACTAGTCCAATCGGGTAGGAGACGGCTTCGCCCGGTGCTCATGACGACGATGACGGCCTTTCTTGGGCTCTTGCCGTTGGCTTATGGCGTTGGAGCCGGAGCGGACATGCTTCGTCCGCTGGCGATCGGCGTCATCGGCGCTCTTGGTGTCTCGCTGATTCTCTCGCTCGTCGCGACGCCGGTGTGTTACTACATGCTGATGCACGTGTTCCACCTCGACCGGCGCGACCTTGGTGAAATCGCGGTCATTGGTGTGGCCGAGACACCGAAGGACGGGAGGCATTATGAACACTAAGTGTCTGACGCGTTTTCGGTTCCAACGGAGCAGACGCAGACATCGACCGGATTTGTGTCGTGCTCTTTGTCTGGTTTGCTTGGCTTGCTTGCCTGGTATGGTCGGCTGTTCATCGGAGCACGCAGCTGACGGTTCAGAGGATTCCGTCCTTGCACCACCTGTTCCGGTTCACGTAGCGAAAGCACGACTGACAACGTTACGGCCCTCCATCGACCTCGTTGGGATGCTCGTGGCCATTCCCGAACGGACCGCCGTCATTGCGACGCAGATCGAAGGGCGAATTCAGGCGGTGTCGGTTGTCGAAGGCGCGATCGTCAAACGCGGGCAGACCCTTTTTCAATTGGACACGCGCCCGACGGAAGCTGAACGGCTGCGTGCGGAGGCCGTCGTCGGTCGGCAACAGGCTGTCCTTGATCGTCTGATACACGGGTACCTTCCACAAGAAATAGAGATCGCGAAGCAAAATGCCCAGCAGGCGATGGCGGAGTTGGAATCGCTGCGTTTGCGTGTGGACGCTGCCCAGAAGCTGCACGAGAACAACGAGGTTTCCGACGTTGAGTTCAAGAAACTCAAGTCCATGATGCGTCGCGCTCAAGCCGCGTATGCGTCTGCCGTAGCGAGGCTCGATCTTTACCAAGTCGGGACGCGTCCCGAATCGATCGCCGAAGCTCGACAACAACTCGACGTTGCCCGGGCAGAGTTGATCCGCGCTCGATTGTCGGTGGATTTCTGCACCATTTCCAGCCCAATCACCGGAGTCATCACACAGTTGTTGGTTCACCAGGGAGCGCACGTTGCGCAACCCGATCGGCTGGCGACGGTCGCAGATCTTTCGCACGTTTTCGTTCGGATTCGCGTGCCAAGCGGACACCTATCGAGTGTGAAGAAAGGTGCGCGTACGAAAGTGAGTATCCCGTCGCTTCGACTGGAGAGCTTCGAGGGTGAGATCACGCGCTTCAGTGGCGAGGCGGATCCAAACACTGGAGACGTGCAGGCATTCGCCATCCTGCGAAACAGCGAAGGCGTTCTAAGACCGGGGCTTGCGTGTAGAGTTCGCGTCTGGCTGCCGCCGGTCGAAGGGGCACTCGTTGTCCCCGTGTCCGCAGTGGCGGACCGCGAGGGAACATCGGTCTTGCACGTCGTCCGCGACCACAAAGCCTACGAGCTTGACGTGAGCGTTGGCGTCGAAACGCGAGAGTACGTGCAAATCACGGACGGCCTGTCGCCTGACGATATCGTCATCACGCTGGGAGGCTACGGATTGCCGGACGGTTGTCCGGTGAAAACGCGATCGCAATAAGCGCTGTCGCCGCGATGCTTCCCAAGTGCCCGCACGGTCAGACGAACGCGTGTGGTCAGGCACCACGCGCTCGTCGTCGTTGAATCCGAAACGAACGCGCAATCGCGATCATCTACGCCGCAGCCAACGTGGGCGCCGCCACCACCACAGGGCGAGTCCACTGACGGAGGTTGTGATCGCAAGCAAGCTCATTCCCGTCAGCAGCCAGTGGTTGAAGTTGTCGCGCCCGCCGTAGTCCATAATGTGCAGCATCCAAAAGAAGTCGAAGACTCGCCACAGCTTGTTCCTACGCTTGAGCACTTCTCCCGTCACCGGGCAGACATAGATGTGCGGATGCTTCGGATGATCAAGAACCACCCGGTAGACCGGCATGCGCCCGCCGCGAAATTCGAGCGGCGGTTTCCCTTCAAGGAATTCGACCGAGGCAACAGCCGCCACGCCAGCGAAATCTGCGAGTGCGATGGCGGACGCTTCGGTGTCACTGATCCGGAGGCGCGCCTCGCCGGTCGCCGCGTCGACCGAAGCGAGCGGCGTTCCGCTTTCGCCAAAGAGTTCGTACGTAATGCGCTCGCCGCGTCTCTTCAGTGTTACGGTGCGAAGCGCGCTTGGCACAACGCCCTCCCCAAACGCCGCGTCAGCTGCCTCCGCGGGGGAAAGACGCACGCCGTCGAGGTCAAGCGGCTTGTCGACCTGCACCGTCGCATCAAGTTCACCGCGTACGTTCTTGATGTGTAAGATACTGAACGTGAACCCCCCGACGCTCCATGCCAGGAGCTGCAAACTCACGAGGAGTCCCAGCCATCGGTGGGCAAGATACCAGTTCTTCTTCCAACGCACGGTTGACCCCCGCCGAAACGTGACCCATTCTGATTCTCACACCGACAACGGGCAAGCACGGCGGCGACGAGGGTTTTCGACATCCATTACCGCTAACCCGTTGCCGTCCACGTCGTGCGGTCTCGCCGGCACAATATCGCAGCCACGGCCCAACCGCCCATGTCGTTGGGTAGACTACACTATTTCAGCCGATGGGTCGCGCAATAGGAAACGCGTCAACCCTGCTTTTGCTACGACATGATTGGTTCAACTTCCGACCGGGAGACAGGCGGACTGCCCCGGCGTCGGTGCGTTGAGAGTTTTGTCATCGTCGTCGCACACCCAATCTCATGACGGAGAGGCTGGCAAGCGTCAGGATGAAGAGAAGCGGCCCGAACGCACCGCATGCCATCGGCGTGAAGAAGTCGATCTCCGTTCCACGTTCGCGAGCGGCGTTGGCGCACCCTGAAAGACCGGCGTCGAGCAGATCCTGATCGCTGATGATCTCCAACAATGCGAGTGACGCTGGCTGGTCAAGGTCGTCAATGTTGACAGATTGGAAGGATTGATCCGACAGCAGCCACGCCCTTTGGTCAAGCACGTCCGCGCGTTTGACAAGCCCAACATGATCGATCGTTCCGCGCTCAAGGAGCTCGCTTTCCAAAAGTTCGATGAACTGTACGGAGTCGTTGAACAAGCCCGTGTCGCGATCGAACGTACTGATGGGCAGCAGGATCAACCCGGCATCTTCGAGGACACGCAGAGCTCTTTCATCGACCGTTGCGGTGGAGCGAGAATCGAAGGTGAGCTTTTCGCCCAGGACAACCCTCGATGTCTGACGAGGATCAGCCGGGTCGGACACATCGTACAGAACCAGGGCCGGGCGAACGCCTGACGACGTGTCGAATCCAACGCCGAGAAGGCGATTTCCCAGCGGATGAAGTTGGGTGCTGACGCCTGGCAGCGCGAGCGACGCGACGATGTGCGGGTCTGACGGATCTGCCAAGTCGAGGACCAGGAGTGGAGCATCGCCGCGAGACGCAACCACGTAACCGCGGTCGCCGTCCATGCGAACGGTCCGGACACTCCGACGGGTGTCGATCGGCAAGCGAGCGAGGCGAGTGATTTCGTCCGGATTGCTGACGTCGTAAACGTACATCGCGACGACGGTGGCAAATACCGAGCGGATGAATTCTTCGGTCACGATCCGTAGGGCTCCGTTGTGGGCGTCGACGGAAAACCGGTCATCCACGCTTCCCGGCACACGAAACTGATCGCGCACCTCGATCGCCCCGCCCGGGTCGGAAATGTCGACGTACGTCACAATGCTGGTGTCGAAAATCGCCGAGTCGTTTCCAAAGACATACATCACATCGTCGCTGACATTGACGTCGAGAGACCGGCCAACAAATGCCTCCGTCTCGACGACGAAGACATTCTGCGGATTGGCGATATTAATGGATGTCACGAACGCCGCCGGCCCCAGGAGGTTGTCGCCGGAGGGGGACGTATCAGGCTCGTCCAAGGCGCTGCCGTCGTCGCCTGCGAGGATGACCGTGTTCCCGGCTGCATAGATGACATCGCCGACCCGTCGCGTGGCAGTCACGAACCCGTCGAAGTCCAACGTGGTCATTACTGCCGGGTTGTCCTTGTCCGAAATGTCAACGACCCACAGCCGGCTACCAGTAAAATCAGGCAGAATCTGGGGGTCGAAGATCCCCTCGTCGAAGCCAATCGTTTGCCCCGCACAGTTGATGAAGTCGGCGGTGGCGAGCACGAACGCCCGGTCGCCTTGAACGAACAATTCGACGGCTCGCCCGCCAAGTGGCACGCGGCCTTTCATTTGCGGTTGGTCGATCGTTCGAGCGTCGATGATCCGCAAGCCAGTGTACGGGTTGGCGATGTAGAAAAAGCCGTCTTGGAGCTTGATGATGTCAGCCTCTTCAATTTCCCGGGTGACATCGGACCCGCTGCCACCGCGGACCGAGCCCGGCGGCAGGGCGGGAAGCGCACAGCCAAACATGGCGAGCGGCATCGCGACGCAAACCGCAAGTTGCCCTATGAGACGAGGTCTCTTCCGGTTGCATGTGGGAACAGCCAATCTGAGTGCCGTACGCGCCGAACTTTGGCGAACAGATGATCGCGTCAAGTATGACATGGGCCGCCTCCTGTTGGTTGTCGAATGCGAGTGGCTGACACGTGGTAACGAATCCACACCGTCCGAATTGAACCGCGACGCTGAACGGCGACCACACGGGCGATTGTGATATCACGCCAAGTGTCCGTCAATCGAAATCGAAGATCGCGGCAGAATCACGGTGAAGGGATGTGGACAGAATTCCGAGGGCGTGCCTCTATCTGGCGGGGTAGTGTCGAAGAGGTCAACGACGGCGCGCCGGGGGCGGTGTCGGAACAGACCGCCCTCACTGACCGCGAGCATCGCAGTCAAGCGAGCCGCTGCTTGAGGTTGCCGGCGTGCTCACACTGGAAGTGGTTCTGGGATGATCGTCTGGGGAGCATCATCGCCCCGCAGTGCGTCGCCGTCGCCGGCGGTATCAGCGGTGACAGATGTGTTAGGTCGAATGAGTATGTTGGCCAATCGATTGGCGACGTGTTCGGTCAGCGAATCCGCCCCACCCCAGATGGGAAACCATTGGCCGAGGCGACTGAACGTGTCGTACAGGATGAATCTGGCAACAGAGCGTTGGTCGTGCGCTCCGGAGAAAATGATCTGCAATGGGAAAGCCATGTTTCCCACAACGGGAAGCGTGCCTGCTCCCAGAGCAACCCAAGGCCTTTCACGCCGCGTTAACGTATTCTGGAGCAGCCGTCCCAAGGTGTAGAGCGTGCGGACGACTGAACCGCCGGCGATGAAGAATGCCCAAAGGAATGCTTCGTCAATGACTCCCGCCATCCACAACGTGGGCATCAGCCAGAACTGTGCCAACTTCACCAGAGGTTTGACGGCCAGATGAACTCCAAAGTCAGTAAGGTAGGAACTGGACTCGTCCTGATCCAGTTGGCCACACAGCGCATCAGCATGCTGGTCACTTAGCTGGCCGCGGGCGGACCAACGCGCGATCCGTGTAGCAACATACTCCCGTGCCAAGCGTTCCCGATAAGCTTGGGAACACAGACCTTGCCAGCAAGCGATCAGCACGCGTCCAACTTTGACCTTTGCGATGACTCCGGCGACTGAGGAGACACACGCCACCACAAGCCGCGGCACGGAGCGAATGGCACGCAGCGACTCCCTGCCATACCAGCGCAGCGGGCGCTGGGCATACCACTCCGCTTGGTTGTGGCTGATGGACCCTTTGGCGCGATGGTACGCTACGCTGCACCGATGCCGTGGCAGCGACTTCCACTCCACTTGGTTTCGTGCAAGCGCGTCGATATCGTCGTCGAGTTCTCCCAACCGCTCGCGTCCCAGCCTGACTTCCAGCCCGTTCCTTTGACGGGCGACGTAGGCGCGCAATGTGTCGACGTCGACATCGTCGAACAGCGGGCCCCCATGACGCAGTGACTTCGGCAGATAGAACCTCACCAACACCAGGGGGTTGATTGGAATCAACGCGGGAACCCCCGATTCGAGATCGATCCACGCCCACCGATAGCCTCCGTTGCCGTCGGGACCTTCACACATGAAATTGTTCAACGCTACAGGGTTGCTTAGGCCAGCCTGCCAGACGAGTCCGTCGAATCCCGACTCGACCAGGTGAGCTTGCAGCGGCTTCATGATTTGCCGAGTTGCATCCTGCAGTTCCGTGTCATCGGGGGAGGTATAGCAATGATGCAGTGCGGCGTGGCGGCCGTTGATCAGTTCGCACCGCATTTCATACGCACGGTGCTCTACATTCCAGGCGTGCCCATATGCGCGGGATACTCGGAGCTTCGCGCCGAACCAGAACTCGACCAATTGGCTCAATATGCGTCGTCGCAACACGGCAGATCGGATGGCCGGCTCACTCCAAACATACGGGTTCGGGGCACCCAACAACGCATACTGCACAATCTTCGTTACTCCGGACGAGCCAAATATTTTGCGCGCAATGCACCGTCCGGATTCGTCGAGGCTGCCGAAGACGATCCCAGACCGTCCCCGCCCAAGCTCGCGATCTGCGGACTTGGCTTGGAGCGTCCCGCGACTCTGAGAGCCTGAATAGTGTTCCTTCTTGTCGTCGCCCTCCTTCCTGGCGAACGACGGAATACTTGCCTCCGCGCCTTCTCGGGCCTCCCGGCAAAGTTGCAAAGACTGCTCGCACTCGGACGGTTGGGCTTGCAGCGACGTCGATGAATCAGGCATGAGAGATTTCCGTTCAGCGCCGTATGCCGAGAAAACCTGGGTTTAGCCGAGAAGGAGACGTTGCCCGCTGACTTACGCGCGTCGATCACTGAGACGATGCCAAAGTCGCGAAGTCCCCAAAGTACCGCTGCGCAGCTACTTTCGGGGACCTCGCGACCGGCCCGCAGAGGCTACTGGATCAGGAAGAATCTGAACGCCGCCACACACGCGTCGACGGGCTCAGCGTTGCCGACGTTGATGGTGTCGCTGTCGGCACCCTCACTACCATCACTGTCGTCGCTATCATCGCTATCAGGAGGGCCGAATTCGCCCTGGCTGTCATCACTATCGTCGCTGTCGCCATTCACAGAGCCGTCGCTATCGCCGCTGTCGCTATCGTCGCTATCATCGCTGTCCGGAGGGCCGAACTCACCCTGACTGTCGTCGCTGTCGTCACTGTCGCCATTGATACTGCCGTCGCTGTCTCCACTGTCACTGTCGTCGCTGTCGCTGCTGTCGGGCGGGCCGAATTCGCCTTGACTGTCATCACTGTCGTCGCTGTCACCTACCGGGCAGAAGTCGCACGCGCCCAGAGTACTGCCGCGAGAAAGAAACAACGGGATCGCGACCGTGTCCACGATGACGGTGTGCCCGCCATCGCTATCGGCCTCACTATCGCCACTTTCACTGTCACCGCTGTCGTTGTTGACAAGGTCACTGTCATCGCTATCGTCACTGTCGGGGTCACCGAATTCGCCCTGGCTGTCGTCACTGTCGTCGCTATCGCCATACTTGCACATGATCGTCTTGCCCGCGGGAGCCTCGTCGTAGCAGTCGCCCTGGGTGTAGCAAGAACTCGTGAACAACGCTACAGACGTGGCCGCAACGTCCGTCATCGATTTTCCAAATATCCCTGCAAAGTACAGAGGAAGAGGCCCGTTGGGTGAATCTTCCGCGTGCCGAATCGTGACCCTGATGGCATTGGTGGGGACGTCGTCCGGCACAAAGTCGTACGTGTTGGCGACTGGATCGTAATAGGCTCTTCCGAAAACGATATCCTCGTCCGGATCTACCGTCAGTATCCGCGTGAGCACGGGATTGGCTTCTGCGAATGCCGCCGCTGCGGATTTTGCAATTTCAACGGCGTCGACGGCCTCACCGGCGTAGGCGAATTCCGCGATCGCCGCCAGCGCTGCCGCATCCGTTGCCCGCTGCATATCGGACTTGGCATTGTAGATCGTCCCGACGTCAACCGTCAAAGCGGAGAAACCGATCAATAGTGGAAGAGCCACTGCGACCTGAACGACGACCGCCGCGCGGCGGCGCGGATAATTGAAGTTACCAAACATTGCATCACCCTCCAGCAATTCGACGAGGTCTCATGACCCCGCTGGCCTGATAGAAGCGCTCGGTTGGAAGACGGAGAGAGTGACGTCCCTCCTGCAGATCCTCCCAACAAAGATCGCTACTCCGATGTGCGGTGGGACAATCAGGCGACGTCGGACTCGACGCTGTGCGCCCCACCCTGACGGATGGCTTGCCCACCGGATCAACGATCGAAGTCTACAATATGTTACGCAGGCAACGCAGGATTCCGTCGCGCGTACGATTGAGGTGGGTTGCACGCACGCGGGTTCCGGTCCAAGGATTCAGTGGCGGCTGGGGTGATAACGTGCTGCAGTGCCATTCCCACTGTGTCGTTCGTCCCGATTCTCGTGCGAACGCTCGTCAAGTCCGGTAAGTGGGCGGACGTCCTCGGATCTGCGTGGCAGCCGTCGGGCCGAATAGTCGGACGGTCAGTCCTTTGACCTTGCTCAGGAGACGGGTTTGAACTGTTCGAAGGATTGCTTGCAAGCGTTGCAGTAATGAATCGCGCGGCAGAGGGTTGGTCCGAACGTCGACTCAAGCGAGGTGTCGGTTGAGTGGCAGTGCGGACAAGCGACATGCTGCAAGTCAGACATTTCGACCTCTTTACCGGCCAGACGATTCGGAATGGCGAGGCCGAACTCTTGGAGCTTCTTCAAGCCGGCAGGTGTGATTCGGTCGGTAGTCCAGGGCGGGTCGTAGACCACCTCAACGGTGACATTCTTGTAGCCTGCGAACGCGAGTTCGTTCTTGATGTGGTTTTGGATATAGGCAACTGCCGGGCAGGCTGCGAAGGTCGGCGTCAGTCTCACGGTGACGCGGTCGTTGTCCACATCGACCGCCCCGATCATGCCCAATTCGACGACGGACACTTGGGGAATCTCGGGATCGGGCACGTTTTCGAGAAGCGCCCAAACCCGACGTATGTTTGCGTGATTTCGGTTTTCAGTCATCATGACATTCCCTACCACGCGGCGGCGGGATCCAGCCTGTACACGTGCTGCATCGTATCGAGCAAGGTCGCGAGTTCCGGCGGATGCTGTCCGGTCCGTCCACCGTAGACAGGCGTCGCGTGTTGGGAGGTGCGCAGACCCGCAGCACTGAGCACGCCGTCAACATCGGCTTTCCATTGTTCACAGAGGTCGCCTTCGGACGCTGCGATCCCCTCCGCAGCAACCATTCCATCCTGATCGGTGGGTTCGAATAGCCCAAGCGCGTAAGGATACATCTTGTCCAAGGCGTTTTGCATGTATTGTCTGCTCTGATCGGTGCCAGCCCCAAGCTTGTCGATCCACATCTTGGCATGCATCAAGTGGTATTTCTGCTCCCCGCGCATCTTTTGTGCGAGGCGCGCGAGCGGTATGTAACTACTCCCTCGCAGAGATGCGATCCGAAGGCTCTTGGCCGCTTCGTAAAGATAGAGGCGCACCGTACTGTCAGCCCAATCACCTCTGTCGAGCGCGACCAGCGACGCGCAACGAAACTGCTCCTTCTTGCGAAGGAACGCGTTGGTGTCGGCGTCGGGTTCGCCTAGTTCGTGAAGAAGCCGGTAGTACGCAGCCGCCTGCCCCATCTGGTCCTGCGCGATGGACGAGAAGGCGATATCGGCTTCGAGAATGGGCGCCAACCCTGTCCATTCCGAATTGCGATGCCCGATAACCAAGTCGTCGTCGGCCAATCGATAGATGAGATCGATGACGGCAATCCGGGTGGGCGGCGGAAGATCGGCTGGTGACTCGTAGATCGTCATGGCTTGTCTGGACCGCCCAGCTCTCGTTGTGATCGCGGGCGCTTCGTGGTTTGAGCCCGAACGCGCTTCGTTGTTTCATATCCGAACGATTCGCGATAGCTCTTGTCCGTTCCATGATCGAAGATGTCCGCATCTTCGTATTCGGTGGCCGTGATCGCATCGGCGGGCACGACCCAAAAGCTGACGCACGCTTGCCGGCGGCCGAATTGCTCCTTGGCAAGGATGAGGGCGACGTCGGCGTCGGACGCATGGATTGATCCAACATGGACGTGAGGTTCGCCCCGCGCTTGTTGGTGGAACACTTCGAAGACCTTCCACTGTGTGTCCGGCATTGGTTCGGTCCGTTAGTTGACCATCGCGGGCGGTGGCAAAGGTGCAATCTTCCCTGCGGCGGCGGCTTCGAGCGCCCGGCGCACCCATTGTCCTTGCTCGTGGGCCATTCGTCGCGTTGCGATGCGCTCGGCACTCGCTGGCCCATTCCCTCGAACGACGTGCAGGAATTCGTCCCAGTCGGGCTCGGTGTACTTCCATTCTCTCGCAACGTCGTCGTAACGAAGATTCGGGTCCGGCGGTGTGAGGCATAGCTCGTGTATCTTAGGCACGTACTGCCTGAGGAACTGTTGCCGCTGCTCGTCGTTGGTTTTGAGTTTGATCCGCCAACGCATCAGTTGCTCGGTGTGCTTCGAGACTTTGTCCGCCGGGCCGTGGAACATCATGATGGGCTTCCACCAGCGATTCAGCGCGTCTTGCAGCATGTCGCGTTGCAACTTGCTGCCACGGGCCAGCGTGATGCACATATCGTATCCGTGCGTCAGATGAAACGCTTCTTCGTAGCAGATGCGCTTCAGCGCTCGGGCGTAAGGCCCATACGAGCCCTCGGCCATCATGGTCTGGTTGATGATCGCACCGGCGTCGATGAGCCACGCGATGATGGCGACATCTGCCCACGTCTTTGCATGGTAATGGAAGACGTTGGAGTACTTGGCCTTGCCGTCGATGAGTTCTTGGAGCATCTGCTCGCGCGATTTGCCGAGCGTTTCAGCCGCCCGGTAGAGCAGTTGGGCATGTCCGACCTCGTCCTGCACCTTGGCGACGAGCGCGAGCTTGCGCTGAAAGGTCGGAGCGTACGGAATCCAGCCGCCTTCGGGCAGAGCGCCGCAGATTTCGCTGTTGGCGTGCACGTGAATCAGGCGGATCAGTTGCTGACGGTAATCGTGGGGCATCCAATCGCCCGGCTCGACTTTGTCCCCTCGCGCAACGCGCGATTCAAAGGCGGCCAGCCGTTCGTCATAGCCGGGGTCACCCGGTTTGTCGTTCATGGGAAGTGTGTCGCGAGCCATCTGCGATCCTCTTTCACGTCGTTCGACGACGCAAGCCGTCGAAGATGTACTCAGCCATCAGTTTCCCGAGTTCTTCGGGTGAAAGCCTACCGCCGGGCTTGTACCACTGGTAGACCCAATTCAGCGCGGAGAGCACGAACAGCGATGCGAACGTTTCATCCGAAGATGAGAGCAGTCGCTCGCGAATGCCGTCGCCAATCATACGGCGAAACAACTGCTCGTAAGCATCGCGCCGACCGGCAAACGCCTCGCGGCGCTCATCAGGAAGGTGTCGCCACTCGATCGAATAAACGGCTGCAGCGTCAAGATCGCTCGTGATCACGCCGACGTGGGCAATGATGGCCTCCCGCAGCCGTGACATCGTCGTGCGGTCCGACGACATGATCGGTTCGATCGCCGCAAAGAACCGGTCGGCGGATTTGTTGACGATGTCCCAGAGGAGGTCGTCTTTACTGTCCACGTGCGCGTAGAGGCTCCCAGCCTGAATGCCAACGGCCTCGGCGATGTCGCGAACGGAGGTAGCCTGGTAGCCGCGCTCCCGAAACATGCGCACGGCTACCCGCTGAATCAGAACCTTCTTCGACAAATCGACTTCAACCATCCGGCCACGCCCCCCTAACAAGCGCTTGGTCTGTTGGATTGTCTCAGGGCAATCAGCGAATGTCAAGATGATCCGGATCGCACAACAGGGCGGACGCCGTCGCGTCATCTCGTGAACCCCAGGACGAGAGGCAGCCCCACGAATGGCAGCAGCAGCGCCGGCCACCGCGCCGGCCGGATCGCACGGCGTCGCAGAGGATGTCCCGTAGCCAGTTGAAGGTTTGATGGCGGCTCGGCGTTTCACAGGCTA
>CAYQFV010000078.1:0-18380 GCA_964416845.1 uncultured Phycisphaeraceae bacterium | reverse complement strand
ATGTGCTCGGACAGGGTTTGGATGCTGGCGGAGAGGTCTTCTTTCGTCCAGCCGTCGGGAAGACGTTGGCGCATCGCTTTGAGCGCGCCGCGAAAGATCACGCCTCCGGTGTTGACGATCCGGCCGTCTCGCACGGTGATCATGGAGTCGAGCAGGTCGCGGTAGATGGGCTTGCCATGCGCGGCGAGGCCGGTGATTTTGCCCTCGTGCTTTTGGGCTTTGTAGCCGCAAATGTGCGTGACGTAGGCGTAGTAGTTGCCGAGTGAATTGAACGAACTGATGCGTGTGATGAGCTTGAACTCGTTCCCGCGGGCGAGGTAGATGTGGGCCGAGTCGCCGTCGCCGCCGCCGTCCATCGTGACGATGGTGGCGTTTTCGAATCCGCTGGTGAAATGGGCGCTCGCGGCGTGGGCGAGGTGGTGGTTGATAAAACGGACCGGCGCGGCGATGCCGAATTGTTGGTCGAGGATTCGGCGAATGCCCTTGCGCCGTGCAGCAAAGACGGGCCAACGGGTTTTGTAGTAGAGCGATTCGAGGCCTGGGACGCGATCGACAAGGCGACCGAAGACCGAGACGGTGCTGAAGACGGCGTTTCGGATGAAGCCTTTGTCTTGCTGAAACCATCCGTCCCAGGGGGTCAGGTCTTCGCGCAGGTAGTTGTCCACCGACCCGACGGCGACGACGTCGATGTCTTCTGGTGTGACGTTGGCGAGACGCATGACCTCTCGGATGGACATTTTGGGGAATCCGTAGGCCATCTTCAGTCGGGCGAGTCGTTCTTCGTTAACGGCGGCGATAATGACACCGTCTTGAACGATGGCTGCTCCACCGCTGATTCCGTCTGTGATTCCCAGTGCCAGCATCAGGTGCGCTCCGCGAGGACGTCTCGATTCGTTCGTCGAAGGTTTAGATAGCCGTTTTCAACATACCAGTCGGCTGTTCGTCGCAGCCCGTCGGACGGGTGAACCACGGGCGCGAACCCGAGACCCCTTTTGGCTTTTTCGGTCTTAAACGCTCGTTCCTTGCAAAAGAAATCGACACGCCGGGGGTAGATGGGCGGCGCGATGCGAAGGGGCTTGCAGACCGCCTCGCACAGGTGGGCGGCAGCCTTGACCGGCCAGAGCGGCAGGCGGAGCCTGGGCGCGGGGACTCCGACAGCGTCCGCAATGTAGCCGACGAACTGGTTCAAGGTGATGACCGGCTCGCCGGTGAGGATGTAGATCTGGCCGACGGCGTTTTCGTTCGTTCCGCAGAGGATGATGGCGTCGATCAGGTCGTCGATGTAGATCAGTTGGTAGTGCACTTCACCCGAACCGAGCATGACGAAGCGTCGTCGCGCGATCGGCTTGAACAGTTTTAGGAAGCGCAGGTCTCCGGGTCCGTAGATTCCGCCGGGCCTGAAGATGACGCCGGGCAGTCCGTCGTCGAAGGCGCTGCTGGCGAGTTGTTCCGCTTCCAGCTTGGTTTTCTGGTAGATGTCGCCTGGTTTGAAGGGAGCGGTCTCGTCGACCGGGCGTGGGCCAACATGACCGTGAACGCCGATCGTGCTGCAATAGATGACACGCTCCACGGCGTGGCGTTTGGCCGCATCGAGGACGTGTCGCGTGCCACCGACGTTGATGTCCCGATAGTAGCTGTCAGGTTGACCGGCGGTGCGGAAGGCGGCTGCGATATGGTAAACCTGCTGTACACCGTCGACGGCGCGGTCCACGGCTGCGGGGTCACGCAGGTCGCCGACAACGGCCTCGAAACCGGCGGTGGCGAGCCGGCTTGCGTCGGAATCTTTGCGCACCAGGGTTCGCACGGTGAATCCTCGCGCGCCCAGCGCGCGGGCGAGGTGTCCGCCGGTGAACCCCGTTGCCCCCGTCACGAGCACGTTCATGTCGCAGCTTTCATGCACCGTCCACGCACGCCATCGCTGAACTCATGCACCGCTCTGCAGCGGTCACACGGCGACCGGGCTGACGCGCGATGCGTGGATTACAAAACGTGTTATTAGAATCGGCTCGCAGCCCCGGTCGGTTCGCATCGTGCCCGAAACGGCCGATAATCGCAACGATTGGGCGAGGTGGGGCTTCAGAAAAAACACGAGTGGATGACGGCAGCGAGACGCGTGGCAGGTTCTGCCGGTGGTCCGATCGGCAGCCGCGCGGAGGCGGTGACGACGTTCGCAGTCGCCAGGTGCCGTTCGACACGATGACCGCGTGGCGGACCGGGGCGCCCGCGGGCGACGAACGATCGCCAGACGCCGGTCCGAGCAGATCGGAGCGCGCTGTTTCAGATCGATGCGATTTCGGTGTATCATGGATGGCATGGGATCCGACGGGCCATCGGTGATGCGAGCGGTTGCGTTGACGCACCGACGCGGGTGTCGAATGTTCGCCATCGCGAGCATCTGTGTCTTGCTGTGCAGTGGGTGTCCAACATCCTCTAACCCACCAGCCCCCAACGCCAACAATGGCAATAACAATGGCAGCACTACGACTCCGCCGGTATCACCGCCGAATCCACCACCGACTCCACCCTCGATCCCGCCGGTCACCCCGCCGCCAGTCGCCCCACCGCCTCCGCCGGGTCCAGTTCAGACGCCGCAGCGCTCCGCTTGTGGGGCGGTGGTCATCGCGTGTTACGATGAATCGTGGCGGCAGCCGGCTGACTTGCGTCAGTTTCGCCCCACAAGCCGTTGGCCTCGCCCGAACCTGACGTGGCAGCTTGTCAGCACGCATCCCGATCTTGATGCGACCGCCCAAACGGACGTGGTCTCGCGAGCGTTCGATCTTTGGCAAGCTGATTCCATGTTGACATTCCAGCGTGTGGAATCGGGCGGCGATTTGCAGATCAGTTTCGTTCGCGGGGTTCACGGTGACGCGTTCAGTTTTGACGAGTCGGGCGGCGTGTTGGGTCACGCATTTTTCCCAGGGTCGGACCTCGCCGGCCAGATACACCTATGCTCGGCTGAAAACTGGGCGTTGTCTCCGGGCGATGGGCAGATCGATTTGTTCACCGCGGTGGCCCACGAAATCGGTCATGCGTTGGGATTGGAACACAGCTTGGACGACGATGCTTTGATGGCGCCTGCGTACCGGGCGGAAGGATTCGCATCGTTGACTGCATCGGATATTGCGGCGGTGCGGGAGTTGTACGGTAGCAATGACGGGCGGGTGCTCGCATCGGCGGCTGCGCGGCCCGCGCTTTTGCCGACTGCTCCTGATCTTGGAGCGTTGGGCGATCCCGATTCGGACGGGGACGGCATTCCTGACACGATGGAGGTGTTCGCGTTCGGCACGGACCCATTTGAGGCGGATACGGATGGTGATGGTGTCGACGATTTCACCGAGTTGTTCGTCAACGGAACGGTTGCGGTTGGTGCGGTGACCGGGCCGGGCGATGCGGACAACGACGGCGTGTCGAACGATCGGGAGGCTGCCCTCGGCACGAATCCGGACAACGCGGACACGGACGGTGACGGTCTCGGAGACGGTGACGAGCTGTGGTACTTCGGAACCGACCCGTTGCTTTCAGACACTGACGGCGACGGGTTGAGCGATGCGGCGGAAATCTTTCAGACGCAGACCGATCCGTTCAATCGAGACACGGATTACGACGGGATTGATGACGGTGCGGATGCGGCGCCGTTGTCAGCGCGCGACGACGACGGCGACGGGTTGCCCAACGGTGTGGAGACGGAGCTTGGCACGGATCCGAACAATGCGGACACCGATGGCGATGGGTTGGACGATTTGACGGAGTTGCTGTTGGGCACTGATCCGCTGAGCGCGGACGACGGCGAGTTGATCGTCGACAGCGACGGAGACGGCTTGCCGGACGAGAACGAGGCGTTTGTGGGGACCGATCCGTTTGTGGCGGACACCGACGGCGACGGGCTGGGCGACGGCGATGAGGTTTTCGGATTCTTCACGGACCCGCTTAACCCCGACACCGACGGCGATGGGTCCGTTGATGGCGACGAGATTCGCAACGGCACGAATCCGCTTGACGCGTTCGATTTCGGTGCTCCCGTCGTGCATTTTGACAGCGACGGGGACGGTATTGTGGACGAGGATGAGGCCTTCTTCGGGACGGACCCGTTCAATCCCGACACTGACGGAGATGGCGTCTCCGATGGGGACGAACTGCTGCTGGGAACTGATCCGACAACGCCGGACAACGGAGGCGGCACTGCGGGGCTGATCGACTCGGACGGCGATGGATTGAGTGACGCCGACGAGGAGTCGATCGGAACGGACCCGTTTGACCCGGACACAGACGGCGACGGTGTGTCCGACGGGGACGAAGTGTTTCTCGGGACCGATCCCACTGTCAACGATGCGCTCGGAACAAGCCCGGATACAACTGACAGCGACGGTGACGGGCTGTTCGACTCGTTCGAACTGTCGATCGGAACGGACCCGTTCGATCCCGATACGGACGGGGACGGGTTCTTGGACGGCGACGAAGTGTTCTTTGGTTATGATCCGCTCGATCCGTTCAGCCCGTAGCACGACTGCCGCAGTATGGAAATGTCACGACATGGCGATGATCGAACGGTGGAGCAGCGGACCGGGCGGTGCGAGTTCATGAGAGACGCTGACTTGCGGTCGACGGGCGGGCGATTGCTTCTTGCGCGACTCGCGGTGGGGCTGTCGGTGGCCTTTGTGGTCGTCATCTCGGTCGGGGGATGTTCAAACGATTCCGGCGGAGGGCAACGGTCTTCATCTGACGAATCGCCGACCGCCGCGCCGCAGCGATCGGACTGCGCAGCCGTTGCGATTGCGTGCTACGACGAGTTCGCCAATCAGCCGGTGGGGATGATCAATTTTCGCCCGCGCAGTCGTTGGCCTCGAACGAACTTGACGTGGCGGTTGGTCGAGCCGTTGGGCGGTATCCCCGAAGCCGCGCAGGTGGACACGATTCGGCGGGCGTTCGCTGAATGGGCATCGGTGTCACGGCTTATGTTTCGCCAAACCGACTCGCAAGATTCCGACATCACCGTTCAATTTGTGAGCGGCGACCATGGTGATCCGTTTCCGCTTTGTGGGGAGGCAACCACCTTGGCGCATGCCTTCTTTCCGGGAACAGAATCGGCGGGTGATATTCACTTGTGTCGAGCCGAGCCGTGGTCGCTTCAACCGGTGGACGGCCGATTCGATCTGTTCACGGTGACGATTCATGAAATCGGTCACGCGCTTGGTTTGGAGCACAGTCTCGACGCATCAGCCGTGATGGCGCCGGGATACGAACCTGCGGGGTTCAGCCGGTTGGCAGCGGCGGACGTTCGGGCGGTGCGAATGCTGTACGGCAGTCGTGACGGCCGGCGACCGCCGATGGCGGCGCGACGGCCGGGTCGCCTCGGTGCCGCTCCGGAACTGCTGACGTTGAACGATCCGGACTCCGACGGCGACGGCATTCCCGACACGCTCGAGATCTTCGTACTGGGAACCGATCCGTTTCTGGCGGACACAGATGGCGACGGAGCGGATGATTTCGAAGAGGTTTTTCGCCGCGGTACGCCCGCGGCAATCGGCCGACCCGGGGAAGTCGATAGCGACGACGACGGTTTGCCTGATTCATTGGAACGTGACCGTGGCACGGATCCTGAATCGGCTGACACGGACAGCGACGGTCTGACGGACGAGGAGGAACTATTCTTCTACGGAACCGACCCGTTGGTGTCGGATACCGATGCGGACGGCGTCAACGACAGTACTGAAGTCTTCGCGCTCGACACGGACCCATTCAATCCCGATTCCGACTTCGACGGGCTTCTCGACGGTGCCGACAGCGACCCACTTGAGCCGCTCGATTCGGACGGTGACAGTCTTCCCGACGCTGCGGAGACCTTCTTCTTCGGGACTGATCCGCAGGACCCGGACACCGACGACGACGGCGTGATTGACGGCGACGAAATCCACTTTCTGAATACCGATCCACTAACGCCCGACGCATTTGATGACGACGCGACCATGGACAGCGATGGGGACGGTCTGCCGGATCGGTTTGAGGTGACAACGTTTAAGACCGATCCGTCGGATGATGACAGTGACGGCGACGGGCTGTCCGATGGCGACGAGTTTTTCGACGCAACCGATCCGAACAACGTGGACACCGATGATGACGGGTTGACCGATGGCGATGAAATCCTGGTCTACGACACCGATCCGAACGATCGCGACAGCGACGGGGACGGCTTGTCGGACGGCGCGGAGGTGAACATCTTCGCCACCGACCCCAACGATCCCGATTCCGACGGCGACGACGTTCTTGACGGCGATGAAGTACGAGCGGGGACCAATCCGCTGCAACCCAAGCTGACGTTCCGGCGGGCTGGAACGCCATCGGGCCAAGCGCAGCGGACCGGGTCGGAAACCGTCCGAACACGGAACGGGCGACCATGAAGCTGATCGTCAAGACCGGTTCCGATCAGGTTGCGACCTTCGACGTGCCCGCGGACCGGGACAACGTCCTTGGTCGATCCGGCGATGTCGAATGTCGTGTCGTCACCGAGCAACGCCTCAGCCGACGACATGCGATCCTACGACGCGTGCACGATCGCCTCGACGTCGAACGGTTGCCTTCCGCCGCCAACCCGATCCTGTTCGCCGGGTCTGAGCGTGACACGTTTTCGGTTCAGCCGGGCGAGTTTTTCGTGATCGGCGAGACGTCGTTTCACTGGGGCGAGAGGCCGACTGCCGCTGAGGATGATCCTCCCGACGCGCGCGAGGCTGGGCCTGCGTTTGCGTTCACGATGGACATGGCGGAAGTGCGCGATCGGGCGTCGGGTGTCGATCGGCTGCGGCTGTTGGACTTGATGGAACTCCCGGTCGTGTTGCGTACCAAGAGTCGGAGCGAGTTTTTCGTGTACGCGTGCGGTCTTCTGCGGCTGGCGAGCGGCGCTGAATGGGTGCGGGTCGTCCGGCAAGAATCTGACGAACTTCTGGTGCTGGCGGAGGATGCCGTCGACGATCGTCCGATCACCAAGTCGGCGAGTCGGCGGTTGGTCGAGGCTGCGGTGGCTGAATCGCCCAAACCCGTGACGCATTGCTGGACGCATGCCGCGGGTGACGTGGCGGCTGGTGGGTCGGCGATCGACGCGACGGCGTGCGAGGGTGCAGATTGGGCGGTGTGTTGCGCGATGCCGGTTCCCGGCGAGCCTCACGTCGTGTTCTACTTGGCGGGCGCGACCGCAACGGCGGTTGGATCGTCGGACATGATTGCGGGGGCTGACCTGACGCTGCGGGACACAGCCCGGCTGGTGGGTCTGGTGGCGGACATGGTGTCGCGCGCGATGTCGATGCAGACGCTGGAATCGTGGCAGTCGCGTTTGGGGCAGTTCTTTTCCGACAAAGTGGTTTCGGAGATTCTCGCGTCCAAATCGGACGGCGCCCTCAAACCGCGAAAGACCGACGCTACGGTCATGTTCTACGACATCGGCGGGTTCTCGTTGCGTACCGAGCAGAACCTGAACCGGATCATCGAGTTCACCGCCGAACGCCGCAACGTACTCAACGCGGTGGCGGGTCGCGTGATCGAGCACGACGGCGTGGTCATCGCGTACGTTGGCGACGGGATGCTGGCGTGTTGGAACGTTCCGCAGCCGATTGGAAACCACGCGGAGCAAGCCTGCCTCGCCGCCATCGAAATGGATCACTGGATGCGCACGGAATCCGGCGGCTGGACCTGCCGGATCGGGCTTGCATCCGGCGAGATCGTGGCGGGTTGGCTCGGGACGGATCAGAAAGAGCAATACGACATCCTCGGGCCGATCGTGAATCAGGCGTCTCGGATTGAGGGCATTGCCAAAAAAGTGGGCGTGTCGATTCTCGTAACGGAAACCGTCGCGACGCAGGTGTCAGCCGACACCATTGTAACGCGCCGCGTCGCCAGATTCCGCCCAGCGGGGATGACGGAGTCGGTCGATCTGTACACCATCGATCGCACGCCGGATTCGCCTGACGGACGGGCCGAGTTGGCATCGCGGTTTGATCGCCATCAGAAAGGGTTGGAGGCATTCGAGCGCGGCGACTGGGAAGAGTCGTTTCGGCTGTTGCATCCGATCGTGGAGCATGACGCGGCGGCGTTGTACGTCTACACTCTGACGCTCGAAGGCAAGCGGACCGCTCCGGATGGATGGAACGGCGTGATCGAGTTGGATCAGAAGTAGACGGTGCGTCCGGGACGCACTGCTGAGTGATTCACTGCCTGGGGCGATGACGGACGACGATGAGCGAGCAGGAACCACCACAGTCGACGAGCTTCTCAGCCGAGGACGCGGCAACGCTGCGACAATCGGGGGAATCGCTGGCGAGCTCGCGCGATTTGTCCACAGCGCACGTCGGACGGCAGTCATCTTCGGCGCCGCTGGCGCGCGGGTATGCGCTGGACCGCTTGATCGGCGAAGGCGCTTACGGACAGGTTTGGCAAGCGACGCAAACCAGGACGCGTAAACCGGTCGCCGTCAAGGTGTTCGTTCAGCGGCGAGGGTTGGACTGGCTGTTCCTGCAACGCGAAGTCGAGCGGCTGACGCGGCTTGATCGACACCCGCACATCGTCACACTGCTTGACACGGACCTCGCAAGCGACCCGCCGTTCTACGCGATGGACCTGATCGAGGGTGGCTCGCTTCTCGAGTTCGTCAAGACCGGCTCGCCGCCTTCGATCGAGCGACTTCTCCGGTGGACCGAGCAGATTTGCGATGCCCTCGCCTATGTTCACGCGAAGGGCTTGATCCATTGCGACCTCAAGCCGGCCAACATCCTTCTCGACAGTCAGGACCACGTGCGTGTTGTCGACTTTGGTCAGTCGCGCGTGTTCTCAGAATCTTCCGAATCACTTGGCACGCTTTATTACATGGCTCCGGAGCAGGCGACGCTTGCTCAGCCGGGCAAGCCGGTTCAGCCGGATGTGCGTTGGGACGTGTACGGCGTAGGGGCGACGCTGTTCGCGACGATGGCGGGTCGCGCGCCGCACTCGACCAGCGAGCACGATCGCCGCCTTGGTGCATCGGACGACCTCGATCATCGCCTCGACGCCTATCGAGACATCGTATCACGTACGGACTCTCCGCTGATCGATGCATCGATGCAAAAGCGGTGGGGCTACGAGCTGTGCGCGATCGTTGACAAGTGTCTGTCCGCCGATCCGCAAAGACGCTACGAAAACATCGCAGCGGTGCAGGCCGACGTGGACGCGCTGCGTCAGCATCGACCCGTCAGCCCGCTCGCCGGCCGTAAGACGTACCGTGCGCGGAAGTTCGTTCGCCGCAACGGGCTGCTGATGGGGTTGGCGACCGCGCTGATCGTGCTGTGCGCGAGTCTTTTTCTCGTGGGGCTGAAGCAATCGGCGTTGGATCGTGTGGCTGCGGGCGATATCGCGCGCGAGTTCGTCTACGAACCTCGCGCGGCGCTCGATTCGCTCGCGAACGCACCTCCGCGAGTTCGCAAACATCTCGTCGCGCTCAGCGAAAAGTGGATCCTCTCGCCGGCCTTCACCGAGCGAATCCAGGGCGCGAGGATCGCACTTCTGGTCAACCCGGAGGCGTTTTGGCGTTCAGTCGACGACGGGCCGCTGTGGCGATACGGCGAGTGGTTGGAAGTGAACCACGTTCCCTGGCCGGACTTGAATCTGATCTCCAGCATCCTTGCGGATCGCGTGCGTCGTGGCACACAGCACCAAAAATACGTCGCGCTCTGCCTGATCGGACAATTGTTCGGCGACGGGAACGCGTCCCACGCGGACGATCAACTGCGGGACGTCTGCGTGGACGCGGCGAGAAATGAATCCTGGCCGGGCGTGGTCATGGCAGCTCGTTGGGCTGCGAAGCGCCTGGGCTTGGTCCCACCGCTCACGAGCGACGATCGTGTTCGCGTGGATGACGCGACCGGGCTGACCTTCGTACGCCTTCCATCGGCGACGGCGTTTCGGCGTGGCTCTGACCCTGACGAACGAGACCGTTACTTCGACGAGGACCGTCCTGACAACGGCGTGGCGATTGCTCCGGTATTCGTGTCAACAACCGAGGTCACGCTGTCGGCGGTGGCTGACTTCGTTGAGTCGATGGGCGGCCAATTCGCCATTGATTTTGATCGTGCGAACCTGATTCGCGGCGATATGAAGTTCTTTCCAGAATCAGAGTGGCCCATTCATCCCGCGCGGTGGATGACCCTCAACGACGCCCGCAAGTTTTGCGCTTGGTTGACGGCCCGTTCCGCAGCGACGAACACGCCGCGTACCTATCGCTTGTTGACCGAAGACGAATGGGAATACGCCTGCCGAGGGGGAAACGCGGGCCGATTCTGTTTCGGCGACAACGCGGAGTATTTTGCGTTCTTCGGGAACTGCGCGGGGCGAGTCGATCGACAGGTCGTCGCACTCAGAGCACCGAACTGGTACGGATTGTTTGACATGCACGGCGGCATGTGGGAGTTTTGCTCGACCCGTTATCCCCCGGAATTCGCCGATCCGGTCAGTTCTGCTCAGGGGGAGTTGTTCGCGATGCGCGGCGGCGCGATTTACTCGCCGGCCGAGCGATGCCGCAGCGCTCAGCGGAACTACACGACGGAAGACTATTTGGATACAGCGGGACACGTGGGGTTCAGGCTGGTGATGGAGTCGAAGACGCCGTGACAAGATCGGTGACCGGAATTGGGGCGGTGCTCATGCTTGTTGCGGTTGCGTCCTGCATGTCGTCGGTGCCGGTGTTCGTCGATTTGCCCATCGAGACGGATTTCCTGTTTCTGAATTTGTCACGGCAGTCGTACGCGTCGATTCAACTGCGCGAGCACACCGCTGACACCGATCTCGCGGATGCCCCCTTCTCGTCGACCCCCCTCCTCGCGCCGGGTGCGGCGTTGCGTGGGCGGTTTCTCGACTTGATCGGCAGTGCGTGCCCGCAAGACCTCGATCTGAGGATCATGCTCTATCGTCGCACCAACGACGATCTTCCCATCGGTCTTGATGCGGGGGAGCAGGTCGACGTTCAGCCGGTGGTGGCTGGCGAGGTTCTGAATCTTCCCGCGTGCAGCGTCGCAACGCTGGCTGCTTACACGATTGTCAATTGGGACGCGCCGGAAGGAACCGCGCGAGTCAAGATCGCGCAAGACACTGCAGTTGACGACGAGATTCGCCGAAGCGGGCGATTCGACAACATCGACGCAGCCTGGGAGGTCGTGGGCGTGTCGCCGGAACTCGCTGACAGCCCGCCGCCCGTGCTGGCTGAATCGGTCCCCGTCGGCGGCCGGGTGACGCTCGCGGACGGGACTGGGGTGGAGCGCGTCGGGGTGCTGTTGCGAACGCGGTTTCGCACACGTCTCGACGATTCCGATGTGACAAACGACCCGGACGTCGGATTCGCCGATCCGATTGCGTTCACCGAAACCGACGCGGACGGGGGTTTCGCGTTCGAACGTCCACCGGGCGCGTATCAAGTCGAGTTCTTTTCAGATGATTATCTGTTTCGCCCGCCGGATGTGATTGTCGAGTTGCCGATCGAGCAAATGATCATCGTCGCGGAGCCTCGCTAATGCGTCCGAAGCACACCAACACAGCCGTCGAACGCGAACGCTTATCGCCTCGTCCGCGGTGCGACAACCGGATGACAATGGGTGCTTCGACTCGGCTGCGACGAACGGCGACGGCGCTGTCGTTCGCGTGGATGGCTGCGCTGGCTGGCTGCCCGCTCACACCGCCAGAACCGCAACCGATCAATCCGTTTGCTGACCTTACGCCCGTTCCCTTGGACGGCCAACCGCGGGCGGTCGCGTCTACCATCACACCTCTGGGCGAGCATGACGAAGGCGACGTGATCCGCGTGTTTGCGGAAGGTGACCGAATCGAATCGCTGCTGCTGCTGGCAGCCGACGACGAAATAGAACAAGCAGGTCGCATCGCGGGAGGCGGGTTGGCCAACACGTCGCTCCTGTTTCGCATCCCCGAGCGCGGGCGTTACTTCGTATTCCTACAGTTCGAGTCGCCGAATGACGAGGAGCCCGACCGCGCGACCCTGTCGGTATCCGTGGAGACAACCGAGACGGTTCCGCCCCGCCGTCAGTCCGTCGTCATCCGGTTCGAAGACGGCTACTTGTCGCAACCGGGCTTGTTCGATCCGGATTCGGGCACGGAGGACGAACGCACGTTTCTGGAGTCCATCAGCGGGCAGGTGCGGGACGAAATCATCACGCGGTTAGAGCGTATCTTCGACGGCACGGGGGTCGACATCGTCGACGATCGATCTGAGATTCCCGCCCCCCCGTTTTCAACGGTCACGTTCTCGCCGCAGCGCGTCGTGACAACTGACGCGCCGCTGGCCGTGGACGCCGCCCTGCCGATCGATTCAGCCGACGGCGAGTGCCAAGACCTTGTCATCTTCGGCGAGGTGCTGCCGCGCGGCACGCCGCCGGATCCGGGGAATCGGATTCTCGACGACGACGCCGTCGTGTATGTGGGCAGCTTCCAAGGGCGCGGTGAAAGCTGTCGCACAGCCGCGGTCAATTCGGTCAACAACATCGTCCTGGGGCTTGCACAAACTGCCGCTCACGAGATCGGCCACCTGGTCGGTCTGAACCACATTGCGCTGATCGGTATCATGGACCGCTCGCCGTCGCGGGCGTTTCAACGCGAGCTGACGTTTCAACGCAGCCAGATCCTGACGCAATCGAAAGTGGACGGGCCTGATGGCGAGCCTCAGGTGCTCACCACGGTGTTGACGACGATCGTTCAAGACCCGGAATTCTACTTCAACGCGGTGCTTGGCGGCTGACACGCCGTCGACCGTTTCGCATCCATCGCATGGGATTCGGCAGCGTGCATCACGTCGAACGGATTGTCACGCGCCGGCTACCGGCGGAAGTGAGATTCGCACGCCGACCTACTGCCGAAAAAACCGGCGTTCGTCAGGTCTCGACATCGCCCGGTCGGACCGGACAGGGGATTCGGAACAGCCGTGAAGATGTTTCGCCCTTTGGAGACAGGTCCGAGAAGCGAGGCGAAGCCCTGTTGCAAACCCGGACGACCGACGACCGCCCGGGCGACGGTCGGTTGTATCGACGTCAAACCAGGTCGGCCGATCGGAGCGTTCACCGCACCACCGGCGGAACCCGCTGATTCAGCCGCTTCCCGGCCGGACCCACCGACGTTGTACGTGCCCACGGCAGCGAAGCTCAACGCCATAAATGAAAATCTCTGCCCGCCGACACCGGGAGCGGTGTAGGGCACGCGCTTTGACGCTTGTTTGTCATCCTTCGCGTCGCCGTCCGGCGGTTGCTCCTGTCCGGACGATTCCCGATCAGCGTCGCGCTGTTCGTCCGATGGCGGCGGTTGCCCGACTTCCGACACCCCGCGATCTGTCGCCAGAACAACGTCGTACAACGCGAGCACCGAAGCCGACGTGGACGGGCGGTAGAACACCCGGTCAATGCCACAGCCGCACCACAGCGATGACATTGCAAACAATACGCTGGTAGTAAGAACGGTTCTCGCAGTCATGGCCGCTCAACTCCTTCGCTGTGCGCTTCGACCAAGCACTTCCGCAATGATACATGCCGTCGGCATGTCGGGCGAGTGACATCCCCACTGTGCCGATGTCGGCCGCGCGGCGACGGACGACTCGTCGACCGTCACAACGACCACGCCAACTGTACGCCGACGACCCATTTCTCGTAGGTGAACGGCTGGGCGCGGTCCCGCGTGGTCACGTTCGAATCAGCGTCAGACCAACTCACAATGGTGTTTAGGACCAGTTCGCCCGCATCGGGGTCGTCAACCATTTGTTGTGACAATACCATCTCGAGGGTGGTGATGACGTCGTCGCGTTTGTCACGGTCTCTATCGAAAACGCTGCCATTACGATAATTGCCAAGTTGAACCGTCGCGCCGAGCGACACGGACAGAGGCTTGTCGGGCAACCAAGGGTTTGTTAGCGGCATGCCCAGTCCTAAGGTGAACGCGTGAATGATTTGATCGAATTCGCTGCCCTCGGTCGCGTCCGATCCGATGCTGTAACCGGTCTTGAGATCCCAAGTCCAATCGTCATCAACGCTGGGTGTGAACTTGAACCGCTGTTCGATCCCCAATACGTTGGCAAATCCGTCGCGATCCAGCCGGGGGGAAACGTCGAACAAAAAATCGCGAGCCTCGATGCGATAGGCGACGGTGGTCTCCGATGGTCGCAGCCGTGTGTCGCGATCTCGCCAACTGTATGTCACGCTCGGGGACAGCGCGTGGCTTGACAAGAACGGCTGAAGTCCCAAATACGAAATGTCATAGTCGTATTGAAGGGCGGCGGACCATCGTTCGTTGATTCGCCGGGCGTAGCGAATCGACGTGCCGTAATCCTGATCGTCGAACGACTCGATGCTGGCGTGCCACGATCCCGACACCCGCACCGCGAACGTCAGCGCTTCCTGATCGTTGGCGATCGGCGAATAGGACAACCCGAATCTCGCCATGGAACGATAGTCACCCCGTCCGCTGATAGTGTCGAACGTTTGGCCGCCATTGCCCAGGAAAGTAACGTTCCCGTCGTAAACCGTGCCGAATCGAAAACTGACATTGAACACCTGAGCGCGAGCCTTGCGGCGGTAACGTCGAATGGTCTCAGCCAGCTTTGGGTCGGGGTCACCGTAAGCAGCAAGAAGGTCACGCGCCCGGTCGAACTTTTCCATCGCCGGGAACCAGTCGCCAGACTGAAAATAGGCTACCCCGCGATAGTACGACAACCACGGATTGTCCGGCTCGTCCCGTTCCACCTTGGCAAGCGCCTCGAGGGCGACGGCGGGTTGGCCTTTGTCAAGCGCATCGGCTGCTCGCCCCAGCTCCGCCCGGATCGCGTCGACGTCTTGTGCCGAAGCGTTCGGCGAAACGGCGAGGATGCACGTCAGCAGGGCAACGAAGGTACAGAACCCCCGCACGGCTGGGTCAACATTCGACATGTGGGCTTCCTCGGTGGCAACGATTGTCCCGCGAAGTTTACGCCCATGGGCGAGTCAACGCAACGTATCGGCTTGATTGCTCGATCGGTCAGCGCGTCACGCGGCGGCGTTTGCGAACCCGCCGACGACCGGCAGCGGATTCCGCCGAGGGAGGAGGCAGTTCAACATTGTAGATGATTCGGCCTGCGTCTTCTGCCGCCGCATCGGCTGTCGAGCGCACGTGTCCCGTGTACACGAAGTTTCCGAACATGACGCCCGCAATCACCGCCGCGGTCGCAATCAAGACGTCGGTCAACGCGGGGACACGTCCGGGCAGCCAACATTGCACAAATTCCAAACCGGTCATGCCAATCGCCACGCCGCACACCGCAACAACGTGCCGCGACCGATGACCACGGCTGCAACCGGTCGACCAATGCAGCGCGAGCAGGATGCCGAGCGTGAGAAATCGAAACGACTTGTGGAGTGCGTCCATAGCAGCCTGCGGCAACTGTGCGAGCGAGTACGCGTGCAGCGGAAGCCACTCGATGCTGCTCATTTTCGACAAAGCATCTTGCGCCTTGAAATGAAACGGCGATAGTTCCCGTGCAGCGATGTACGCGACGCACAACGCGATCCCCAGACGCAGCGGGCGACGGTAGGCAGGCTGATCCGTCGCGGTGGCGATCGTGGTCGTGGTCGGTCCGTTGGGAATCAGCCACGCCAGCACGACCGGATGTGCAACTGCCCCGATCAGCCCGCCCAGCGTGCGGGTGACCAGATGCGTCGCATCGAATCCAACCGACATGACGAACAGACCGGCGACCGTCGTGAACACCGAGACAGCCGTCGTGGCAGACACGGCGATCAACGCGGCGGTTCCCGCTTTCGCGCCGCGACACCGCCATCGCCTCGCCAAGAGCACCGCAAGAATGACGAACATCAGCACGTCGACGACATAGTCGATGCGCAGTTGCCATAACTGCTGCATGACAATGTTCTCGACCGACGAGCCAGCCAGTGGTCCTCCCCCAGCCGCGATCGCGCGCAGTTTGGCGAACGGAACGAAATAGGAATTGCGAACCGCCCGCCCGATCATGGACACATCGACGGTGACATCAAACGGCGCGAGCGCGGTCACCGCCGCTACCGCACCCCAACCCAACGCATGGACGGCCGTCGCATCTTCGATCCACTCGGCTTGGACCGCCCTCACCACACGACGCCCCAACGCCCACTTCGGGGTATACGCGACAACGCCGATGGCCGCACCGAGGAAGTTGCACACACAATCCGCGATCGACGATATACGCGTCACCGACAGCGTCTGGGCAAGCTCCATGGCGAAACTGATACTTGCAGCCATGAGCAGCGTCGCCATCGCGCTCAACACCGGGCCGACGCGTTGCCGGGCGAACACGGCCCGCAGCAGAACACCAAGTGGAAGATACAGCGCGAAGTTGCTCAACACGTCCGGCAGGTTGGTGTCGGTGATTTGAACACCGAAGAAGTCACCACGCCCCTGCGAGGGCGCAGACGCCGAAAAATCAAATGGAATCAACGAGGCGTAGACCAGGAGCAGCCCGTACACGAGCGCCAGAAGTTCGACCCATCGCTTTCCCATGACATGCTCTCACCGGTGGCCGCGCAAGGGTCGCGTGGTTCGCTACGCTGATTGCCGGGCGTCTTGGTCGTCGAGATCGGCGATGTCCAATCTCCTGACAATCTCGTCCACGTTGTGGAACGATTCAATGGACTCAGCTTTGGACATCTTTCCCTTCCATCGGTCCCAAGGAACTTTGCAATGTCCGCGCTCATCGACCGAGACCTTGCGAATCACGCCGCCATAGTGCTTGGCCCAATAGCGAATGCCATAGCCGTGGTCCCAGTTGTCGCCCCGATGCTGATAGTTACCCTGGAAATTGGGATGCTTGGCAAACCACCGCCACCATCCGCAACCGTGGTCCCATTGGTCCTTGCTGCCGCCGCGCGTCGCACACGCCGCCAACCCCGGACACGGCGCTGCCTTGCTCCACCATCGCACGCGTGGCATGTATGCAGCCGTCTCGCCGTCGTCCAAGCGATCGAACGTCTTCACCAAACAGTCCATATCACGGCGGCTGACGATCAAGTCGCTATGCCAAAACGCCAGCTTGGAGGTGAATCGGTGGACGAATTCCACGGGGAACCACATCCACATCGTGGGCAGGTCCAGCAACCTGTTGCAGTCGAATCGAATCGCCCCGGGAAGCAACGTGGGTGCCCCGGCGAGCGGATCACCGTCGACCACCGGCGTCCAGCCGAATTCGAGCACGAGGCGCTGTTGGATGCGACATAGTCGGTCCGACACGTTCCAACACAGCCACGGCTTTTCAATACCGCGAAGCTGACATCGCCAATCCGTTACGGCTGCGGCGATTCTGCCCAACTCCGCCCCCCACGCCTCCCAATCGCCCGTTCCGGAGTGCATGCGGCGGTATTCGTTGCCGGTAGGCTTGACCGGTGTTTGTTGGGTCGTGGTCGTGTCCATTACGGAAATATCGGTCGTTGACGTTGGGCACTTGACCCGCTCGCTGAAACGCGAACGCTGCGGTTCTGAACGTCCCCGCCAGCCAGCACCAACCTGCCCGCTTCGAGAAGGTCGCGCATGTCCGCTGCGATGTGCTCGGTGAGCAGGCGGGCGCCGTCCGCGTTCAATTGCGTTACCGAGTGGAACAACCGATCCGGATCTCGACCCTTGAAAATGCTCTCGTCATACGCCAGCAAGGCAATGTTCTCACATCGGCAGAACTCGGCGATCATCCTTCGGAACGCGCGATACGTTTCGCCGTTCGGCGTGTCGGCGATCGCCTCTGCGAGCGCGGGGTGCAGCGGTGTATCCAACACGACAACCTGAGCGCCAGCAACAACGATCGCGCGGAGATCACGCTGGGTCTGTCGCCACGCGACCCCTCGTAACCGCGGTCGTACCACCCAAAACCGGTGGAAACTCTCCACGGCGGATCGCAACGCGTCAGGCGAGAAACCTCGACCGGCGTCCTCGTGCGTCTCGAAACCGTAGTCGGGATACGTCGCTGGTGGTTCCGGTGCACGCAGGGTTGCCAACCATCGCTTCAATAGCGTTTGCTCCGGAAGAAACGTAGCCGCGATGGCTTCCTGGTTGCTGACGATTTGTCGGCGGTCCCACAGATCCAGGGACCATAGCAATTCATTCGTTCGGCTCATGCCCGCTACGGTGTCGTTGACAAGCGTGATCGAAATACTGACGAGAACCACCGGACGCGGAGCAAACCGCTTGCCGTATTGGCGTAGGGCGGCGAGCACCGCTGCCGGGGTTTGTCCCGGCGTGGCGACGCTGATGATCGACCCGGCCGGCTGTCCGATCGCGTTCGCGAGTATGACGGGGTGCACCTGATAAGCCGCCCGACAATCGCCGGCGATCAGAACCGCTGGGCGATTGGTTTTGGTCAGCGCGAT
>CAYQFV010000077.1:0-18598 GCA_964416845.1 uncultured Phycisphaeraceae bacterium | reverse complement strand
GAGGACTTTGCGTTCTGGGTGACGGCGTGGTTGAAGGATTGCGACGACACGGACATCATCCTCGTGCCGGACGACATCTGCACCGTCCTGTCGGCCGAGGGCGGGTCAAACATCTGGCCGTCGTCCAGTCTGCTCGTTCCCCCGCTGCCGACCGCCGACATGGTGAGAAGCATGGGGTTGCGTGTTCCGGGGGCTGATTTCTCCGGATTCCGCACGCGCGACTCGGGAACTCCCGGCTACGTCATACCGTCGCCGGATTCGAAAAAGATGCGAGCGCGGCAACGCACTGACGTGCGTCGCTAGACAGCGACGTCGAAGCTTTAGGCATTAGATTGGCGTGGGCGCGGGGAAACTCGCGTCCACGCCTTGTTTCTGTGGCCGCGTTGTTGCTGCGGTTCTCCGGCGGTATCTGCGAGTCCGCTGTTTGAGATAGATAGCTTTTGTCTGAGCGAGCATGTTGGTATGATCGTGACTGGGGTAGCAATGGTGGCGACCCATGGGGGCTGGCCTTGGAGGGGCTTTTGATGCGACGGCGTTGTGAACATCTGACTGGTATGGTAGCGCTCGCGGGATTGGTAACAGCGTGCGTCCTCGGCGACCGAATCGCCGCGGCTGATGCGGCGGTCGTGCGGGTTAGAGTCCAGCTTGTGGTACTCTCAACCCCATCGGGCGTCCAGATGACGACGGATCTCGATTCCTTGGGTGCGTCAGTCGGGCATCAATCGCAATTCATTCCGGGTAGGACGGTGTTTCTCGAAGCGTGGTGTCAGACTCCGGGGCCGAATCCCATCAGCACCGCCGTCGTCGATTTGACTTATGAGACCGCTTTCTTTGACACGACGCTGGCACAGGTATCCCTTGCCAGCCAATGGGACACATTGCCGTTCGTCATCTCCGTTGATGACCTGTTGGGACGGGTGGACGATCTCGGCGGGACGAACTTCGGCGGCTTCGGAATCGCGCCGAGTTGGGCGAAGATTGGCACAGTTGCGCTGGATATCACCAGTACCCCGCCCGACCGCGTCACGTTTTGCAGCGAGTTCGCCGGAGGTGGGCTGACTTTCGCGATTCGAGGCGAGGGCGTGGCAGCGCCTGGCGAAGTCACCTATGGGTGCTTGACTGTGGGCTGCGTACTCGACTCCGATTGCGACGATGGCAACGCGTGCACCGACGATTCGTGCGACAGCGTTCAGGGTTGCGTCAACGCTGCCAACACCCTGCCGTGTGGAGATGGCGTTTTTTGCAACGGTGCCGAAATGTGCGAAGCGAAAGTGTGCGTCGCCGGCCAGCCGCCGGAGCTTGACGACGGCGTTAGCTGTACCGTGGACACGTGCGATGAGGTCAACGACGTCGTGGTGCACACGCCTGATGATGCGTTTTGCAACGACGGCCTGTTTTGCACTGGTGAAGAGACATGCGATCTAACTCTCGATTGCCAACCGGGGGCTGACCCTTGTCCCGATCCGCTGACGCCGTTCTGTTCGGCCGAATCGAGTCAGTGCGTCGACTGCTTCACCTCGGGAGACGTGGACGGCAATGCCATCGTCGACCTTCAGGATTTCGGCAGTTTTCCGGGATGCGTCACCACGGCCGTCGGGCCGGTTTCGCCTCCTGTCTACCTTCCCGCGTGTCAATGCTTTGACGACGACCGCGACGGCGATGTGGACCTCCAAGACTTTGGGGCGTTCCAAGCGAATTTCCAGACACCCTGATTGGTTTTGTGCGGTGTACTGCCGCGTATCTTTACCGGCGTGCCCGTCTCCTTTGTCGAGCCTCCGCCCCCTGTGGAGCAGCGGTTTCGGTAACGGCGAGCGATCGCCGGGTAGTCGTGTCGAGCCCCTCGCCACGTTCGCTCGCGGGTCTCAATAAACGCAAATCGGGCTGCTGGCCGAACACGCGGTCGAACGCGCCAATTCGTCTGAAACGACCTCCGGAATCGCGGTCTGGGGCGAAAAAACGTCGATTCCTTTTTTGGATTGGGTGGCCCAGTCCGCTGGCCATGGAGAGCAATATCGGACATGATGCGTCGCTCCACGCTGCCGAAGGCGTGGGATCGGTCTTCTCAAGCGTAGGCCGTGCTTAATCTTGCCGATACCGATTCAGTATCCATCCGGTCGGCTCGCTCGCAACTGCGGAACGCTTCACGTGTTACGCTTGCGGGCGGGGCGGCAGGGCAGATGGCTGATTGGGGTTGGTGGACGACATTTCGCACGGAATCTCGGCCGCGGGGTTGAGTCGCTCGTTTGAGGAGCTAGCAACGATGAGTACACACTTGAGTGCGGATCTGACGAATCAGGAGTTGCGGCCTCATCATGGCGGACGGCTGACCGCGATGAATTGGGTGGCGATCGCGATGGGCGTTGCTGCCTTGGGCCTGCTGATATACCAAGCGTACTTCACGCATCCTCCGGTCGCCGAAGGCCACGCCGAGGGTGGTCATGGGCACGTTCCGCCGCTGCTTGCCTGCCTTCCCTTCGCCGCGCTGTTGCTCTGCATTGCGATTCTGCCGCTGATTCCTGCTACGGAGCACTGGTGGGAAAGCAACAAGAACCGGTTGATGGTGTCGCTGGTGTTCGCGGGCATCACGATGTGCTACTACGTCATTGCCGACGGTGCCTCAAGCGTCGGGGCGATCTTACAACACGCGATTCTGGGCGAGTACATCCCCTTCATCGTATTGCTCTTCTGTCTGTACGTGATCAGTGGTGGGATATCTTTACGGGGCGACCTGCCGGCGCATCCGGGAACGAACACGACGTTTCTCGCGGTGGGCGCGGCGATGGCGAGCTTCGTCGGAACGACGGGTGCGAGCATGCTGCTCATTCGCCCGTTGCTACAGACCAATAGCGAGCGCAAGCACGTCACGCACACCGTGATCTTCTTCATCTTTCTGGTCAGCAACGTCGGCGGTTTGCTGCTGCCGATCGGTGATCCGCCGTTGTTCCTGGGATATTTGCGAGGTGTGCCATTCCTTTGGACGTTGGGCTTGTTGTTGCCGTGGCTGGCGACGACGGCCGTGCTGCTTGGCGTGTACTACATCGTCGATACGTTGGCCTATCGAAAAGAAGAAAAACGAGACATTCAACGCGACGAAACCGAACGAACGCCGCTCCAACTCAGCGGGCGAATCAACTTCGTCTATCTGCTCGGTGTGGTCTTGTGCGTTGCTTTTCTCGACCCGAACAAGAGTTTCTTCGGACTGTTCAAGCCGTTCCCCTTCATGCGCGAACTGCTGATGCTGCTGCTGGTAGCGTTGTCCCTCAAGACGACCGCGAAGGGCGTGCGTGAGGCCAACAAGTTCGACTATCACGCCATCCTAGAGGTGGCTGCCCTGTTCATTGGGATCTTCATCTGCATGCAGGTTCCGATTGCGATTCTCAACGCCAAGGGTGCGTCGCTGGGGCTGCATGCGCCGTGGCACTTCTTCTGGGCGACCGGTGCCCTTTCGAGCTTCCTCGACAACGCTCCGACCTATGTCGTGTTCTTCGAGACTGCGCGCGTGTTGCCCTCCGACGGACACATGCTGGAACTGGTTGGCGGCCAGATGATCTCCACGTCACTGCTGACGGCGATTAGCCTTGGAGCGGTGTTCATGGGCGCGATGACCTACATCGGCAACGGACCGAACTTCATGGTTCGCAGCATCGCCGAGCAGGCGGGCGTGAAAATGCCGAGCTTCTTCGGCTACATGCTTTGGAGCGTGGTGATTCTTCTGCCGGTGTTCCTGCTGGTCTCGGTGGTGTTCTTATAGAAGATTCAGCGACCTTCGTCTGACGCGATCAACCAGTTGAGGATCGGCACGCCGTCGTGATGGCCGGCGGCGGAGCAGTCGTATCCCAAAACATCCGTCAACAGCCCACCGATGTCGCCGAGTCCGCCGGTGGTGGTACGCTTGAAGCCGGCTTCTTGAGCGAGCAGTTCAAGTCCATCTCTACCGAATCGCCAGTAGTCCGGTCGACAATGTCCGTCGATGTAGGCGAACGGCACTGTCACGAATAGGACGCCGGCGGGTGTGAGCACGCGACGAAGGTTGCGGATCATATCGATCGGCCGGCGGCAGTGTTCCAAGATGCTTAAACACAGGATGGCGTCAAACGTGTCGTTGTCGATGGGGAGATCAGCGCCGCAGAAATCGGCTCGCAGATCGGTCGGACTGGCGAAGCCGAGCTTCGTAACGGAACTCTGATCGAGGTCGCTGATCGAAACCCGATCTACGCTGTCAAGTTGGTGAATCCACTCGTGCCAATGGCGGGGTGTGGACATGTCCAAAACGTGGCCTTGCAGACGATCACGGTGGGACCACAGCCACTGCTCCTGCAGAAACCCGGTGACGTAACCTGCCTGTTCGTATGGACCGACGAACGCGGTGACGCCATACGTTTCGCGTGCCCGTCGAGTCGCCTCAAGACGGCGGTCTCGGTTAGCCGGCGGTTCTGCGCGTGCGTACGGTCCGGCGGGTAGACCGGCGTACAGCCTCACAATCTCAACGTGCGATCCGAACCGTGAACGTGCGTTGCCGGCCAGCGTTTCTTCGAATCGGTCACTCGACAACAAGATCATGCTTCCGTCGGGAACGTGGCACGAATCGCAGCGCTCGACCGCCACGCCGGCAATCTCGGCCTTGGAGGGCGCGTCGTCCAGGATGCACGCGATGGGCGGCCTCGGTAGGTCGCGGGTGACGTTGAATAGCCACTCGGTATGGGCACCAGCGCCGTAGATGTAGATCGAACAACGCTTTGCCAGCGCGGTTTGGGTGACGGACCGCCACGTTTGACGGACATGGTGCAACACGGCTGCCGGGTCGTTTGGATCGCAGGGTGCGACTGCGATCGCACCGTCGTCGCTAGACTGCCGGCTGGCGGCGACGTTCGTCGCGTGTGACGAGTGAGTCAGATCGATCTCTTTTGTCGAATGCATCGCGCTCTCCCGCGAACAGCGTAACGGTCATCCCGTCGGACGTTGCCAGCAGTCCGTCCGCAACGTGGGTTATCGTTCGGGAGGCGTACGAGCGTCCAGCAATTCGGCGCGAAGCCGGCCTGCCCCCCCCGTTGTCACCGCGGGTCGCGAGTCGTCGCTTTATAGGTCAGTGCGAGCGTTGCATTCAGTCCGACAGAGTGGCGAATGGCCGATAGGATCGAGGTTCTCCGCGTTTTCCGCACCGTCGAATGACAATGTCGGGAAGAACCGGGCCGCGTGGTCAATCGGATGTGAATCGCGGAACGTTGTGGCTTATACTTGAGGGATGGGCGACAAGACACAGGCGTGATGCCCGTGCGGGAAGAGGGGGTTCGCCGGAACACCGGCGCGGTGAGGAAACCCACATGGCAGGATCAGAACTTGTTGTGGTCGCGTTGGGAGGTAACGCGATCTCGCAGGCGCATCAGGAAGGTAACGTCGACGAACAATTCGCCAACTCGCGAGCGACGGCGGTTCAGTTGGCTGACCTCGTTGAAGCGGGTTATCAGTTGGTGGTAACGCACGGAAACGGCCCGCAGATCGGCAACTTCCTGCTTCGCAACGAGGCGGCTGCCGACGCGATTTATCCGCTCCCCATGGAGGTCGCGGTTGCGCACGTTCAGGGCGGCATGGGGTTCATGATTAGCCAAACGCTGACGAATGAACTGCTCCGACGTGGGCACGATCGCGTGGTCGCATCGATCGTCACGACGGTGCTGGTTGATCGCGACGACCCCGCCTTTGACGATCCATCCAAGCCCATCGGGCGAGCCGTGACAGCGGATGAGGCGGATCGTTTGCAACGCGAGGAGGGGTGGACCTCTGTCGAGGTTGCTCCAGGAAAGTTCCGACGCGTGGTTCCGTCGCCGGTCCCGCGAGAGATCATGGAGATCGAAACCATCCGCCGGTCGGTCAAGGCGGGCGATCTACTCGTCGTCTGCGGCGGTGGTGGAATTCCCGTGGTGCGCACGCAGGACTACGGACTGTGCGGCGTGCAGGCCGTCATCGACAAGGATCTCGCCAGCGCCCTGTTGGCGGTCGAGCTCGGCGCGGAAATCATCATGTTCCTGACGGCCATCGATCGCGTGCGGATCGACTTCGGGCAGCCTACCGAGCGTGCGGTGGACCACATGACGACCGACGAAGCCCGCGCATGGCTGGATGCGGGGCAATTCCCTCGTGGCTCGATGGGCCCGAAGGTTGGCGGTGCGATCGAGTTCCTCTCCGCACGAACCAACGGAAACGCTCGCGCCATCATCGGGTCATTGGATCGCGCCGCCGACGCAGCCGCCGGCCGAACCGGCACAACGATCACGCGATAGCCCGACCCGCAAGGGCGCAATTATCCTGATCGCGGCAGTTGCCGGCGACGCAATGCGAACGCATGGCGCGCCTCTCCACGGGCCGAATCCCTGGCTGACTCGCGTTCGCGCGGCCGCCACCACCGCCCTCTCTCGACACTATGCAACTTCTTACACCGTCGTACGACTGTCTCCCAGATCCGTCATGGCGGACCGGAGGGCGACGTTGCCGTCGAAGCGCTTCTGAAAAACCCCGCCGTTACGCGCGATTGATTCGCGATCGCCGCTCGCTGGCCAACCTGATGTCTGGGCGCGGCGACGCGTTTTCGCTATCCTGATGTGCTGCGGTGAATTGGACCCGCATGTTCTGAAGACCAACGGCTGCATCGATCGAGGCCGGCGTGCAGCCAGAGGGCAGTGAATTTTGTAGATGTGTTTCCCCCCGGAGGAGAAATGGAGGCAGCATTGTACACTTTTCGTTCGTCGACATGGCGGAGTGGTTTGCGCGCGTTTGGGTGTTTGTTGGCGGTAGTCGGGGCGAGTGCGCCCGCGCTTGGGCAGACCAGTATCCCCGTGCCGAATCACTCGTTTGAAATGCCGGGAACGTTTTTTGCGTTTCCCGATGCCGACATTTGGGAGGAGACCGGACCTGTCGGTTCTGACCCCCGATTGCCGGGTGTGGTCGACACGCTGGACACGGGCGTGTTCTTCAACAGCCCAGTGGATCAGGAAGGCCTACCGTCGGTCTTCTTTATCACCAACGCCGACGGCATCCAGCTCGCATTCCTTGGTGCGCTCGACAACGCCGATATTGCATTCTTTCAGCAGCTCGCCGATCCGTACGAGTCGAACGCTTCCTACACCCTGCGAGTGGATGTCGGCGAGAGTTTCTTCTTTCCTCCGCTCACGTTTAACCCCAACGACCCCAATCCCCCGCCGAACCCGGATCCGGCTTTGCTCTCGTTGCGTTTGTTCTACGAGGATGACGCGATGCAAAAGGTGACCCTCGCCGAACGAGTTGTATCCGCTGATGAACTGCCCAACGGTGCAGATGCGGGGGTGCTTCTGGTCGAGTTTTCGGCGATTTCGCCAACGACGACGTCGTTCCCGATCGTTGACCCGGCGGTTGGCAACTCCATCGGGATCGATATTCGGCCATCCGTTGGTCTTTCCGGTGTGTGGAACCTCGACAACGTGCGCGTTGAAGTGACGTGCAACCCGGTCTCGCCTGCCGACGATGCCGACGTCGATGGCGATGTCGATCTTGACGATTACGCCATGTTTTCAGAATGCGTTTCCGGGGCACAAGACATGACGCGGCCGACGAATTGCCCGCCGTGTGCGTTCGACCGTTTGGACGGCGATCACGACGGTGATGTCGATCTGCACGACTATGGCAGGTTCGCAGTGATGTTCGGACAATAGATCGGTGATTTCAGGCCGATCGGTATGAGTCACAAAGGCATACGCGCGAACGCAAAAGGAGACGGTAGCAGGCTTGTGCACACCTGATGATGAACGCAATGCGAAGCCGACTCGCCAGCGATGATCCCCTACGGGGATTCACGATTATCGAATTGCTCGTGGTGATCACCATCATGAGCTTGCTGGCCACCCTGCTGGTGCCCACGTTTTCGCGAGCGCGGGCGACTGCTCGGCGCACGCTTTGCCTGAGCAACATCAAGGGCGTTATGACCGCCGTCCACGCGTACGCTTCGGAGAACAACGGGGCCATCCCCTATGGCCCGACCGCCCCGCCGCCCAGTCCGTCCAACCTGTATCCCGTGACGGGGCTCGTCACCAGCCAGCTGTCGCTTAGCGACGGTCGCCCCGTCGGACTTGGGTTGTTGCTCTCGCGTCACCTCGGCAATCAACCGAAGATCCTGTTCTGTCCTGGTGCGGACCAAAAACGCGACGCCCGAGTCGAACTTGCCAAGGTCGGCACGCGGCAGGCGATCAGCGGATACTTCTACCGCCATGGTTCCAACACGCTGGCCACCATTCGCCAGCCGCACGACACGTGGGACGATCACATCGTCTTGGGCAGCTTGGGACGAAACAGTGGCGACATCACGATCCGCTCTCTGGTGGTGGATCAAAACTTCCTGACCGCGGTTCCTCTGGAGTCATTCGGCATCGTCAATCGCACGAACCACAAACGCCGCTGGGTCAACACCGGATTCGCCGACGGCCACGCAGATTCACGCCCCAACCCCGCCGGGAAATTCACCGTGGACGTGGGCAGCTTCCCATTCGTCGGGCCGAACAGGATTCTTGAAGTGTTTGAGAAGCTTGACCGCGGCTGACTCGTCCCGCAACAGGCCATTCCGTTGCAGGGTGTGCTCGTCAGATGACTCGGCCGAACCGCCGTGGTATGCTGACGACTGGAGCGGGCGGTGATGGTCGCTGGGTCGAGAGATCGACCTGGAGGAAAGTCCGAACTGGGCAGGGCACGGTGGTTGGCAACGCCAACCCGGGGTAACCCGAGGGCAAGTGCCACAGAAAAGACACCGCCGACGTTGGTGGCTGCGTGTGTACTTTGTGCGCCGCGGTCGCCGACGGGTAAGGGTGAAATGGTGCGGTAAGAGCGCACCGCGCCGATGGTGACATCGGCGGCAAGGTAAACCCCACCGCCAGCAAGCCCACGTAGCGGTTAGAGGCGGCCCGTCTCGAAAGTGCCACTATGTGGCACTCGTAGCCGCGGGTAGGGTGCATGAGCCGCCGGGCGATCGGCGGCCTAGATAAATGATCGTCCACCGCCGGCCGCCTCGTTGCGGTAGCGGTGAACAGAATTCGGCTTACAAGCCCGCTCCTTTTTTGCCTGACCGCGTGCGGACCGACTTCGCCACGTCACCCCGATGCCGAAGGAACTGCGGTGGCGGCAGTGCTGACCGTTTCGGCGGGCCGCTGGATGAACCACGTCGACGTACGTCTACGATGGATTGCCAGGCTGCTTTCCGGCCACCGGTGCTGCAGCCCGCACCGCTCCGTCAGTCAAATCGTACTGATCGGGCGCCGGTTCGGATTTTGACCGCCAACTCGATGTTGTACACGAAGATCTTCCCGTCTCCCACGTTACCGGTGTGGGCCGCCTGCTGCATGAGGTCGATCACAGTGTCAACATCCTCGTCATTGACGACGCATTCCAGTTTGACCATTTCCGCAGTGCCATACTGAATGGGCGTGCCTTGGGAATTGCTGCGCCCCACCGTTCGACCGAAGCCGCGAACGTGCGACACCGTCACGCCGGGAAGTTCCGGATGGGCGTGCAAAGCATCCAGCATCGCGTCCAACCGGTGCTGCCTGACGATGGCTTTGATTTCTTTCATGCCGAGCTCTCCACAGTGCCACGATTCTAGATTTCGACTTCTTCCTTGAACGGATCAAACCAACGATAGACCGTCGGTAGAACCAGCAGCGTCAGCAGGGTCGATGTGACCAACCCGCCGATCACGACGGTCGCCAGCGGACGCTGTACTTCTCCGCCTGCGCTGGTCGCCAAGGCCATCGGTATGAAGCCCAGCGATGCGACGAGGGCCGTCATCAGAACCGGTCGCAATCGGATGCGTGCTCCCTCGCGAGCGGCCTCGACTGGAGAGAGGCCTTCTTTGCGTTTCTGAACGATGTACGAGACGAGGACGACACCGTTGAGGACTGCGACACCGAACAGCGCGATGAATCCGACGCCGGCTGATATGGAGAAGGGGTATCCTCGCACAAACAGCGAGAGGATTCCGCCGGTGATGGCCAATGGCACGTTCAGGTAGATCAGCGCGCCGAGTTTGATGGAGGAGAACGTACTGTAGAGCAGCACGAAGATGAGCAAGAGCGACAGCGGCACTAGGATGGCCAACCGCTTCGAGGCCTCCTTGAGGTTCTCAAACTGTCCTCCCCACTCCATATACCAGCCGGCCGGTAGCTCGAATTCCTTGTCGAGAAGTTCCTGCGCTTCAGCCACGAAAGATGCCAAGTCTCGCCCGCGGACGTTGCACTCGACGGTGATTCGACGACTGATGTTTTCACGACTGATCTGGGCGGGGCCCTCTTCGATTTCGATTGAAGCGAGCTGAGAGAGCGGAATCAACCGTGGAGGCCCATTACCCATGGGAGGCCCGGCAATTTTCAGATCGCCGATGCGATCGAGGTCGGCACGAACCACATCGCCGAAGCGTACCTGGAGTGCGAAGCGTTTCTGGCCTTCGAGCACGGTTCCAACTTGTTTGCCCCCAACCGATTCAATGACTTCGAGCACCTCCTCGGCGTTCACGCCGTACCGGGCGATTGCGTCGCGATCGATACGCACCCGCATGGTGGGCAGGCCGATGACCTGTTCTGCCTTCGGGTCCGCAACGCCGGGAACACGGCTGATGATTCGGACCACTTGGTCGGCTTTCTCTTTCATCAGTTCGAGATCGTCGCCGTAGATTTTGATTCCGATATCGCTTCGTACGCCAGCGATCAATTCGGAGACGCGCAGCTCGATCGGTTGGGAGTAGCTGAAGATAGCGCCCGGAATGTTGTCTTTCACGGTCTCGTCGATGGCTTCGATGAGCGCTTCTTTGCTCTTGTATCGCCACGTATCCTTGTCGTTGAGGATGATGTAGGTGTCGCTGATTTCAACGCCCATCGGGTCGGTGGCGATCTCCGGCCGGCCTGTGCGCGAGACGATGGTCTTGATCTCGGGGAACTCGTCCTTAAGAACACGTTCAGCGTGCGAGCTGATTTCGTTGGATTTCTCGAGCGAGACGCTGGGTAAGCGCCAGATTTGCATCGCAATCGCCCCCTCGTCCAAACGCGGAATGAACTCCGCCCCGAGAAACGGCACTAGGCTGAGGCTGACAAAGAACGCGACGACCGCCATGGCGAACACGCGACGCGGCTTATCAATGAGTCTTTCGAGAATGGGGTAGTACGCGCGTTTGGCAATTCGGAACAAAAACGGCTCCTTCTCCTTGACCCGTTTGAGGAACAACGAAGCGAGGACCGGCATGAGGGTCAATGCACAGACCAGCGAACCACACAGCGCGAAAACAACCGTCAACGCCATAGGTCGAAACATTTTCCCTTCGATCCCGCGCAGGGCGAGAATCGGCAGATAGACGATGATGATGATGCCGACGGCAAAGGCGACCGGTCGGGCTACCTCGTGACAGGCGGCGCGAACTTTTTCCAAATGGGGGCGGTCGTCATCCTTTCGGTCGTGAAGGAAACGCACGATGTTTTCGATCATGACGACCGAGCCATCCACGATCAAACCGAAGTCGATGGCGCCCAAGCTCATCAGGTTGCCGCTCAGCCCGGCAAATCGCATCGCGGTGAACGCGACCAACATCGATAGCGGGATGGCCGACGCAACGATCAACCCGCCGCGAAGATTGCCAAGCAAGAGCAGCAGCACGACGATCACCAGAATGCCGCCTTCCTCCAGGTTCTTGGCGACGGTCTCGATGGTTCGATTCACGAGGTCCGTTCGGTCATAGAACGTGTCAATGGTGACGCCTTCGGGAAGGAACTTCTTGATCTGCTCGATCTTCTCTTGCACGGCTTGGGAGACGACCCGCGCGTTTCCACCCATCAGCATCATCACGATACCGACCACTGCCTCGCCGCGCCCGTCACGCGTGACCGCGCCTTGGCGAATCATCGGGGCGAACTCGACGGTCGCGATGTCCTTCACATAGATCGGGGTTCCAGCATCATCGTCGTATTTGACGATGACGTTTCCGAGGTCCTTCAGTGTTTCGATCAGCCCTTCGCCGCGAATAAGATACTGCTCGCCCAGATGCTCGATGTACCCACCGCCGACGTTGCGATTGTTGGCCCGCAATGCGTTGAGCACATCGCCCACCGGGATGTCAAACGCCGCCAGCCTCTCGGGATTGAGCGTTACCTGATAGGTCTTCAGTTCACCCCCGAAGGCGTTGATCTCAACGACGCCGGGAACGCTGCGGAGTTGGTAGTTGACATACCAATCAAGGATGGTCCGAAGCTCCATCGGCGTGTGATTCTCGCCACGGACCTCGAACTGATAGATTTCTCCCAGCCCTGTTGAGATCGGTCCCATTTCAGGCTCGCCGTAGCCCTCTGGGATTTGCCCCCGAGCGTCGACGAGCCGTTCACCAACAAGTTGGCGGGCCCAATAAATGTCAGTACCCTCGAGAAACACCACTGTGACGACTGACAAGCCGAACTTGGAAACCGAGCGGATTTCCTCGATGGCCGGCAGACCGCTCATGGACGTTTCGACAGGGAACGTGATGAATCGTTCGACCTCTTCCGGAGGAAGGCCCGGCGAGTTCGTCAGGATCTGTACCTGGACGTTTGTGACATCAGGAACGGCATCAATGGGGAGTTCTGTCAGGGAGTTGATCCCCACCCCCACAACCAAGAGCCAGAGGATGATGACCAGGAAACGATTGTTCAGTGAAAAGTCAACAATTCTTGACATGACTGCTCCGTCAATGCGAGTGTCCGCCACCCATTTCCTCTTTGCCCGCCTCCGCTTTGAGCACGAACGTGTCGCCGACGGCGACCTTGTCGCCCACCGAAATGTCGCCCGTCACCTCGGCAAACTCACGGGACTTCCTTAGAACTTGAACAGGAACAAGTTTGTATTTTCCGGGTCCCTCAGACTTGAATACGACGAATCCGCTCTTGACACGCTGCAATGCTGCTGCCGGCACGAGAATGCCCTGTCGATCCGCCGCATCTGTCCCATTTCCGAGGTGAATGACGACGGTACCGAACATTCCAGCGCGAAGCCGATCTTCCGGGTTCGGAAGCACCACCCGGACTTGTACCGTCCGGGTATCGAGGTCCAGTTGGCTTGCGACGTAGTCGACTTCGCCCTCGAACAATTGGGTTGGAAAGGCGTCCAGTCGCACGGTTGTCTTTTGCCCGCGCTTGAGAAAGCGAATGTCACGCTCATACGCCCTGCCCATTACCCAGACATTGGAGAGGTCGGCAATCGTGTACAGCCGGGTGTCCGTATTGACGAGCTCACCGCGCGTCAAGTGACGATTAACGATGACGCCGGAAATCGGGCTGTACAGCGCGGCGCGGGCAATGTTGGCGTCGATCTCCTCGCCTTGTTGCGCAATTTCTGAAGTCTGCGCATTCGTAAGCCCGAGAATGTGCAGAGCTCGCTCCGCATTGCGCATTTCGGTCTCGGATACTTTGAAGTCTTTCTCCGCGCGAAGGAATCGAAGCTCCAGATCGAACGATATCTCTTCGCGAGTGGACAGATAGTCGGCCCGGGAGATCTCATATTGACCTTGGGCCTCCAGGAATTCCGCTTCGCTCGCGATCTTGCTGGCCAGCAGTCCTTCATTCCGCTTGTAGTTGCGGAAGTTCACTTTCATTCTTGTGTAAGAAGTCAATAGCTTGTTCTTGTTGTCGCCGACTGGAAGGTCATGTGCCTGCGCGAGCACTGCTTCGGGAGCGGGCTCGGGGTCCAGGATAATCAAAAGCTTCTTGGTGTTCTTGTAAACGATTTGGGCCCGCTCGTAGTCGGCACGCGCTACTTCGAATCGGCTTAGATTGGACAGGTATTTCATTTTGGCGTCGCCCATCTCGCGCGATTCCAAGACACACAGAAGATCGCCCACCTTTACCCGGTCTCCGAGCGTCTTTTCGACCAAAGACACGATGCCACTGACCCGCGGTGTGACATGAACCAGCCGGTCGGTGTTCCAGGCGACTTCCCCGGGAAGCTCGACCATGGTGCTCAGCGAGCCGCGTCGGACTTCCACATTCGCAAGCGTCAACCCCGAGAGCTTGGCCGGGTTAAGGTGCACGGTTCCTTCCTCATGTTCTTCGTGGCCGCCGCGCTCATCGCCATCGTCGTCGTGATCGTCGTGCCCCGAACCACCGTGGACTTTCTCGTCGTGATCTTTATGTTGGGCCATCGCGTATCCGTTGTGCGCGAAACGCGACCAGACATTTCCGACACCAAGAACGGTGAAAACTGCGACCAACATCGCCACGATCGTTTTCTTGTTCATAAGAATATCCCTCGTATTCGGCTGTGTGCGGTTAGAGAAGTAATGCTGCCGCCGCGCTGCGAAGAAAGTCCGCCGCGAACGTCTCCAAGGTCGGAAGATCGATGGGCGTACAGCCGCCCAAGAACGCCATGCCCAGAATGGTCAAGACGACCGGTATGAAACCGATTCGCATTCGCTTGCTGCTCATGATCCACTTTCCTTATCAACGTCCTCGTTGGAAACCATGGGCTTGTTGACCTCAGCCAGGAACCTGTCGAACGGCAGCCCGATCGTACGTTCGAGTTCAGGTATCATCGTGGCTGCGGATTGCGACGCTTGGACATAACCCCGACGGGCTTCGAGAAAGAACCGCTGCGCTTCCAACACGGAAAGAAACGACGCGCGACCTGCGCGATAGGCTTCGCGAGAGAGGTCGAGGTTTCCCCGCGCCAACGGGATGGATTGGTCACGGTACATTTGCATCAACCGCCACGCCGTCATCGCGCGGTCGACGGCGCTGCGCACTTCTTGAGTCACCGCGCGATCCAGGGCGTCCAGGGCTTTGCGTGCTTGCTGAAGGGCGTATTGGGCGCTGGCGATCTGTGCTTGGTTTTGGTCAAAGATCGGCAACTCGATGCCGAGACTCGGCCCGAGGATGAGATCCTGGCCTTTCATGCTCCGCCGCTCGGACCGAGGTTGAATCCCAGGTGCGGTCAACCCGCCGCCGGCGATCGACCCGCGGACGGTGTCTGCCAGGACGTCTCGACCGCCCTGACTTCTGCGTTCTGATCGTTCCAGCGAGACACCGAACTCCACCACCGGAAAGACAAGGCGATACTCGTAGTCCAGCTTTGCTAGCGCGGCGGATACACCCTGTTCGGCTGCCTGAATGTCCAGCCGCCACGACTTGGCCAATTCCACAAGCGATTCAGCGGCCGGCGTTTCGGGGAATTCATCGGGAAGCGAATCGTTCAGGATCAGGGCGTTCGCGTCGACAACAAGGCCGAGTATGGTGGCCAGGCTACGACGGGCATCGGCGGCGGACAATCGTGCCCGCTCGACTTCGATCGCTGCGTCCAACGCGATGCCGCGAGACAAGTTCACGTCCAGTTCATTGGCTGCCCCCGCTTTCTGACGGGTCAGTGCAAGATCGAGGAGGTTATTGGCGATGCCAAGATTCTCCTGGGCGATCCGAAACCGTTCGTCAGAGCCGACGGCCGTATAGTATGCAGCCTTTGCATCCGCGGCGATTCCTGCGGCCGCGCGAGCGAGGTCAAGGATCACCACGTCGAGCGACCGCTCAGCCGCACGCTTTCGAATCGGGATTTGCCAGAGTTCCGCGATGTTCTGGGAGAGCGTGGCCTGAACGTTCGCCAGCCCGCCGCTGTCCGGGAGCAACCCCAGAACGCCCAAGAACGGATTGGAAAACAGCCCGGCTTGCACCGCGTCCGCGCGTGCCATGCCAATATCCATGAACATCGCCTGAAGCGTTGGATTGTTCAGCAGGCATATCTCGACAGCCTCCGCTGCGGTGAGTCCGTTTTGGGATAGACCGGCCACGAGCCCAGCGACGAGTTCGTCGTCTTCAGGACGATAGACCCGTTCCTGCCCGGTGGCCTTGGCGACGCGCTGTCCCACCTGGTCGTAGTCCGTCCGCGGGTCCACCGTAGCACATCCGCCTAACGCCGCGACCGTGACGAAGAGACTTGAAAACATTGCGATCTTCTTGAACATACTCGCGATTCCTCAGCCGGTTCTTGCGATGTCCTTCGTGCGGAAATCCCTCTTCGGGAGTCCGTTCGGTGAAGCCCATTGTATGAAGTTCGTCTTGCAGAGCCCGCGTCTGCTTGCCGAATGGAGCGCATTGAGAACGAAGCGGTCGACGCGTGGAATTCACGCGCATGACTGCGTGCGGATTGGTCGTCGGAAGAATCAGATAACGAGGGGGAGATCGCTGGGCGGGAACGGCAGCTTCCCGCCGCCAAGCCATTCGTGCGTGCAGACGAACGGCGTCCGTACGGCCGGTTGAGTGCCAGCCGCAACGATGATCGAGATTGAGACTGGCGGGTGCGCGACCGTCACGGCATCGGCATTCTGTCGATCAGGTCGAATGACACCAACGCCGCAAGGATCGCTGGAGCAGCCACTCTCGTGTCCGCAGCAAGATTGGCCACCGCAGTCGCAATCATGCGAACAGCATGCCTCTTCGACGCAGTCGCAAGCGTGTGAAATCACACCACCCACGCACAACGCCGGAACGGCGAGGAACGACGCAACGGCCATCGAGGATATCAGCAGCCTAACGATCACGGTGGAATTCTAGTTTGCATCCTGGATAGGGTCAACGCTGCACGGTAACCACCAAGTAACGGGCCATCACCGAGCTACCGACGCCTCGCAAGGGGTCGGGCGCCGAGCCGGTTTGCCGTACGTTGAAGCCCACCGTCCTGTAACATCCCTTGCAGTAGCCCAGCCGGGGGCGTTGCGATCGTCAAGACTTGCTTCGGACTCGTGGACACTCGTTTGTGGGACCAAAGCCTGGAACCGCTTTCGATGCGTCGATAGACCACAGCCTCTCCGCCTTGGCAAAAGAGCTATCGTGATAGCTACTTCTGCCAAGGCGGAGAGGCATCATTCAACGTGTGTCAGAACAGTGTCATCCAGACGCTGCTATGACCCGGTATTGGTTAAGTCGAGGAAATCAACCAGATTGTCCGGGGGCTCGGTCACAACGACGAACGGGTGCCCAGTTGCTTGATGGCAAGCGTTACAGCCCGTGAGCGCCTCTGTGAAGGCGGTGTCGAATTGGGCTGCGTCCTGAGCCTCGATCGCGTTGTTGATCGGCTCGACGAACGATTGTTCGAAGTTCTTGAGCAACGTCGCATTATTCGGACGCGTCGTCTCACCAACCTCCTGGATCTCGGTCGCCTCTTTGATTTGATAGGCTGCCATCCCCCAGTTGCCCGCGTCGACGGCGAGGCGAGCCAGCGCAAAACGATGACCGTACTCGATCATGACCGTGCCAAGACCTGGCTGTATGTTCCAGAGCGCCAGACTACGATCCAGCGTATTCAGGCGATCCTGAATGAGCGATTCGGCGTCTGCCACAGTGGGTTGGCCAGTGGGAAATGACGGCGGTGGCGTTGTGCCGGCCTCGGGTTCGCCTTCTTCCGCTGGATGGGCGTCACTTGAACCCAACAGGAGGAAGGGCTGCGGCGAGGATGGCGGCATCTCGACGCGTACGTAGGGATGTCCGGTCGCGACGTGGCAGGCGTTGCATCCTGCGATCGCTTCTGAGTACGCGGTATTGAACGCGCCCTCGTCTTGATTCTCGATCGCTGCGCTGAGCGGTTCCAGGTTCGTCTGCTCGAAACTCTTCAGAAGGCTCGTCTTGGCTGGCCGTGTAGTCTCACCAACTTCCTGTATTTCAATTTGCTCCTTCAACTGATACTGGGCCATTCCCCAGTCTCCAGCATCGACGGCGAATTTCAGCATCGCAAAGCGCTTGCCATACTCGATCATCACCGTCCCTAAACCGGGCTGAATGTTCCACAACGTCAAACTACGATCGACGTTGTCGAACGCCGTGTCCACCATTTGTGTCATTTCACTCCATGATAGTGGGGTGTCGGAAGTGGTGCTTGGCTCGGCCGGTCCGGATTCCGAGGATTCCGGCGCCGTTGGCTCACTGGGGCCAAAGGTCAGAAAATCCTCCGGAGAAACGGTCGGAGCTTGGACGGAAATATACGGGTGGCCCGTCGCGGCGTGACATGCATTGCATGCAGCAAGGGCACTTGCCACATCCGCGTTAAACGCATCCAGATCCTTAGCCAGAATATCGTCTTCCAGCGGGGTCATGTTGGCCTGTTCAAAACCCTTGAGCAACGTCTCGTTCGCCGGTCGAGTCGTCTCACCGACTTCTTGGATCTCGACAGCCTCCTTGATCTGGTATTGGGCCATCCCCCAATCACCGGCCTGCGCCGCCAACTGTGCCATTGCGAAGCGCTTGCCGTACTCGATCATCACGGTACCCAAGCCCGGCTGAATGTTCCACAAAGTCAAATCGCGATCGAGCGTGTTGAGCTTGTCGGCGATCATTTCGCTGACTTGGCTCGCCGTGACACCTTCTGGCGATGCCGTGGGCGGTGGCGTCGTGGGCGGCGGCGTCGTGGGCGGTGGCGTCGTAGGCGGCGGACTCGTATCTGGCGGTAGCGCAGGACACGCTAGCTGCAACATCAATGCACCCATAAAGATAGCCCCGGACAGCATCACACCGAACGGGATACGGCGATTTCTCCCTACCATGGTTCGACTCCTCTTGAATTGAAACGAACCAGTGCACGGGCACACATTGCACCC